>CAVKBM010000373.1:0-2014 GCA_963654355.1 Bacteroidaceae bacterium | reverse complement strand
TTGGAAGAAATGTGTTATTGCAATGGTAAACTTTGAAAACGAACCTCTACTCGTGGGTGGACTAAATTATATGACTATGGAAGAAAGAAGTGAACAATTTAGAGACTATGTAAAAGCCTGTAACGATAGCGATCTCATTATTGGGCAGGGAAGCCCTTTAGCAGACATCTTGCTTATTGGGTGTGAGCCGAGCAAGGCTGTTGTTGGGCAAAGAGAGCATACTGACTCATGTCTTAATAAAATCAATGGAAAGACTTTTGAAAATCTTTGGGCAACTCGTGATAAAAAGGAAATCGGAGGAGAAGGTGGAACATGGAATAAGTACCAAAAAGTAATAGATAGAATATATCATCCAGAGAGAACTCATACCTGTGAAGTGCTTGATTTTGAGGAAAAGGCTTTTTGTACAGAATTGAACAAAGATTGCAAAAAGCGTTCAAAGGATGCTGACAAGAGTACGTTACCCCAAAAACTACAACTTTTCAAGGAGTCAAGTTTTATACAGTCGTTCCCTGTCGTCATTCTCGCTTGCGGACCTGATTACATTGTGAATCATGGTGATAAATTAGAAATAAATGAGACGTTCGGAGTTGTATTCGCAGAAGAAGTGTCTGTGCCAAAGGACTCTACAACAAGACCACAACGTTATTGGGTTCATTATGACGACAAGTTGAATCCCCACAAACTGGTTATTCATACAAGACAACTTAGTGGTGGGTCTAGACCTTATGATGAACTTCTGTGGTCTATCGGTCGCATTATTAGAATGTTTTTATCATCAATAGGAAAGCTAAAATGAAAGTTTTTACACATTATACATCTCTAAATGCAAAAGCAGACGGAGTCAGATGGAGGACTCTCCTGCAGTTTGGGAACTCATGGGAGATAAAAGGTTCTATTGTAATGAAGAATCCTGGTGCCTCTAACTTTAAAAGTCTTGACCATTCGCCAATAACATCGTCAGAAATCTTAGAAGAGCTAAAAACTTTTGATGATGACGAAGTTAAAGCGGAATGGTATGAGTTTAACCCTGACCCAACTATGAACTGTATCGGAACGTTGTTCTCAGAATATTATGCAGCAAAAGGACAAAAGCTTGATGGCATTATACAGATATTCAACCTGTTTTATCTTCGTGAGGCAGACTTAGGAAAGGCTATGAATAAAGCTCAAACATTGGGTCTTACGGATATGGCTGATTATGACATAGAACACTTGAAGGCTCCAGTATATTTAGGTTTCGCTGATTTAGCATGGCATAAAGTCTACGGTCAAGTTGCACAGAAGTTTTTCAGTGCAACATTGAATTTGGGCATGGCTTACTTGAACAATGATTTCGACAAGAACCCCTATACTCATCCTCTATATCTAATGATGTATGGTAAGAATAAGGCGAAATGCATACAGACGCGGCATCAATTTTATCAGAACACTACTACACCTATTCTCTCACAAGAGATATTGGATATGATAAAGCGACCTGCGAAGAAGTTGAATAAAGAATTTATAAGGGACCAAGTTACAGGGGAACTGGATAAGAATTTTCGGCTTGCTCCGAAAGAAGAAAAGAATCATCGTTATTTGTTTGACTCTTTGGAACTGACAATATCTTCCCAAGAGAATGGTTTTGTAGGCTTTCGACATCCAAGAAACGGCAAATGCTATTTCAATTATATCAGTGAGATAGCCCCCAACGAAGACCAGTACCGAAATACCCTCTCCATATTTGGATTTGACACCGAAAAGTCTGAAAAACAAAAAAGTTGGTTGGCACGTAAACTTTTTGAGGATTATGGATCAGAAGAGCAATCTATTGCGGATTCTATCATTAGCGAGTTGAAGGAAATCTACAATAAGTTGTCTAATATAGAATGAAGACATTCTAAGTGTCAAGAAAAGAATAACGTTATGACCTAGAAAATATACTTTGCAGGTTCCATCCGTGGAGGAAGGGTCGATGCTGCTCTCTACCAAAGGCTGATAGCATACATCAAGCAGACGGACACAGTGTTGA
>CAVKBM010000372.1:0-2015 GCA_963654355.1 Bacteroidaceae bacterium | reverse complement strand
ACCTGACTCTCTTAATTGGCGTAGGTTCTTTTCAACTCCTCGTGTAGAGATACCCAATTCCATAGCGATTTGTGGAGCGGTTATTTTGGGGTCTTTTTTTATCATTTCTATAATTTTGTCGGATGTCCTTTTCCGAGTTCCCGAACTTTTAGGCTTAGTTCCCGAACTTTTGGAATCAGTTCCCGAACTTTTGGAATCAGTTCCCGAACTTATTACAAGAGTTTCCGAACTTTCTTCACACCCTTCGTGAACAGGAATTGTAACCAAGAAAGTCAAACGGTCATCAGTCGTTTCAAAAATGGCACGTGGCGAACCATTTTCTGCCAACTTTGTTTGTATTGTTGGAACACCAGTTGAGCGACCCTCTGTAAGGTCAAGTTCTTTTAAAAAGTCACCCAAGCGACGGTTGCGATAGCGACGGCTTTTTAGCATATCGCCCTTTTTTATATCCTCCTTGGAGATGCTTCTGTCTGGTCCAGGACAATTGAGTATAGAGATTCCGCTTGGTTCAATGGTAATCTCTATTGGTTCATGCTGCAAGAAATCTCTGTGATATACAGAGTTTACAACTGCTTCCTCAATAGCATCGTATGGATAGTTCCAAAAACGTTCTGCCTCCTGCCTACCGGAAATCTTACGCACATGCTCTTTGAGTACATTGCTCTTGATGTAATCCATTGTCTGTTTTATCATCTGCGGAACACTGCCTTTGAATGTAACTTCTGTGAAATTGTTTGGATCTTTCATCTTTCCGTTAGGGAATGTCACTACATCAATCTGAGTGTAAGGGAAGAACTTGCTTGGATTCTCGCAGAACATCATGGCTGCCACATTGCGAAGCAAACGGTTCTCTTTGGGTCCTGTGTACAGTTCCATTTGGTCAAGTATGGTAGAAAGCGGAGTCGTTATCACATCATCAGCCAGTTTGCTACCCACTTTGACAAGATAATCACGAAGAAGCACTAGAGAAATATCTTCCAACTGGATGTCGATGTTGCCTCGTTCATCAAAAGGCACACGGTTAGCCAACTCTCGCAATTCAACGAGAGCTTCACCTCTTGCCTCAATGCTACTTGTGCCACTGCGAATGTAGAAGTATTCTTTCGTTCCTTTTGCCGTTACGTTTACAGGCACAGAATATGGGCGGTAACTGCCAGCAGGACACCAGATCACTATCAATTGTTTGCCATCTACCTCCTCTACAGAAGTGCGAGGCAAGTAGTATGGAGCCATTTTGTTGTTGTAACCTACCATCTCCTGTAGGATGTTGTCAATCTTTTCCGTTGGTACACCTCCTACAGGTCGTATTGCCATACCTGTCTTATCGTCGGTATCCACTCCAACGATAATATACCCACCGCCAAGATCATCAAAGTCGTTGGCGAATGCGCATATACTATGATATATGCTGCCTGGATTCCAACCTTTCTTGAACTCAATGCGGTTGGATTCTATTTTCTGCTTGTTAAGCAGGTCGTTTATGTTTATTGCGAGTGCCATAAAATATTAATATTGGGGTATTATGTGACCACACCTATGAATTTGACTTCTTCATAACTTTATGTAGCCATTTTTCTATATCAATTGATTTGTTGAAAGGAAATTTTCTAAGATAATCATCAAAGTCTGCGAGTTCATTGATTTTATATTTTCCTGTTAGCTTGTCAAATATAGCATTTCTGTCAATGAATGAATCAATGATATTTGGAAGTCCCTTTTTACGAATGAGATTATCATGTAGATAAAGAGTATTGATTGATACGGGGATAATAGGTTTACAGTCCATATCTGTCAATATCATTTCTGGCATTTTTGCAATTTCCTCGTAATACCATCTATTCAAAATAGAGAGGAATCCTGGTTGAAGTAGTCTGACATCCTCAAAAACTAATATTGGATAATAAGAAACATCATTTGGTATGTTTTCATCCCATTCAAACGAATCGGCTTCTATAGAATCAATATGCTTAATGAGTTGACCAATTCCTATTGGTTTCGGTTGCAAACTACATGCC
>CAVKBM010000371.1:0-2017 GCA_963654355.1 Bacteroidaceae bacterium | reverse complement strand
GGACGACAGAGGAGAAGATATAGATGATGAACGAGACGATAAAGTCCACGATTCCACTCCAAGACAATGTATCCTTGCCGCCTGGCCTATATACGAGCACTATTGTTCTTTGGTTATGGCTAATAGCAAGGAGACTCAGTGTTTCATAATTGATCCATATTTCGATGACTATGAGGATATTGCAAGTTGCTGTCAAGCGAGTGTGTACAAAGTAGATTTATGGAAATCAAACAACCTTTATGCAGAAGCATTAAGCACTTCCTCTTACTATTTTGATGACACCCGAACAAAAGAGAAAGAAATTGATACAGCAATAGCCATGGAGTTAATTCGTAAGACGTTCATTGAAGGTTTTGATTGGAAAGTAACTCAGAAAGAAATACTCCCTCATATAATAGAAAAGAAAGGAGACTGTCTTGTCTCCATGCCAACAGGAGAAGGCAAATCGGTCTGCTTCCAAGGACCAGCAATATTAAGGGCTTCAATTAGTCGTAAGTTGTCTCTTGTAATTACGCCTTTGCGAGCTTTAATGCAAGATCAGGTAGAAGGTCTCCAGAAAAAAGGTTTTGTAACTAATGTTGATTATTTGAGTGGAGACCGACAACGTCCAGAGACAGAGGGTATCTATAGAAAAATTCGTTCAGGAGAACTGGCGTTACTATTTATTACTCCTGAACGTTTCCGAATAAAATCATTCATCAATGTTCTCTACCAGCGCATGGAGATGGATGGTGGTTTGGAATATGTGATATTTGACGAAGCGCATTGTATATCACAATGGGGACAAGATTTTCGGCCTGATTATAGAAATGCCGTATTAAAATGTAAGGAATTAAGCGAACAATATGATTTTATGTTTGCAATGTTCTCGGCTACTGTCACGTCACAGGTGGAATCTGACATCCGTAGTTTCCTTCCTGACATTCAAAGACTTGGTCAAAGCACATACGACTATAATCCTATAAGGCAACATATTGGGATTTCGTTTCGCCAAGTTTCCCATGAGGATTGTGCAAGAATAGATGAAATTGTAAGATTCATAGAGTTAAAGCAAATCGATTTCTCAAAAAGTTGTATGCTTATCTTTTGTCGCACACATAGGCAGTGTGAGGAGACTGCGAATGAACTCAATTTAAAAGCATTGTCCATTGAGTCAAATAGCGTATTATCACAATGTGCGGATCGAATAGGATTCTATCATGCTGGTCTTGATGCAGACCTCAGAAATGATGTGTACGAGCAATTCAAACGGGTTGCAGGAGTCGAGCCTTTGTATATCTTATGTGCGACAAAGGCATTTGGAATGGGCATGGATATTCCAAATGTGCATTATGTGGTACACTATAATCCACCAGCAGTACTTGAAGATTTTCTTCAAGAGGTAGGTAGAGCAGGACGTGATGAAGAAATGTATAAAAATGCATTCCTGAATGGCATCCAGATACCTGCACTTTGTCTTACGTCCAACGATGATTTTAAAAAACTAAAAGAACTCCTTGTTAAGAGTCAGATGAGTTGGTCAAACCTGACTGATGCAAAAGATAAAATAGTAGAGTATATTACTAAATTCCAAACTCTTGAAGAGACAAAAAGTAAACCAGTAGTTGTGCCTTTTGATATTTGGAGTAAAAATACAGAAAACATCAATGACACAACCACATCAAGACTTGCATTCCATTGGTTGGAAAAGATTGGTTGCATAAAACAACAATACCTTTCTTTGGCTCATATAGATGTTACCATTAAAAATAGAGATACTCATTCGCAACTTTATTCACAGCCAGTATATCGCTTTCTGATGGATAACACCAAGGATGAACGATGTCTTGTTTCCATCAACGACATATGTTCAAGTCTACGTATGTCAATGCCTAAGATAATGAACCACCTTATACGATTAATGAAGGATGGGTACATTTATATTAATGAAACAGTTAAATGTAATCTTGTTCCTCGAAGATATTGTGAAGCAAAATATATGGTAAATCATGACAAAAATGAATATGCCCTTCACATA
>CAVKBM010000370.1:0-2023 GCA_963654355.1 Bacteroidaceae bacterium | reverse complement strand
TGGATGTAAGGACTTCCAATTTTCCTGTAGCGAAGTCGTCAAGGATAGAACTACGTTCTTTGATTCCTGATGTGAATTTTTTGACAGTTGTAGTCGGGCTTATATTGCGTACAATCTCTGTGTATGTGTCTATGATATGATCCGACTCCATATCATCTCCAATGTTTTCGGTATCCGTAAACTTGTCGGCATCATAATTGTCAGGATGGTTGCCTTCGGGAACATAGACCAGGGTATACTTCAAGTTGCCTTTTTCCTGATACCTCTGTTCCATGATCTCGCGGAATATGCCTTCTTTGTTGACTGCTTTGTGTATTATGCGCTTTCGCTTGAGCAGAAGACGCATCAGTATGTCGTCAGTTGATGTAAAGCTGTCTTTGTCGAAATTAAAGAATTTGCATAGTTGTCGGGAGATACTGATATATTTTTCCATCTCATTGTCCGTCAAATGGATAATGTTAGGATAATATTCGTATCTGCAAAGATAGCCCTTGTCAATAGCCTCTTGCATAGTAAATTCAAAGGTGTAATGGTCATCATTACAACCGAAGAATTTCCTCAACGCATTGTTACCTTTTTCATCAAACTGACGTTCGGGGGTTGCTGATAATCCTATCCGCCTGATATATTTTATGCCGTCAAGTCTGTCAAGTATTCTCCCTGCACCCATGTTGTGAGCCTCGTCGGCAATAAGCAGTATTTGCTTCAAGGCTTTCTTGGGAAAATCCATCAGGTCGTGAAACACGTTCTCTCGTGCAAACGACGCGTATGTTGATATGATAACGTATGAAGGTTCTTTGCCGCTAAGATTGAACGTTTCTTTTGCCTTAATATCATCGAGTTCTTGACGCCAAGACTTGTTCTTGGAATTTATTTTTACAATGGTCGAAAAATGAAATTTCTTGCATTCTTGTTCCCACTGGTCAACTAAGGTAATAGTAGGAACAAGGATGACAGCCTTGTAGAAGTTGTATATCTTATAGATACGCAGAAGACAGTTCAAAGAGGTCAAGGTTTTACCCGTACCTGTCGCCATAGCGAAAAGGCCTTTCTGCTTATTGTTCTTCCAATTGATGAAAGCTTGCTGTTGGTAGTCCCTTGGTTTCCCGTATGGGAAGCAAGGCGCAGCATCATACCTGTCGCCGAAGTCTTCTGCAACTGCTTTGGCAATGTTAACTTTCTCTACATTGTGCTTATAATTTCTAAGTTTTTTCTCCACATCCAGTAAATCTTCCAGTTCCTGTTTGCCGAATGCTGTTCTTATCGCCTCTTCAAGGTCTGATGTTTTTAAATATTCTACAGTGTCATCGTGACCAGCCATTAACTCATTGAAGTCTCTTTTACGATTGGCTATGCGTTTTTGGACAATAGGGTCAGGTGAATCGCTTATTGACAGCGTAATCTCTTCACGATTATTGAAGAAACCGCCAAGAGTGAAGTTTGCTGAACCCGTGAATGACACAATAGTATCGCCATCACTAAATTGTCCACGTTTAGTATGGGATATACCTTGTGTTCCCTTTGGTTTGATTATTCTTATCTGTATTCTATGTTCTTGTATCAAGTATGCCAGACAACGAAAAAAATGATCTCCGTATTCGTCAAGGTTTTTTCTTAATTCCTCAATGTCAGTAATATCAAATGGCATATCCACATGACCATTTTCACCTTCTTCTATAGCGAGTTTGTCCCTTTTTGAAACGATATGGTTAATAGCCATACGCATAATGCCACCATTTCTTATGAATGTTGCAAAAGAATTAGAAAGCACACTGATTGTAGCTGAGTTAAAATAACCCAGCTCTAAATCAAACAGATAGCTATTCTTCAATGCGTTATTGAAGAATTCCAAAGGTGTGTGGCTGCCTTGTGGTGTATATGTGCCGTCTTCCGACCATTGAACGTCTTTTAGCATCTTATTATTGTTTGGGTTACTACGGAATTGTTAGATAAAACAATTGGCACACACGTACTCGTCGCCGAACAGTTCGGCAAGGCTCGTGCCTTTGTTCTTTTGCTTGTT
>CAVKBM010000369.1:0-2045 GCA_963654355.1 Bacteroidaceae bacterium | reverse complement strand
TAGATAGGGGCAAGCCCCTATCCTATAATATGCGCCCCTTTCAGGGGCAATGAAGTCTTATTAAAAACAGACATTCCACATTTTGCTATGTTAGACAAGGATTTAACTGGACGCCAATAATTGTATAAAAACATCTGCATTAGACAGAGTCGCCAGGCCAGAAACTGTCTCTCTACCATTATTTTTTGTTGGACACTCATCAATATCGTTTGGAAAAACAACTTCCATGACACATCAAAATCTGACTTCAAAAAAAACAACAATGGAAATCAGAGAGTTACGCAATTACATCCAGCAAGATGTGCTAAGGCTCAACACATGCAATGTAATATATCGGCAGATAAGTAATGCCGTTTTTTACCTCCACTTGCTGAGCATTGGAAAAGACAAACGCTTGGTTGATATTGTATTCCTTTATTTGCAGAAACCTGTCCAAAGCACTATGCACTTGATAATCTTTGCCCGACTTTATTTCCAACGGAAGCACTGAAAGATTCTCCATGTCGTCAATGAGATAATCCACTTCGCCTACCTTCTTGTTGTCGTAATAGAACAAATTGAATCCATGTGCCCGAAGTTCTTGTGCGACAACCGTCTCATAGACAGAACCAAGATTGATGCTTGGCACATCGTCCATGATAGCTCTGATGTTAGTTCCAAAGAAGATATTGGTTAATATGCCCACATCGTTGATGTAAAGTTTGAGTAGATTCTTGCCGCTGTTTGCTATCAAAGGAAAGCTGGGTTTGCTGATAGCCTTTACTTCCAAGGCTATTCCCGAAGATATAAGATAGTCGAATTCTTCGAGGTAATCACTCATGCGCGTGCCTTTTTTGTTCTCAATATCTTTAGCGACCACACGTTTCTTCTTATTTTCCAAATTGGATGGAATCATTTCGTATATACGTCGGATTTTCAAACGTTTGTGCGCCTCTTCATATCTCGCGGCATCCACCCCATATAAGTGATGAATTTCGTTTTGGATATTACGGATGACTGCAATGTTCTTGGTTGTTATGAATTCGTTGACGGCATCTGGCAAACCGCCTACCAAAAGATATTTCTTGAACAGGTCAAGAAGCTTGTTGTGGACAGGAGTGGGCATTGACATTCTCTCAGAGAAATTCTTTCTCATGGCATCCAACACCAACTGTCCCACACCATTGGCTATCAGGAACTCCTCGAAGTCCAACGGAAACATGTGCTTGATTTCTATGCTGCCCAATGGTATTGAGGATGTGGTTTTAAGTGTTACGCCCAAGAGCGACCCACTTGCTATATAGGTGAACTTACCGTCTTCGCGAAGAAACTTTAGGAGTGTCAGCAAGTGGTCATACGCCTGTATTTCGTCGATGAATACCAAGGTATTTTCCTTGTCCTTCATCTTGTCGCCGGCAACAGTACTCAAGGCCAAATAGAAATCATCCACAGTTTTAGCTTCGGCAAAGTTTCTTTCACCGAGCTTGTCTATTTCCATATTTATCTCGATATAGTTGGAAAACAACTTTCTCCCCACTTCTCTAATAATGTAAGACTTACCGATTTGGCGTGCACCATCTACGATTAGAATTTTGTCAGAGCCTGACAATAAGTGAGTTGTGATGTATTTTTCTATCTTTCTATATAGCATAATTACACTTTTCCTATGATTTTAACGCCGTAAAAATACACTTTTCACGCGAAATAGCCAAGCAAAAAACACACTTTTCCGGTAAATCTTGCTTTTTTATGTGCCCAAACCTATCCGTTCTTAGCTTCCCGTGAAAAATAATCCACGAAAAAGATACAACTTATACAAAATTTAATTAACTTTACAAACGATACCACTTTGCTCACGCCGATGTTGAAGTTGATGAGTTGCTTCTAATAGCAACGAATCATACCAAAACGAGGAATTGGGTGGGGCAGTGTCACGACATAATATAAAGGCGTTTACTTGACGCTTTGTTCTGGCTTTTAGGAACTTCGCAAACTCCAATCACCACTAAGGACAATAGCAACAGTAGATGCTCTCGGGATGTGTATATCCACATCCCTTTACTGAT
>CAVKBM010000368.1:0-2059 GCA_963654355.1 Bacteroidaceae bacterium | reverse complement strand
TTCACATATTCCTGCCTATAGCATGTATAAATAGGATTGTTCTCATACGAATAAATACCACCCACCCGCATATTCAACCATCCTAGACTCAATCCATACATAAGATTAGACATGTAATGCGTACCACTATGCAAAAAAGGATTACCAGTACGCAATAACTCGCGAGTAACAAATGTAACATTATCATTCAATTGAGAGATTGTAGGAATAATTGGTGAAGAACTCAACTGAAACTGAAAGTTCTGCTGAGCATTAACATTACAAGCCAACACTACTTTCGGTGTAAATAACCACTTCGCAAATTTCGTGTTATCATTATAAGTTCTAACAAAAGTTTCACCAACACTTATCCTATACAACAACTTTTTCCAAGAATTACCATATTCTGCATACAAATAATGACTGTCATTGCCCGAATGATACTTATATTCATTGTCTCCAGAAAACACATTGGAAATTGTGGAAAGAGAAGAAGCCAATGTTGCCTTATATCCAAGAGAAAATGTACACAAACCTTTTTTCTTAGAATAAGCAACTTCTCCTATCAAAGACTTTTTATGATTTCTAAGATTCATTAGGTCGTTAATCAAGCATTTTGCACTTTCTGCAACCATTTCTTCTTTCGTTCTTCTTTGCTTATTATAGTAATACGTTCCCATCAGGTCAAGCACAATCTCTTGACCAGAAAGAAGATTCTTTGAAAAATACAAGTTTAAAGAAGGGTTAAATGTCTTTACATGACTGTCCTCACTACCAGTTCCTACAACACATTCTTGAGCATAATGAGAAATTATGTTACTTTTAGCATTATCGAAATTTGTCTCGAATTTAGGAGACAAAGCTACTTGAAGTGTATAAACCAGAGGAACGTTGTTGGAATATTTCAAATTGACATTTTGAACTGTATATCCAAATTTTCCTTTCGATTCATAAAGATGGTCACATTCTATATCCTCTATTTTATAGTAATAAGCATCTGTAGTAAGACGCTCTGTATAATTACGATAACTCAAAGAATAATCCAATGAAAACTGACGATTACCAACCACACGTTTTATATAAATATCATCATTTCCAAATCCTGTTGCAAAAGCATGGCTTGCCTCAATACCACCATTCCAACCTGTGTCTAATCTCTTAGTAACCACATTGACCAATGTACCAACTGACGCATAACGAGCTGGTGGAATACTGTAATATTCCACCTTTAAGACTTTGTCCGCAGGTACCAACTTCAAATCATTATCCGTAGCATTTACTCCATTAATCAATAGTTGCACAGAACCGCCACCTATTTTCTTTATCTTCTTACTCATCATATCTACAGACAAGTCTTCTATTGCCGCTAACAAATCACTAGCCTGACGAGCGTTTTTAACTTGTTCGTTGGTAAATGTGTAAATCGACTTGTCTATATAATTTGTTTTACGAGAACCCTTTACCACCACATCTTTTAGATTAACCATGGACTCTTCTATCGCAAAATCTTTAGTAATGACATTTCCAACCGATGGCATGCGCAAATATAAATTTTCCACCTTAGACAGGAAACCCACTGCAGACACTACAACTCTATATTTTCCTGTAGAAATAGCAGGCAAAACGTACCTACCTTCCATGTCAGAAACACAGCCACACAGGAATCTTGTCGAATCAACAAAAGAATAAAGTGCCACATTACTAAAAGGCATAGATTCCCCCTTCAAAGATGTTATCTTGCCTTGTAAGACCACTTGTGCTTCTAGCGGAACGAGACAAACAACATAAAGTAATAAAGCTATAATTGTTCTCTTCATTATATTATGATAATTTTGAATATCAAACTCTTGTAAACTTAAAAAATCAGCTTATTTTCTCTAAGTTCGTAGTCAGGAGCCTTAGATGGCTGCCCTATGGAAAGATGAATATTAACAGCAGCACCATAATTACTCTCTTTTGGCAATTCATAATACTCCAATTCCACAACCATGCTCAACGGTAGAGATTGCAACCGAGCATAGATACTAGAAGTTACATAGACACCATTCAAGAAAAAACAAACACTTCCGTCTGTTTTATT
>CAVKBM010000367.1:0-2065 GCA_963654355.1 Bacteroidaceae bacterium | reverse complement strand
CGCAAGATAGGGGGTAGCAGTTTTTGGACTGTCACACTGTCACTGTCACACTTTTTGCCCTTCTCCGCATGGCCATAACATTCCTCAAAAAAACTTTTTTTACCGAAACGTGATTTTGTTCGGAATATTCTTTGTACCTTTGGGGGCGATAAAAACACATCGTAAATCATAGTCGGCGCTTCAGTAGATGAGCCGCGAGTATAAAACAGTCCGCACGGTGGGGAGAAAAGCAAAGCCGCCATGTAGGACGCTTTAAAAACGTTGGGATATGACGGAGAATAAAGTACAACAACATACCACGCCCGCAAGCCATTTCGTGGCCGACGTCCAGCGCATCATAGAGCAAGGGCGCAAACAGGCTTACGCCACCGTTGGCCAGCTTGCCGTGCTCACCTATTGGCACATCGGTAGGCGCATCGTGGAAGAAGAGCAACACGGCGAAGCCCGTGCGCAGTATGGTACGCAGCTCATCAAGACCCTTGCCGAGCAACTCACTCCTCAATACGGCAGTGCGTTCAGCAAGCGCAACCTCGACTATTTCCGCAAGTTCTATCTGTGTTTCAGCGATTTGGAGATTGTGAACACGCGTGTTCACAATCTTACCTGGTCGCATTTCCGCTCCATCATTAGGGTAGCAGCCCCTAATATTACGGGCGGCGCATGGCTTGTGCGAGGGAAGGACTGGCATTGCCTTCGCCCGACGTAGAACCCGAAAACGACCCCCTTGGAATATATCAAAAGCCCAGTGTGGCAGAGACAGCTCCCTTGCCGGGGATTACAAATCCCCGGGAACTGAGAAAGCAATCATCACTTGCATCGTGTCCTATAGAGATATTCCCAAACCTCTCTTCCCGACCTTTTCAATCTGACAATCGGGTCAATGAAGTATAGCCTGCCGTCTTCATCGCACAGCACATTGTCGCTTACATTGGAGACATCGGTTATCGCAAAGTATTCATTCCCATAGAAATACTTGTCTTCCTTGGCCAAGCCTAATTGACGGATGAGATAGTCATCTATCATTTCTTGAGTGGGGACTTGATACATATCGGATATGTTTCTTTGCTGAAGCACTATTCTGATGCCCTTGACATCCTCCGAGATACCAACAAAACGATACCTTGTTGAAGGAAACAGCATGTTGTGAATCAAATGCTCATAAATAATATCTTCGGGCAAGGTATGTTTCATCGGAGCTTTGGCAAAGGGAGACTTCATCTTGGTAAATGTACTTTCATTTTCGCTCAGAAAGACTATACTCTCGCCTGTTGGAACCATTCGCCTATCACCAAATTTACCCCAATCAGACCTGTTGACAAACAAGCCTTCCTCCTTGGCGATTCTAATCAAACGAGCACTTTCCTCATTCTCTGCATTTCTCGTGCTTTTCCTGTTATTTCCATATTGTTGAGTGGATACCCCAGTCTCAAACACTCGAATATCGCTTCGGTCGCTATCTGCCTGTACTTTTCGCTCAGGCTCATAACATATTGCAGAGCGTTCTGGCCGTTTCTTAAGTATATAGTCGATAATTTTTCTTCCATAATTCTTCATCTTATGATAGTTTTGCTGCAAAAATACTCCAAATATTCCTAAACGCCAAACTTTTAGGGCAAATCTTCGAGGATTCGTCAAGTATCTGTAGCATATTTTGTTCCTTTGCTCGAAAATTCACCAATAGAAGAAAGCAACGAATATCAAGTCTATAGAAATGGGTTAGAGTAAATCTTGGGGAAATAGAGAGTGCCGCACATAAGCTTATGTGCGGCACTCTCTATCTTAGGTCTTGTTGAAAGCGTTGATAGGGGGGATGAGAATCAGTTGTACCAGATTTCTCCACCCAATATTCTTTCCCATCTGTCATCAGATGCATAGTCCGTCTGCTTGATCTCGACGAACTCTCCGAAATGCTTAGCGTTAATCTCTTTCATGATAAAAAGGTTTTAGATAGTTAATACTCCGTTACTTATACGCTGCAAATATAAGTAAAATAACCATACGTGTCAAGCCTTTTTGCCATTTATTTTTCGTGATTAAAGATTATTTAACGCATTGCGTGCCTTTG
>CAVKBM010000366.1:0-2078 GCA_963654355.1 Bacteroidaceae bacterium | reverse complement strand
TGCGAGTGCAAAGTAAAGCGTAAAATCCGAGATAAAAGAATTTTGTAAAGTATGACCGCTAAAGTTTAAGATATATTCATATTGTAATTATATATCATACTCTCAGTCATACTTTAATCAGCTACCGCCGTTAGTTTTCGCATTAATATGGAAAGCGAGATGGTTTAATAATAAAATTGTTTGTAATGATAGATAGTAATATGGGAAGTCTAACATCGATACCTTAATTAATTATAAATATTCAGAATCGTTATATATTATCTTGGAATAATTTATTATATTTGCAAATTAAAATGTACATAACAAAAATACGTAAATAGAGGATTATGACAGTAACAGAATTTACTTTCAAACAAGCAAAGGACTTAATCACCACTCCTAAGGTTATCTTAGAGAGTGATGGTAAGACTGTTTGTGCATCTAAGCAGATTGACTGTACTCCTGGTTTACGTGAAAATATTACCCTACGTTCACTTGATGAGGAATTCTTATTTCTGTGGACTATCTACAGAAGTTCAAAAGAGTTATTCAAATTGAGTTTGCATGTTTTAGAGAAGGATTCACATGTGGGAATATTCCGTGTGGATTATGTTTCAAATGATTCATCCCATCCAAATCCTGCAATTGCAACCGCAGATGTTCCAAATGAGCTTAAACCTTTTACCGGAAAAGAGATTTCTGGTCCTCACGCTCATTTCAACGTTGCTGGGTACAGAACTTTACAATGGGCAATTCCTTTAAAAGATATAGATTTTAATGTTAAAACAATAGTTGATGCACAGAATCATATAGATGTGGCTTCTGCTATTCAATGTTTTGCTAAATATATAAATATAACAACGCCAATCATGGCACAACAAAGTTTAATATGAGTTGGATAGAAGACAGAATTACAGACTACTACAAGTGGTTGTGTGAACGTGCGAAAGTACGTACGGATGAAACCACAGGATGGAGTGTCATGTCCACTCCATTCTTGGGTGCCTACAATGATCCTCTCGAAATTTATCTGCGTAAAGATGGGGATGAAATCGAGATGAGTGATGATGGAGTGACATTTGATAATCTAAGCCAATTGGGTGTCAATATTAATCGCTCCTTAAAAAGAAAAGAATGGGTTGAATACATCCTTCGAAACTATGGCGTGTCTATAGAAGACAATGAACTTCGCACTGTAGCAACAATTGAGAATTTTCCTCAAAAAAAGCATAGTTTGCTGTGCGCAATGTTGGAAATCTCAGAAATGGAGGTGTTGGCACAGAACAATGTGGCAACAATATTTAAAGAGGATGTTAAGAGCTTCTTTGACAAGCATGATTTTGTTTACACACCACAGTTCATAACAAAAGGAAGTACTGGTATTGAATTTACTTTTGATTTCCAATTCGCAGGAAGAAAAAAAGAAACGGTTGTAAAATCTTTCAACACATTAAATAAAATCAATGTGCCAAATTTCCTTTTTACATGGAAAGACATCAAACCTGTGCGTGAAGAACAAGCGGGAAAGGAGGTGAACAGTTTAGCTATCGTTAATGATTTGGCAATAAAATTGAAACCCGAATATATTGAGGCTCTTAAGACATATGGTTGTGGATATGTGCCTTGGAGCCAAAAGGATTCTCCAGAGACTATCAAATTGTTTAAGGGGTTAGTGGCTTGACGTAACCTTACTACATTATATTACTTGAGCCATACCGTAATAGGTATGGCTCTGTTTTTCGTACGAAACTACTACATATTCTCAAAAGTGTAGTATGTTAGTGCAGAAATCTATTGCTTAATTTTACTTACTCAAATATTTTTCAGCCATAGGTTTCAACCTGTCTGTGATAACTTGCATTACCTCATTGAAACCAAGTTCTTCTTTCCACTGTATCTTTTTGAGAAACAGCTTCCATTGCATTTGGCGGTTCGTATCATTGACAAACTCGTTTGTGAATAGTTTCAGTTCTGGATTGTATTCAAGTCCACGGTTGTCAAACGTCGCCTTGATAGCCTCATACAGCATACTGTCGTCTAAAGAACGCTTGGTCAACAACTGATAGCAGTCAAAGAAATCCTTCATTCGGCTGTTGTAC
>CAVKBM010000365.1:0-2083 GCA_963654355.1 Bacteroidaceae bacterium | reverse complement strand
GCTTCAGGCGTAGTGCCATGGAAACTGGAACATGATAGCCAAAGCCCTGTTTCACCAGACTGTCTTTCACAAAAGCCATGATTGGATGATTGGAATAGGGTGCGAAAGTGCTGTCTACTTGGTAAAAATAATCAATGACTCCAGCCTGCCCTTCGGGCCATACATATCCAGGCACCTTGGCAAGGTGGGCTATAACGCTAACCAATTCGCTCTCTTCAGTATAGTCGACGCTGATGTTGTTTTGGGCTTTAGCACCTGTTAGGCTTGCTATAAACAGCGCAATAACTGTAAAATATCTCATATTCATATGGTATCCTAAAATTTTAGTTGAATGATTTTTTACCTAAACCATGTACAAGTTTGAATAATATTCTTTAGGTATAGGCGTTTAGAGCGCACTATCTAAGTCTTTGAATATGAGCGTATCTAATCGTAAATCGAGTAGCGGATTTGTTAACACTTTCAAAAGTGTTAGCCATTATAAATGATACTCTTATTGAGAATCTGTCAGTTGCAAGATTCTACGTGAAGCATTTAGTGTGCTCTAAACGCCTATACCAAATATTCTTTATCCTTGAGATAGATTTAATGAACACACTAATTCAAGTGGATTCATACATAAAAGGTGTATTTATCCTCTATTAATTCGTTCCACCAATTCATCAGGTGTAAGTATCTCCATCTTTGAAAAGCCAAACCACTTCTTGCCCAAGTCCTTTATGGATGCTCCTATGTGATATACATCATCGTCTATGCAGAGAAAGCGGTCATGCGACAAACGGAATGTTTCAACATTTATCGGTGTATATTGAGCATTATGGCGGTCTATGTCAAGTTGAAACTGATGGCTTATCTGCTGAGTATAGATGATAGCAGACACACCTTCTTCTCTTTTGTCGAGTAATGTCAATACCGTCTCATCAACATAGTTGTCGATAAGGATAATGCGTTTCTTCGCACTCTTAATCAAATCGGACACGAAAGTATAGGCATCATAAATTTGCCCATTGTAGAATACACCTTGCTTGGGTTTTGCATTGCCCTCATCCAATCTGCGGAATACTTCATCTATGCGCTTGTTGGTCACTTCAATGTGCTTATCGGTGTCTTGTTGGTGTTGCAGTATTTCCAATTGATGATACTCCATCGTTTCCAAACGACTAAAAACAGAAGCATTATTTACCATGAAGTGACGCATGGAAACAAATGCTCGCATAATCTGAATGTTTACCTCAATGGCTGTTTGTGAACGAAGAACACTACTAAGCATTGCCACACCTTGTTCTGTAAAGGCATAAGTTGAGTAGCGATTACCGCCTCTGCCGTTTGAGGTCACAATTTGTGACCTCAAACATTCTTCTCGACTCAATTCAAAACGAAAATCATCGGGAAATCGCTCTATGTTACGCTTTACGGTTTGATTAAGGACTTTTGTCTCTACACCATATAATGTGGATAAATCTTTATCAAGCATAACTTGCTGTCCTCTAATTACTTTTATTAGAGGCTCGATGTTACCTGCGAGTTCATGACTATCACATTTTACGACATCCATTTTGGACTGGTCGCAATTTATGACTTCTTCTTTTTTATCTATGCTTTTTGCCATATTTCTATCTATTTTGAGGTTACAAATTGTGACCTTAAACGTATTGTTGTTATATTGCGTATAAAGGTAGTGTTTTTAGCCCTTAAACTACTATCATACAAAACCTTTCTTTGAAAAGAACGTAATTTCTTGCATTTTATTATTGCAATTGCACTTTGAACATTCTTTTCACTCGTTGCACAGTGCTCTGTCTGTCGCCCACGCTGCTCACTCGGGCGTATATCACTGCTGTATTATTGCTCATTTTCGTTACCATTTTAATCTTTGACTTTTATGGGGTGACTTGAAGTCATGCCATCTTTCCCTTTCGTTTGTAAAACTCCCGACTTTTCTGAATATTTTGAACACAAACCGATACCCGGATTTATTTGAACACAAGAGAAGCGCAGGAAGGACACAACATTAGGGAAGAGAAATTCCCCTTCCCCGATGTCGCCAAGTGTAGTCAACCGAACACCCCATTGAACAGGCTGA
>CAVKBM010000364.1:0-2087 GCA_963654355.1 Bacteroidaceae bacterium | reverse complement strand
ATGTAGGATTCAACAACTCGGCGACATCCACTTTTCAGAAGTTTGGCTATTGCGTCAAGACTTTTCTACAAGCACCCCTTTGATCCTATTGAGCTTCTGTCCTTCCTTTGTTTATAAATCGTATCTGGATGCAAATTTATAGATTTTTATTGGCATTTCATCCGGTTTTGGGGCTAAATAAAGAATCTTTGCCCGATTTTGTCATTTTCTTGACTGGAATTTCTTTTGACCTGTATGGTTGCCATGCGCCCTTTCAGGGCGCGTGGCGACAACTTTCATGGAATGATAGTTTATGTCCAACCGCAATGGTCGAATAACATTGTAGTCGTTAATAATGTGTATTTACACAAAATGAACGAGTAGAAATATGGAGATACGTAGAGATTTTGTAAAAGCCTCTGTCTTGTGGATGAATCAAGATACCTCTCCGAGCTTTTCTCTTTCTCTCCGAACTAATATTGTTTCTCTCCGAACTAATATTGTTTCCCTCCGAACTTTTTCTGTGCTTCCGATTCTCTTTCCGAACCTCTTTCCAAACCAAGCGTATACTCCCTGTACGATTCTCAAAAGTATGCGACATTCACGTGATTCCGCGTAAATAAGTAACGCCCCTCAAGTATGCTGCCTTTCGGCTCGCCTGAGGGGCTCATTATCTTTAGCCTTAAATGAACTGTCTTTGTTTTGCGAAGCAAGGGCAAAGGAATTTCCAGCTATGCTTCCAAAGCAAAAATCCGCAAGTTTTGTAACTTGCGGATTTCAAGCGGAGAGAGAGGGATTCGAAAGCGAATTAACACTTCTCCTAACTATCTGATAATCAGACACCCTTAGGTGGCAAAAATAGCCATTTTCAAGGGGTTTTGTCTATAATCTGGCGCAGGTCACAACGTTCTAACCGATTGAGTCATAATGGTTTATATTTATATTTTAAATAATTTTAAGGGGATTTCTCCCGAAATTTCGCTCTCGGGGGTGCCTAAACTGGCACAAATCACCCCCTTGTAAGGCATGAAAACATGGTCTATATGGGGGCGAATCCGAAGTAGCATTTTAAGCCGAACTTATCTGATTTACATATTTTAGCATGAGTGTTAAGTTATATTTACTCAACTTTCGGAAGTGCACAAACACCTCTTCATAGTTGAATATTCATGCATAAATAGTGCGTTCAGATGAGCGTTTCCACTAAGTACAGCTTCCATCAGCTCAACGTAGTCGGCAGAAATCAACTCAGCAATTTCAGTTATGACTTCAACAACCAACGCCCATAGTCTTTCCACAATGGATAGCTCTGCCGTACCTGTTGTCACCTCAGCAAAAAGCCCTCCTATGGTCTCGTATGAATCAAACCGTTTGACTAGCCCAAGGATGTTGTATTGCAATACCGTCAAAGAAACACTTGCAATCTGTGAGGTGAAGTTTCTTGCCTCGCATTTTCCCAGACGCAGCAGTCCCTTCATCTCGGAGAATGCGACCTCAATGGACCAACGCATACAATATTTGCGATATGCCTCAAAGAAATCAAGTTCTCTGTTAGTTGTCAACAATCCATTCCAATTCCCATGTTTTCCTCTTCTGCAAAAGAATAGTTTCACGGGCATACCGTCTAGCTCTACTTCCATTTCCCCATACCAGCATCTGAGCGACTTGCTATAACGAATGCCTTTTCTCACCCGCTTCAGCTTGTCTATACATCCCTTTGCAGTTAGGTCTCCATATTTAACAGTATGGTACTTGGTGTTACCCATTTTTATCATGCCAAGAAAATGGCATTTGATGTGTCTCTTTTTGATGAAGCGAACCAATTCGGTGCAAGTGAACCAACTGTCAACCAGCAAGTAATCAAATTGGATTCCCTTTTTGATGGCAAGTTTAATCATCTCCCGAAGTTTGGTTTGCTTGTCTTTCAAGTGCTCCATGACACGTTCGTATCCTTTGCTCTCCTTGTCTCTTTCAACGGAGTAACGCTTGTTGATTTCTTCCTTGGACATGCCTTGTGGGCGTTCGGGATTCTTGCCTTCCTCACCATGAAGAGAAAAGTCCAACACCGTCTGGGTCTTACCATCTGTGCGCATCAAGAACAGTCCCTT
>CAVKBM010000363.1:0-2101 GCA_963654355.1 Bacteroidaceae bacterium | reverse complement strand
ACTGGCATTTTGCCTCAAATCCGATAACATTTTTTATATTTCGGATTTGAGGTATCCAAATGAAAATCGTCAGTATTGATATGTTCCCCGTAATTCGCCATGTATGTTTGTTTGACGAAATTGGTTTGGCGACTACTCCTTTTATACAAGTTATCTACATATTCCTTTTTCTCCAATGCCGTAGACATTGCCTTAATCTTGTCCCTGACGGATTCGGCAGCAGAGTTCTCTACACTTCCCAGATACTCCAGCCTCTTTATGTCTTTTTCATTGTGGAGTTGCTTTTTGCTGCGCATCTTTTTCAGACGGGTATATTCTTTCAATTCATCTCCTTGGAGTAAATTTAGTTCTACATCACCATTGTCACAGGCAAAGACAACATCGAAATCACCCCCCAATCGAATTAATGCCTGTTCTATTGCTCCGATGCCCGAAAATACTGTCGCCAATTTCATCTGTCAAATATTCCTGTATTAATTAGTTCCTGGACAATAGCCATCAATATGTTTACTACAATGGAGTTTCCACTTTGTCGCCACATGACCGTGTCGCTATGTGGCATAACAAAACTGTCGGGGAATCCCATAAGCCTCAAACATTCCCTTGGGGTATATTGTCGTATTACTCCTTTCTCCCCATTCCAATCTCCCACATAGGCACGGTCAAGTATATCCTTCGTGTGTTTTGGGGACAGAGGTTCAAAGATGAAGTCGCCATTCCAATTGAACTGTTGGTTTGCTTTTTGGCATTTCTGTATCGAATAGCCAACCTGTGCTCTTGTTGGATGAGTGGTTACAAACTCGAATCCCTTTTTCCCTAAATAATATTTGGGAGCTACGTTGTCGTCTAGAAAATCCTTGTTCGTAACATTCAGAGGAATGGGCTTAGGGAAGGAAAAAGGTTCCTCCAATTTTAGGTCAGACCTGATACCGACAAGGAAAATCCTTTCTCGTTGCTGAGGTATGCCGTAATCTCGCGCATTAAGCAAAGGGGCTTCGTTTCCTTTTGCATCATGATGAAAATATATGTTATAGTTGAGTTCCTTGAAAACAGATTTTATTGTAGTCCATGTGCGTTTGTGGTCATGGCAAAGCATGCCACGGACATTCTCAAAGATGAAACATTTGGGTTGTACTTCAGAAATGATACGGGCGTATTCGTAAAATAGCGTTCCTCGGGTATCTTCAAAACCGCATCTCTTTCCGTTACTTGAAAAAGATTGGCATGGGCTTCCGCCTACCATCAAGTCCACCTTGTTGGCATAATCCTTGCCATCAAGAAAATGCACATCAAGATGAAAATCATCTTCTTGGATCTTATAGTTTGCCATATAAGTTTGCTTCACATAGTTTGTCCCCTTGCTATGTGTCTTATACAACTCGTCAACAAATTCCTTTTTCTCATGGACAGTCTTCAATGCGGCGACTTGTCGTGCAATTCTTTCTATTTCGGCTTGCTCTAATTTCGTAAGTCGGGCGAGTTTGTCACTTTCTTCCTCGGAAATACGATAACTTGGAATCTTCTTCAGTTTGTCATATATCAACTGCTTTTCTTCAGGAAGTATTTTAAGGTCAAGTTCTCCATTGTCGCAAGCAAATACAATGGAATGCTTTTGCCCCATGCGAAGCAATGCTTGTTCTATTGCGCCTATGCCGCTAAACAAAGTCCCTAATCGAATCATAGTTTCTTAATTGTCTATTTGTTACAACTTGAGTTTTCTCCGTCTCTTGCGCAGAGACGGAGATGGTACAAAAGACAATGAAAACCAAAGAAATGCGTTCGAAAAATGGCTGTTTTGATAAACTTTTGCATCAAATCTTTATCAAAACGTCAGAATTTTGCAGAAAAATTCTTTCGTTTCACCTCTTTTTATTATATTTGTGAATGATTCTCCGTCTCTGCGCAAGAGACGGAGATTTTTGCTAAACATTTGACCAGAGTTTTCTGAAAATCTCTTGATTTCTCCACTCGTCGGATAGTGAACAATCCATAAAAATAACAGTCTTTTTGTTGCAAATGAAACAAATTCATTATCTTTGCAAAAATATTTCTTATGGCAGAAGACATAAATCGTTTGAAGTTGATACTGGTCGAAAAGAAG
>CAVKBM010000362.1:0-2111 GCA_963654355.1 Bacteroidaceae bacterium | reverse complement strand
CGCATGGAATGAATGCGACGATAGGTGCTATTGCTGCTAAGAAAGCTGGAAATACGGCTAGTACTCAGATGCAAACAAACGCAAATGTAAATTCTCACAAAACGGAAGAAGCCAAGTCGAATGACAGTAAAAGTGGATGTGTCGTAGCCGCATTAATTATCATCGTATTCTTTGCCCTTCTATTTGGCATAACCAGGGGATGTGGAAATAAAACGACGCAAATTGACGAATCCGTAATGGCTATGGATTCTGATACTGTTTGTGTAGATACTATGGCTGCTGATATTGACACCATATCAGCTGATAATGTAATAGAAGTATCATGTAAATCCAAAGGCGGTTGGCGGCATTCAGGTACAGTGATTACTAATTATAATGAAGATGCAGGGGTACCAGTATGTAGAGCAAAGATAAACAAAAATAATGCATGTAAAAATGGATGCCTTGTTGGCTCTGGGAGAGCGGTCGTTGTTATTGGAAAAAATTCATTTGCATGTGAAGGAATTTCTAACAATATAAAATCTATATTTGAGCAATATAAAGCAAATGGAAGCCGAATTAATGACATTGCTATAACCCCTTCAGGAAAGTATGTTATAATAGAGGAGAATAATGGATTTTCAAACAACACGGGTATACCAGACTTAGACAAAGAGCTAAATCGCGCTAATTCTGCAAGAGAAACAATTTATTCAGTTTCTCTTGCAGACAATGGCAAATGGGCTGTAATCACAGATAAATATTATTCTTCTAATGGTTGGAAGGAAGAAATTGACTATGCTGTAAAAAAATATGGTGAAGTTTACTCCGTGTCAATGACTAACAAAGGAGTTGTTATATGTTGTCGAAAAGGAATATACTATAAAAATATTCCAAAGAATGTGTCCGATGAGATATCTGACCTATACTGGATTCCAAAATACATAAAATTTACAGATGGAGGCGTTTTTCTTGCGACAGATGGTAAGAGTGCCTACGCCTATTGGATGTAATCTATTAAATATCAGAATTATGGGAATTAAAGAACTTGTATATACACTCTCAGATGACTTGCCTACGAATCATAAAGGCATTGCATTTTATGTTTTTGCAAAAAATAAGTTGGATGAGTATGTTTCAGCATTATTGTCTGTTGATAAAAATGAATTTGAAACCATGCTTGGAATCGCAAATGAATTGTGTGGCAAACAGACCCAATGTCGATTTGTAAATCTCATAAAGGTAATAAGTCAAGAATGTCTGATGATTTTACAATTGGCTTATAAGGGCGATGCCTACAATGCAACTTCTCATTTATTAGGATTGATGACGAAGCGTAAATACACAAAAAGTTATCTCTCTGATAGATATTTAAATTATCTGCGCTTTATATCAGACATGGGATGCGTTTATTATAGATGTCTTGTAGTGGAAAATAATGAAATACCACAAAATTGCAATCATCTGCCATATAGCCTAAGGCATTTTGCGGGTTCAAGTCGTTTCAACCAAACGGGATTTCCATGCTTGTATATTGCATCATCCTTAAACGTGGCTGAAAAGGAATCTAACTGTAAGAAAGAACAAAATGTTTACGTTGGTGAGTTTAAAGCCAAAAAGAAGTTGTTTTATCTCAATTTTTGTGTTCCATCCAAAGAAGAAATAGAAGAAATGACGGAATACGAAGTTTTCGCTTTCCTTGTTACCTATCCTCTATTGTTGTTATGCCTTGTAACAACAGACAATAAAAGGGCAAAATTTCATGAGGAATATTTGTTTCCACAACTATTCTTTCATCTTTTGTACACAACAAAATGCGATGATGTTGTATATTGGGCAGGAATACGATACACGTCAACACTTGACAAGACAGGATTTAACATCGTAGTACCAGCCTCGTACAAACAACAAGAACCTCCAACAGATAATACAATAAGTGATTTCATTGAAGAACGTTTTGAACAGACACGGCAATATAAAAAATAGTATTATGAAAAAGAAACTACACCTTCTATTTGCAATCGCAGTAATCCTGATGGGATTAACTGCTTGTCAGAAATCAACTAAAGACCAGTTGGTCGGAACTTGGCATTGTGTCAAGACCATGACCATTGATGGTAATACTGTTAGAT
>CAVKBM010000361.1:0-2128 GCA_963654355.1 Bacteroidaceae bacterium | reverse complement strand
GCGCTTCTTTAGCACCTAACGAAGCGCTTCTTGAGAGTTGCTTAAACCGCATCCTCTATGTAGCATGCCGTTTCGCTGCATCATACTATGAAAATGACAGTGAGAGCTGAATGGGCTTGGCTGTCACCTTTTCCTTTCGGGGGTGTTGACTTTGGATCAAGATTTTCATGCAATCATTTATCTGATGAATATTCTCCTTGTCATATGCCTCTTCCAGCAAAGACGCCTGTTCTGGGATGATTCCTTTGATATATGGTATTCGCAATTTTCGAAGGTGTTGACTCTGCCATCTTGGATAACCACCATTCATGCAATTAGACATGTATTGTATTTGCTTGCTCACAAAGTCGGACATTAATATTGCGCATAAGATTTTCAACGAATGAATATCTTCTCCAGTAATATAGTAAATATTGTGGAGTGGATAGAAATGCCCCTCGTCTATAAACAGCAATGAGTTTCCAGAAATATCAGGTATGAGTATCTTTGGGGTCTTCAATAGCCCCTGCTTCACCTTATCTATGGTGCGATACCATTTTGCTGGATTTTTCTTGGCAACATGCCTGTTGGAAAGAATGTTCTTGTTGTTTTCCAAGTAGCTCTTGGCTCTTGGATAACAAGACAGGTCTATCAGGTGTCCTTCCTCGCTGTATGGGTTAAGAAGATATTCGCCATGCCAACTTTTCTTGTTTCCAGTAAGGTCTCGTGCATTAATGGCTGGCAACAGCAACTCCTCCTCTACAATGTCTTTTAGCGAAGAAGATATGTAGATGTTGTCGGCGCCTGTAGCGGTGCCGATGCCGATGTGGAAGCCTTGCTCTTCGATAGAGTAAAGAGCCTTGCCGTGCGCTATGTCACAAAACATTTGGCTCCAATCTTCTGTGTCACTCATCTTTCTTGCCGTGGGCTTACTCCATCCTAATTGGTCCATGGAGTCTATTCTTGTATAATTGAACAGGGTAGAGGGACTTTCGTTGGAGATGATGGTGATGGCTGGGTAAGCCAAGACTTTTTCTTGGAAAGCATTGGCTTGCTCCAAGTCAACGATGGCATGCAACCGAAAATTGCGTGCAATGAATCCTCTCAATTTCTTTCCATATTCATTCCTCAACCAGCGATTGGCACAAATAAAGCCATGCTTCCCTCCTGGCTTGAGGCTCTTCAAGGTTTTCTCGAAGAACAGGACGTATAAGTCCGCTCTGTAATGGAAGGTTGCAAACTCTTTCTTGTAAGCTGTTCTTGTGGCTGCGGGGATTTTCTCATATCTGATATAAGGTGGATTCCCGACCACAAAGTCATACTTCTCCGGAGTGTCTTCTTGCAAAAAATCTTTTGCCCTAAGGCATGGTAGTGGGTAATCTGAAAATATGGATTGGATGTGCTGCCGGCATCGCTCAATTTTACAATGGTCAATGTCGTATGCCACAATGTTGTTTTCTATAATAGGATAGGGGTCGAAGTTATGTCGCCTGGCCGAAAACAGGACTCTATGTATGATTTCAATAAGAAAAGCTCCTTCGCCACAGGATGGTTCAAGAATATGATATTCAGACAAATCCTTGTCGGATGTGTAGCCGATGAGGTCTAATATATGGCGGACAACCTGAGGAGACGTAAAAACGTCTCCTTCTAATTCCCATCTTGGGGATGCATTATATGTCTTAGATGCCAAACTCATGCTTGTGTCCAATTAAATTCCGTATAGAGAAAGAAGAAAGGAGTTGATGGATATACTCTCATCTACGTCACCGAAATCTTTCTCTTCGTTTGTCCATAATAAAGCGGTCGATGTATAATGCCGTTCCTTTATCAACTTCTGGCAAAGAATCTTGTAGCGTTCAATGTAAGAGGCTCCTTTAAACTCTTCTTTGACCAGAAAATGGTTCTCCCTCAAATCCGCAACTCCCGAGGATAAGGAGATTTTGTCAGCAAAAGAAGGAATCTATTGAAGCCAGAGAAGTCAAAAACAGGTTGTAGAATCTTTTATGACACAAAATCCCCTTACCCCATAAAGCGACTTGAGGTAATACGCATGTTATTCCACAAAGAAATCTTGCTTATCCAAAGTCTGTTTGAAACAGATTGGCATACGCATGATTTTCAGTGTAAATGTTCAGCACATGCTGGC
>CAVKBM010000360.1:0-2134 GCA_963654355.1 Bacteroidaceae bacterium | reverse complement strand
CGTACAACTCGGTCTTCATATGACCTAAGGGTCACACGAAGACCTCTTTAGTTTTCCACCATTAAGTTTTACCAAATCCTCGTAATTGAACTGATATCTTTTACATCCTTTCCTGCAAGCCCAAATGATATATTCTGCACAGAAATTAAATCTCCTACCTGAAAGAGTTATTGGAGGGTCTGGCTTCTGCCAAATTATGACATTTATAATTTCGAATCCTAATTCATCCAAACATTTCTTTACAGAGAATATGTTGTGATAGGTACCACTAATCCAAATAGTTCCATTCTCTATTAGAAGTTTTTCACAAGCCGAAAGCCATTGTAGATTGAACCTATCCTTCTCTTTGTCTGTTCTTACCCGGTCCCATTGTCCCTTATCAAACTTCACATATTGGCCATTGATATTCACTGCCCCATTCCCTGTAGACAGGAAATAAGGTGGATCTGCGAAAATCATATCCACCTTGAAATCAATCCGTTGAAGCAAAGCCAAGCTGTTCCCCTGGAACAATTTAAAGTTTTGTAATGCGAAATATGGTTCAATCATACGGCTAATACATGCGAGTGTTCTATATCTACATTTTCATTTCGTTTAGAAATATACCATTTCATGTCATCAGTAAGAAGAGGTTGCTCCAAGTCCACCCTAAAAGTAATGCTTCGAATGAAAGCAACATCCTTTGCAACAAGCCCATCCTTAATTCTCACATGTCCTTCCGTATCAAGCATAATGATGTTTGCATCAAATAACTTATGATGGTTTTGACACAGCCAGAGTCCATTGTTTCCATTTATTGCATGAGAGAATTTCGCAGCCTCATCAATGTTGTTAGAATGGGATATTTGTGAAACGCCCCAAATGTGAGCACCTTGGATAATTTCAGGTATCTCGCAACCACACAAAGCACATTTCTTGTAACCAATCCTATTGTATAGATTATATAGATAAGAGGCAGAACGTAATTTTTGCTTATCAGAATCATTAGTAGTCTGATGCTTATCCAAAAACAGCGTCGTATAATACAAAGATACGTTACCAAGTGCTCTTATTGTATCCACAGAAGCCTTCGGCAAGCGTTTTAGATCTTGCTCACAAATATTATACAATTCAACAGGCCGGTCGGCTATATGTGAAACCGCGATAGCAAGAATCGTTGACTCATATTTACTTGCGCCAAAAGTTTTTGCATAGATTTGGATTTTGTCAGAAGACTTTGACACATAAGACGAGTTATTTGAAGAATTTCCAATTTGGTTATCCCTTCTGTCAACTATTAGTTCGTCAACATTTTGATAACCATTAAATTCCTCATGGTAATATTGACCAATGTTCAAGAAGCGAACACCAGCTGTCTTCATTAATCGGTATATAAACAGATGATAAGCGGTAAAGGCATTACCATTGTGAGGCATAAAATAGTAGCAAAAAGCCTTATTCTCCCTCGAATCCGCATAATACAGATTTAGCGCAGTAGGAACACTTTGCAAGCTTGAATTTCTGCCCTCAATACTAATTTCCGAAAGAGACACGTAAGTTAGCACTCCATCAAACTCAACATAGACCAAACGCCCCTTATTATAGCAATGGCGATCCTTAACGATTCTATAGCTATTCTGCCCAGTAACCCTTTGGCAAATGTCCACCAATATAGCTTCTGTCAAAATCGCATCGAAAAGTCCTGGCGTTTTTTGAGCATCAGGACGATATGTTATAGTTGCTATCATATCAATAATTAGTTATTAAAACTTCTTTACGGTCATTGTATCTTCCTTGCGGTAATTCTACGTCTATAATATTATAATGGTTACGTTTTGCCCAATCAGCAACATTATTATTATAGAAGTCACCTACTTGCAATACATAAGACAGCATAAAGTTTGAACCACGTTCATGAATTCTATCCAAGAACAAACACAATTTCTGCTCATGTCCAACTGTCCATCCTTCAAAGCCTCTTTTTCCATCATTATAAACCCCTAATGTGGCACGATATGGCGGATCCGCATAAACTAAAGTATCTGGCGTAACGCGCTCTAACAGTTGCTCAAAACTAAGATTACAATATTCTATGTTCTTATTTCTCGAAAGTCTTGCAAATGTAATGAATTTCGATAGCAGACATTCGTTAAAC
>CAVKBM010000359.1:0-2148 GCA_963654355.1 Bacteroidaceae bacterium | reverse complement strand
TCTTATCAACGTAGACATAACCACCATTGATAATGTCCTGAAATGTCTGTATGCCTACCGGGTACTTCATATCACCTCTTTTTTGTGTTTTGACAAAGATACAAAAAAAAATGTGTCCTCCAGAATGGGGGGAAAGCTTAGCGGACAGTAATAAATTCTTTTCCATATTCAGTCGCCAAGAACTTTCTATAGTGCTCCATTACACCTCCAAAATGAGTTGCGAGGGGTGCAACATACGAAGGATGATAGCCTAAAATAATAAGCGTTTTTGTTCTGCTGCAATAAGCAAGATTGTTGTCTTGAATATACAAGTCACCCACAGGAAACATGTTTCTAACAAATTCGTTTATAGGCCATCCACTGCACACAATTATGTTGGGCTTCAAGATTGCCAATTCCATTTGAAGCAGAGCTGCGTCTCTTTCAAGAAAACTCTTGAGTTCTTTGTCGGATAGTGCTCCCTTTCCAGCTTCTTTTTTGCATTCAATAAGAGCAAACGGTGTGTTTAGAATGCAATTCCTCACGCCTTCAGGATTACTTTCAATATTACTAAAGTTGCAATCATCGTGCATCAAACCATATAAGACATTGGCAATGTTACGTAAAAACTGTCCGTTGCTCAGTTGTCTGTTTTTCTGGTTATTTGGGTTGGAGTTGTCAATTAACCAGTCTCTCACATCATCGCACGTTCCGTCTGACTTGTCTTTCAGCAAAAAAGCGATTCTACGTTTTACCTTAAACCACGCATCATTTTCATTGGGAACGTTGCGCATTATTCCATCTCGCACAAATGTATATTCCTGACATCTCTTTTCCCAAATGTTATCGAAAAGATTATCCAATAGCGCATTATATGTTATCATTCTTTTTGTTTTTAGATTTCATTATAAACTTGAAGTTAGGCAAGATAAGCATAACCTATAAAAACCTCATACTTTATTTTTTAAGCACACATTTTGAACTATAAGTTTTGAAAACGAACCTTTTAGCGATATCATCTACAGCATTCTGAAACTCCTGCGGATAATAGACCTTCAAATACATCATTTGATAGGCGAGCTTTGTTTGGCAGACTGCATGAGACTTTTTGTCGAGGAAGCGACCATCAACATACCATTGCTTCCAAAGTCCGTTCAAGACATCCTCCGAATAGCCATTCCCGATACCGCCACTAATGAAACAAGGTTTCATTTCGTCTAACACATCATCGTTTTTCATTTCTACCGCTTTACGATATCGATTACTCTCTTCCCAACTGAACCCAACTATAGCACGACTCATAAGCATGAGTTGTTCTTGGTAGAGCATCATTCCGTAGGTCTCGCTCAAGTATTTCTCCATAATAGGAATGGAATATTTGATAGGAATCAAGCCATTTTTTCTCATAACACAGTCAGTAATATTTTCAAGAACCTCCGATCTAAACTGGGAGAATAAAGCGACGAGATCATTGAATGTCAACCCAGGAATAAATGATTTTATCAGTCGCGTCTACGGAGATACCAAGTACCACCGCTGTTCGTTGAGTAAAACAACCCTACATCTGTAATTGCAAGTATTTCAGGACCGTTATCCATCAACTCTATGAAATTCCCGTAAACACCACTGCCCGAACAACGTTCATAGAACGTAGAACCGTTGTTATTTGAATATTCCAACCTTCGATTGTCTTTGGGCTTAATGCGAATCAATTCGCCACCATACTTAATCATTTGTGACATGATACTTTGATTTAAACTGTTTGCATTTATTAATTGTTTTAGAGTCATTTTTTCAAAGAAAGTCAAAACTCTCATGATCTATACCTGCAACAAAGTTAGGTTGTGGGGTATGCCAAATTGAGGTGTAGTTAACTGATTACTATAAACACGACAAACGTAAAAAAAACACTTGGCAAAATTTGTTGCAATAAATTTCACAAAACAGTTAAAATTTGTTGCTACTGCCTTGGGGGGGTAACCCAACCTTCAGAAAGGGATTGAAATCATAAAAACAAGCTCCATAAAATTCTTTCCTGCATTGCAGATTCAAACAAAACACAAAATACCTTATCCATACCATAACCCACGTCCGGACACAAAAAAGCGGAGCCACGGACAGAATCCGAGGCTCCACTGGAAAAGGGCGGCGACCTACTCTCCCGCGGTC
>CAVKBM010000358.1:0-2153 GCA_963654355.1 Bacteroidaceae bacterium | reverse complement strand
GGGCGTTAGCCCCTTATCCCCCACATGTTTTGTTGTCCCTCTCCGCAAAAGCGTTACCCAAGAACAAAGGAGAAAGAATAAAGAGTAAGCCAAATAAGCGTGTAAAAGCGTTTGTTGGGCTTTTTTGATGTTCTGACGTTTGCGTATTTGCGTGTTCCTTGTCTTGTAGTGCAGAAAAACGCAAGGAAATTAGGGAGGGGGGAATGGTTAGACGATTGGAAAATACGCTAAAAGTCAGTATATTTTTTGAAAAAAGTGAATGAGTATCAAAAAACAAGAACAAGAAAAATACTAAATTTCTTGCGCGTGCATACGTACAATATAATGGAATGTACCCCAACAGAAGCAAGAAAGAAAATGGAAAAACACTTAAAAACCGAATGCAAAAAATGCTTGTACTCGTCCTAGGGGCAAAGTTGCCAAACGCAGTTAGAACCAAATACTTGTAAAATTTTTACAACGTAGACAAGTCTATGAAAAATAAACGCGCAATCAACATAAACGGGTAAAAACGATATTGGAAAGGTGAGGTTGTTGCGCCCCAACTAAGGGATATGGGGGAAATTTTTGAAAATGACGTTGGTTGGAACACCACAGAACGGAAGGCGGGCAAAGATTATCTTTGGGCATAATTACAAAAGGTGATTTTAAAAGATAATCCATAAAAGATTGTTTATAAAAGATTATGCGAGAACTTAATTATTACACACGACAAGACCTGACAATTAGCCCAATGTATGCTGGTAGGCCAATGTGGATTGCTACTGCAGCAATGTTGGCGGCAAGCGTTGCTTCTTCTCTTATTGGTGGTGCTAAAGCGAAAAAGGCGGCAAAAAAAGCAGCACAAGAAAATGTCTACAGAACAAACGCGGAAAAGGCATGGTACGAAAAAGAGTATAACACGGACTACTTAGACACCAAGGCCGGACAGAACCTGTTAAGGAAAGCGCAAGAGACGCAAGACAGATATATAAAGAAAGCTCAGGGCGCGGCAGCAGTGACTGGAGGTACCGATGCGAGCGTAGCGATGGCAAAGGAACAGGCAAACAAAGCGGTGGGTGATACCATTGCAGATATAGGCGCACAGGACACAAAAAGGAAACAACAAGTCGCAGACCAGCATCGACAGAATGTGAATCAGTTGAGCCAAGAGAGACAGCAGATAGAACAAAGCAAAGCGGAAGCCACAACACAGGCAGCGCAAAACATGTCTAACGCTTTCGCTTCAGCGGCTATGAACCGATTGGGGTCACAAGCCAGCGGTGTTAAAGTACAAGATACCAACAATATAGGCAAGACGCCATCTTCAACTGATAACACAATGATAACACAAAACCACGTTTTGGATGAGAATAATGTGCCATCTCTGGATAAAGCGGTAGGTATATCGAAGAGTAAAGATCGGTATATGTAGCAATGGGAGACGATCGGGCACGGGCATATAATATTGTGCAAGTAGGGGAAACAGTGTGGTAGGAGCAAGGCAAACACGACCACAGACCCCCCACCCCCGTTGACCACCGATGGGAATTATAGTAGAATAATACATAAATAAAAATCCCAACCACCCCATACCCCAGTTTCCAAAATGTGGTTTCCCGATTTCCTCCATTCTCAAAAAATCGAAAAGTGTTAAATGTATTAACAATAGAAATAGATGCGTTATGACGATAGAGAAGGACATATTAAAGAGCGAGAATGTTGCGTTGGTGCAGTCAGCAAAGTTGTTTAAAGAAACCTTGTTGGATGAACAAGCGAAAAAGATAAGACGGCTTGAATGGAAGATAGCTAAGTTGAGAAAGGCAGTCAAGTCAAAGAATAGTGTGATAGAAGATTTCAGCAAAGAGTTGGCGGCAAAGAACAAACAACTTGAAGACATTCGAGAGAAATATGCTAATAAAGTTATAGACAAAGTAAATATATCGGCTTTGAGGAGTGCGGAGAATGCTTTGCTTGAAAAGGAAGCAATTATTGATGATTTGCGAAAGGGAATAGAGAATCTTTATGATATGGTTTATGGTGACCCAGTTCTGAAAATGAAAGACCGAAAGAAAGCGGATTTGTCTGAGCGGCAGAAAAATATGTTGGGGGATTTTCTAGAAAGTAAAACTTGTAGGGATATAATATTTAGTGATGTCTATGGTATACTATTC
>CAVKBM010000357.1:0-2183 GCA_963654355.1 Bacteroidaceae bacterium | reverse complement strand
TCTCCTTGGTGACAACAGGGAGAGGGAAGCGTTCTTTGACATGATGGAATACCGCAAATAGAGGAGAAATTATTAAAAATACAAAATTTTCAAGAAAATATATACAATATTTGAGAAAAAATATATATCTTTGTGCCAAGAAAAAGCCCCTGCTGCCAACAAGGGCTGATTCAAAAAGTGGTGCGCCCACAAAAAGTGTTTTGAAATATGGGCACAAAGATACAAAAAATAATTGAAAAACGAAGACGAATCTCCAAAAAAGATGCGTTGGAGGTGCTAAATGATAACTTTCAGGAGTTATTTGTAGCATACAATGATGGTTTGGAGCACTATAACGTAGTTATCCAAGAGCTTCGACCAGAGGTTAGAGTGAGAATTGATTCGGGCATTTTGAATGCTTGTATTGCTCAGAGCTTTATGGAGCATTTCCCCGACAAGTGGACGGTAGGCAAGTATGGTAGAATTATTTTCAGATGGGAAGGTATTTCTATGTTGATTAAGAAATTAAACAAGAATAGCAAACCTTCATACATTCCGACAATACTTTCTGATGCTATTACCACTCAACAGCAAGTATCGCTGTTTGATTGTGAAGAAGCTAAAGAAGATGCTATTCTCCTATTCGGTTATACTAAGAACAGTCATGGTGAGCTGCTGAACCCAAGAATCGTTTATTACGATAGCGAAGTTAAGTGGATTGCTGACCTTGACGATGTAATAACAAAGCCTGTTGCACAACCATTGGAAGAGACAGAGAAGCCGGTGGTTCGTTTGAGACAGGAGAATATAAACAAGAAAGCAGAGTAAGTAATCAGGGCGTACCACTTACTTTGCTTCATTTAATAAGGTATAGAACAATGAAAAGTAAACAGTTAACTTTCGCAAGGGAATACAGAGGCTATACGCAAAAAGCCTTGTCTGATGCCATAAGTGGACTTTCTCAGTCTAATCTGTCTAAGTACGAAAAAGGTATTGGTACTTTGTCAGACGAGACTGTTGAACGCATTATGTCATTCTTAAAGTTCCCTGTTAGTTTTCTAGATTTAAATATCTGGAATAATGTTGAGAATAAAGATTACAGAAGAAAATCTTCTAAGATTTCTGCATCTGGCAAAAGAAAGATAGATAGAATGATTTCGCTTATTGCTTATGCTTTTGATTGGATGAGCGATATAGTTGAACTTCCTGACTTCACTCTTGGCTCATACGATTTGGAGCAAGGTATATCTCCTAAAGATGTAGCAAAGCAAATCAGAAGACAATGTAGACTAGGTGTTGCCCCAATAAAGGATATATGCACAATCCTTGAAAAGAATGGAATCTTTCTGTACTTTTGGGATTGTCCTTATGATGATTTCGATGGGGTATCATTAATAACGGACAAAGGATATCATCTTATCATTGTAAATAAGAATCACAGCAATGACAGAATAAGGCTTACGATTGCCCATGAAATGGGACACAATCTTATGCACGAATGTATAACTTTCTTTTTAAATGAGCATAGAGACAAAGAAAAGGAAGCTAACGAATTTGCTGGTGAATTTCTTATGCCAGAAAGTGAAACCCAAAGATCATTTGTTGGTATGACGATAAAGCGAGCTTATGAGTTTAAATCATATTGGCTAACGTCTATTGCTGCAATTATTCAAAGGTCAAAAATTCTCGGTTGCATAACCAGTGAAAAATATGTACAGTTAAGAGTTGAATTAAGTAGAAGACATTGGAACGAAAAAGAGCCTATAACGGTTTATCTAGACAAACCGACAGTCTTTGATAAGATGTATGATTTGATAGCAAACAATTTGCATTACGATGTAGAGACAATGGCTAACGCTATGTGCATTCCTTTAGATGTTCTTAATGAGGTCTTCACAAAGAAATCAAAGATAGTTAAATTGAAAATATCATAAATCAATAACAAGTTAGGGAGCGGTGCTTTGCATTGCTCCTTTCTTTATGCCAATTCCCCCGAATAAAGGGGAATTAAAACATCAAGCGGTATTCCATCATCGGAGTATCGCTTTTATCGTAAAATGAAGTGTAATGATTTAAACAGAATAGATTATGACAAGAGAAGAAGCAAAAGAAATCTTGCCCATTATTCGGGCATACACAGAAAACAAGACTGTAGAGTTCAGACGCAAGGGCGATGAGAAAGACAAGTGGAGAACCACTGATTA
>CAVKBM010000356.1:0-2195 GCA_963654355.1 Bacteroidaceae bacterium | reverse complement strand
ATCCCAAAGGAGTTCACCGCCAAATCCTATTTCCGCAACTATCATTTCCGCCACATCTCTTATAGAAACTTCCTTCCCTGTTCCTATATTTATATGACAGTTCCGTATTTCACCAAGGGCAGGCAATGCTCCGCCACGCCCCTCGCTATTGTTACGATCAACAATTCCATTGGTTTTCGCTCCATAGAAAACAGACGAATACTTGTCTATGCCTATAATATCACAAAAATCAACATTCAACAAAACATGAACACTGGCATCAGCCATATCCTCACTCCAAAGGAACTCACGCAGCGGGGTACCAGACCCCCAAAGCGTAACCCTATTATCCTCTATTCCATAGAATGCCAACGTTTTGAGTATACGTTCATCACTACTTTTCCCATCAACATTACCTTCACCAATAATCTCCCGAAGTTTATCAGTCGGATTTACTGGTCGTTTGTCCATATCTAAACGTATCTCCTTCCAATTACTTTCATGAATAAGCTTTGCAAGATATATCTTGCGCATCATTGCCGGCATAACATGACTATTTTCAAGGTGAAAATTGTCATTCGGCCCATAAAGGTTTGTTGGCATAACAGCAATATAGTTGGTACCATACTGCAAATTATAGCTTTCGCACATTTTAAGTCCTGCAATCTTCGCAATGGCATATTCTTCATTGGTATATTCTAAAGGTGAAGTCAAGAGAGCATCCTCCCTCATAGGCTGAGGCGCATTTTTAGGATATATGCATGTTGAACCAAGGAAGAGCAACTTTTTTACTCTATGTAAATAGGCATTACCTATTACATTGCATTGCATCTTCAGATTCTGCATAATAAAGTCAGCCCGATAAAGTGAGTTTGCCATAATTCCACCAACAAAGGCAGCTGCCAACACAACGGCATCAGGGCGCTCTTCGTCAAAAAATCTTTCTACTGCATTTTGGTCTGTTAGATCAAGTTCCCTATGGGTACGTCCAATCAAATTGCAATATCCCCTTTTTTCAAGATTTTTCCAAATGGCCGAGCCAACCAATCCTCGATGCCCAGCTATATATATTTTATTTTCTTTGTTTAGTGCCATTATCTATTCCTTCAAACGAGACTGACTAATACGTCGATTCACGCCTCTACTTTACTATACCCTTTTCAAGATATTCAGCCAAATTAGTCTTTACCTTTTCACCAGCTCGTTCAACAGCTACTTTGGCCATATCTGCATCCACCATTATCTTCACGAGTTGTTCAAACGATGTCTTTCCAGGATTCCATCCCAGCTTCATCTTTGCCTTAGTCGGATCACCCCAAAGATTAACAACATCAGTGGGACGGTAAAAATCCTTAGAAACCTCAACAATCACTCTACCGGTCTTCTTATCTACGCCTTTTTCATTTTCACCTTCACCTTGAAATTCTAATTCTATTCCAACATGTTTAAATGCGAGATAACAAAAGTCGCGTACAGAATGTTGCACGCCCGTAGCAATCACAAAATCTTCTGGTTTGTCATACTGCAGGATGAGCCACATACATTCAACATAATCCTTAGCATATCCCCAATCACGTAACGACGACAAATTACCAAGATAGAGTTTGTCTTGCTTACCCTGAGCAATACGTGCTGCGGCAAGCGTTATTTTGCGCGTAACAAAAGTTTCTCCACGACGCTCACTTTCATGGTTAAAAAGTATACCAGAACAACAGAACATATTATAAGCTTCCCTATACTCTTTCACGATCCAATACCCATACAACTTGGCGACGGCATATGGTGAATAAGGATGAAACGGAGTTTGTTCATTTTGAGGAACTTCTTCAACCTTACCATAAAGTTCTGATGTTGAAGCCTGATATATACGACATGTGTCAGCAAGACCGCATTGGCGCACTGCTTCAAGCACCCTCAAAACCCCTGTTGCATCAACGTCTGCTGTAAATTCTGGAGAATCAAAACTCACTTGAACATGACTCTGAGCTGCCAAGTTATATATTTCTGTAGGACGAACTTTTCCAACAACTTGTATAAGACTCATAGAGTCGCCCATATCAGCATAGTGAAGATGGAAATTGGGTTGTCCTTCAAGATGAGCGATACGTTCACGGAAATCTACCGACGAACGCCTTATGGTACCGTGTACTTCATATCCTTTACTAAGTAGAAATTCTGCCAGGAACGAGCCGTCTTGGCCCGTAATACCTGTAATG
>CAVKBM010000355.1:0-2200 GCA_963654355.1 Bacteroidaceae bacterium | reverse complement strand
GTATACAAAGGCTGAAAAGCGTCGCCCAACATATAAATTTTCGCACTTTTGCCATAGGCTATGGCAACCTGTTGTGACTGGTATTGCGAAGCAAAGACATACAGAACCGAAGAGGTACGAGGAACCCGAATCTTAAACTGTCCCTTCGTATCAGTCATGGCGGTATATTTATTACTTTCCAACGTACGGATTTGCACACCTGCCAACGGCTGTCGTGTAGCCTCATCATACACTGCACCCTCAATCTCCATTAGTTGTTGGGGACCAGATATGGCTTTTACCTGCTGTACACTTGCATTGAAGCCAAACAACTGGCTGGCATGACCAGAAGCAACAGCTCCAGCAAATAAAAAGATGAATATATTAACTTTTTTCATACGATTATCTATCTTTATTTTACTCTACTTGTTTGAGGATGATATCTGCTATACGAAGGTTGTTATCATACTTTCCTGAGGCATTGTGCTGCATGCACTTAACTGAAAGAACAGGATAACATCCCAGTCCCTCATAAGCCACAGGGAAAGTAACTTGACCTACCTTCAAGGTATCGATTCTTGTCGGATCGCTAGTCACGGTACCAATAGTTGTTGTTGACGAAGCTGTAGAACATGTAGCCTTCCCCACACTTCCATTGGCATCAGCGTAAGTGGCAAACAATCGCACCTGTTGTGGCAAGCTCTTCACATCCTTGTTCTCATTCAATATGTTAGAAGGCACCAATACTATATAAACATCATAGGTGGCAGACATGACATGAGGCAAATAAAAGAACAACTCAGGCTTGGCCACTTTCGACACCGCCAATGATAAGTAGCTATAAATTCTATTGCCTTTGCTCAAATCCTGCTCTCCATCCATAACCTTCACTACCGAGGTTTGATTTACGTTATTGACACGTGGGCGAAACGCCTCAGAAGTGATTGGTACATGAATGTCTGGGCACACTGTATACCTTGGGTCATAAGGAATATGATTGATGAGGTAAGCCTTTCCATTGCTCATCTGCTGTTGTTTGACTACAGATGCCTGGATCCCCAAGCTTGGTAGTTTCCTGCCATAAGTGCTACGAAGAGTATCATTGCCTATCGATGTATTATAACTGTCTGTATTCGAGAAGAACAAATCGCTCACCACATTCAAGCGAGAGGTCGAGTCCATCAACAAGGTTCCATTACTATTGACCACTTGCTTACGACACACCTTCACCGTATCCGCCAAATCGCCTGTAGCAGGAAGTTCGTAATACTGGGTTGCGTCTGCATAATGAAAATAAGGTGCAATGCGTTCCAGATACCTCTGGTAAGCACCATCGGTAGGAACCAACATCGTGTACGAGCTATCCTCATCAGCTATGGCAGCCCGTAGCAAGTTGGTTCGAGCCTTACCATCCACACGATCCATCTTGTAGACCAAGTCGTTGGTAACAAACATCACACTATCTATATAGGTCTGATTGCCATTCTCATCCACAGGTCCTTCTATACTCTTAGACACATCCAATCTTCTATGTTCAAATCGCCTTATATATTGAGCAAACAAGGGAGCTTCATCAGCCCAATCAAAGATTTGGTCGTATGCAAGGTTAAAATAGGGAGCTTGCCCACCTAGCACATGCAACCTACCATTGCTGGCAGAAACATTCGACAAAGTTATAGGAATACCATCGAATACCGTCTGTCCTTGCTCATTGTCTTTCATCCAATACGACTTGTCGTTGAGGGTACGTACTCGCTGTGATGCCCCTGAAATTACCCGATAATCGTAGTTGGCTATATGATTCTTGACAAAACGCTGGAGCAAAAGTTCGTCCGAAACATTTTTCAAGGAATCGTAATTAAACGAATTGTCCGATGGAGCCCAAACGGTAAGATACTTAGAATTCTGCAATTCCTTGTCATACCCAACTCGCTTTGCCAGTTGCATAAACTGCGTTAGGTTTCCTTGCTCCTCCATATTTTGCCAAAGAGTTTGGCTTGCCGACTTATTTATAAAGGAAGAAGGAGTATTCCAATCATCTTTATCAGAGCAACTTGCCAAAGCCAGCGACAAGCAAGCTATATATAATATCTTTCTCATTGTTGTATCTTTTATTGATTCATATCGTTCATCATAACCCTTTAGTAGATGTCCTCCACATAGCTTCCGTTATCGTAAACCGAGATAGGACAAAATTCTATATAGTCTAACCGGAACTTAC
>CAVKBM010000354.1:0-2215 GCA_963654355.1 Bacteroidaceae bacterium | reverse complement strand
CGCAAATGCAATGGGCATTCCGTGAATGTCTTGACCACTACGCTTTTCAGTTGAAACACGGACAGACCACCTGCATGGACTGCGGACACACTTGGACTACAGCCGAGGATGCGGACAAATGTGTTTGCCCAAAGTGCAAGGCGAAGTTGGAAGTTCAGCGTACCAAGCGACAGAAAGCCATGTCTTCCACCTATTTTAGCGTACTCACAGAACGCAAAGGTCTTCAACTTATGCGAACATTTCTGATGAAAGCTAACTACCGCAAGGGACAAAAGGCAGAAATATATTGTTGGGAGGTGGCACGTTATTGGATGAACGAGCAAGGCAAGATGGAAGTCACGGCACGCAAACGCACTACGGGCATCTATATGGACACATTCTGCTACGACTCCGACATAGAACTGCGCAAGAACAACACCACCTATCAGCATATTGCCTCATTCCCAGTATGCACCGACATGAAAGTTATTCCTCAGATATGGCGCAATGGCTTTGACGGAGAGTTTCACGGCATAGAACCGCTCACCTTGTTTGAGAAGATGTTGACAGACCACCGCATAGAAACAATGATGAAGCAATGCCGTTACGAGCATGTCCGCTACTTCATAGACCACTCACGGCACTTGGAAACTTGTTGGAATGCCTACAAGATTGCCAACCGCAACCACTACCTTATCAGCGACATTGGCAAATGGGCAGACTACATCAGCATGTTGGTGAACAACAACGCAAGACTTATTGAGCAACGAATGGTTGCTACGACTTAAAATCCATATCGGCGGAGCGATGAAAATTCGTTCCGCCCTCTTTCTTTCGGTGAACTGATTGGTGGACAAAGAAAGAGGGGGCAAAGAAACCGCCTGTTTCTTATCTGCGATGCTTGAAAAACCGTATATTCTAAGTTACAACGACTTTTCTGAAAAATATTCTTAAAAATAGCAGCGAAAGACATTCTATTCCGTTTCTTATTTGTATTTTTGCAAAGAAATTACGAATTTAAGCACGAAAGATATGATATTGCAGTTCAAAGTAAAAAATTTCCTTTCAATAAGAGAAGAGCAGACGTTGGATTTTACGGCATCTGCCGACAAGACGTATGAAGACTACGCTGTTGTAAAGATAAAAGGTGTGCGCATATCCAAGTTGGGTGTTGTGTATGGTCCAAACGCATCAGGCAAGAGCAACATTCTCAAAGCCTTGGCTTGGTTCATCTTCTATTTGGTCGCCAGCCGTTCAAAGAAGCCTGGTACTGGAACAGGACTGACACCATTCATGATGGATGAAGACAGCCGAAACCAAGACTCATCGTTTGAATTGATTTTCTATATCGGTGATGTACGATACGAGTATTCAGTTATCTTGAATAGTCAAAAGATTTACAAGGAAGAATTGTACTTCTATCCAAATAATCGCCGTGCGCTCTTTTACGAGCGCACTTGGAATGAGGAGAAAAGCAACTCTTCAATTTCATTCGGACCTTTACTTAAACTTTCTGCAACACAGAAGTTGTTTATAGAGTCCAACTGCATTTCCAATGCAACGGTGCTTGCTACTTACAAGAATGCAAATGTAGAGAAGAACGTGGAGCTTGACAAGGTTTTCAATTATTTCGAGAGTGAATTTCTTCCTTTGCTTGACAAGAACGACAACCTTAGTCAATTGGCTAATGATGTGGTTAGACTTGATGCAGACAGCAAGAAATTCATTTGTGAAATGCTTGAAAAGGCAGACTTCAACATTTCCGACATCTATATCAAGGAAGAAAAAGGTGAGGTTTCAGAGGAAGCGATGGAAAAGTTCAGAAAGATTGCAAAAATATTGCGCATTCCAGAGCCACAGGACAAGAGCATATCCACAGAAGAACTGTTCTTTACTCACAAGACCCCATTTTATACAGGTAGTCTTTCAAACATGGTGGAATCGGAAGGCACTAATCGAATGTATGGTTTGTCAGCCCTGCTTTTCACCTTAATTAGAAATAATCAGACATTGCTGTGTGACGAGTTGGAGAACTCGCTGCATTATGACCTGTTCACCCACATCATCAAGACATTCCTTGTCAACTCTGACAGGGCGCAATTGATATTCTCCACCCATAGTCTCATGCTCCTTGATGAGGACTTCATCCGCAGAGACATGGTGTATTTTGCCAACAAGAACGAATCGGGCGCAACGGAGATTTATCGTGCCAAGGATTTCGGGCTTCACAAAGAGG
>CAVKBM010000353.1:0-2225 GCA_963654355.1 Bacteroidaceae bacterium | reverse complement strand
ATTTAGGTCGGTCTTCAGCTGTCGGTTGGTGCTTTCTATCTCTCTTGTCAGATTGGGTTAAGAGATAACTATTTTGTAAGAATAATTAACCGCATTGCAATAATTTTCGCTATGGCGTAAAAGCCAAGTTTCTAACTAGAATAACTCATAACTTGATTTCGGGATAAGCACGACAGATATTTCTGCCATTGTCTGGTGCTTTGTAGGTACATGACTTCTTTATCATCCAAAACTCGGATAGTTCTAAAAAAAACAGCCCTACTCAAGTTTCGGATTTGCCGTTTAGCAGGTGCCCACTTTCTCTAACTGTGGAGTTATCAGTTACTGATTCTTGCTTAGGAATACGTGTTCTTTTCGCTGTCGAATGCTTCCTTTGTAAATAATAAGGTCTGTATGTATCTTGGTTTTATTGATATTGCTCCGAGCGTTTCACTCCTTTCTTCCGAAATTCATTTTTTCTCCCTCTTTGTCATACTGCTTACGCTTTCCAACTGGAGGTTGAGTTAGTGTAATTCTGACTACGGCCGTTCGTCCTAGTGACTGTTGGATGCTGCTTTCAAAGGCATCCATGTGGCCGGGAAGGAAACGCTGACTAATCAGGCGAAGGCCATGGATTTTTTCTTCGTCGTCCTCGATAATTTCTGCTTGTCCAAATGCTATGGCCGACTTGAATTGCAGGGTAAAGCTACCGTCTTTCGGGCCAACGGTAGGGACGCAGCGAGTTACGGCCGAGAGACATATCTTAGGATGGACTTTGATAGCCTCAAGTTTCTTGCCCTCCAAGGCGCAGTGAAAGTACCAATGCACATCGTCATCCGATGCCAAAGAGAGCGGCAATCCGTATGCCTTGCCTTCGATATCTATGAAACTCACGGTTATATACGGAGCCTTGTGCATCACTTCCAATGCCCACAGACTGTCCATTTCTCTTGATTTCTTTCTCATTGTTTTATATTTTAATCTAATCTTTATAATTGGGATTTGATTATATTGCACATTCTTTGGGCTATTCCGGATCTGTTGTATTGTAATTTCATTTTATCTTTCCATTATGTTGACCAAACCCTTGGTGATTTCGTTCCATTCTTGATGGTCTTCCAAATGATTAGTCTTCACTAGAACACTTTTGAAACCTAATTGTCTGCCAGCTTCTGCATTCTCCACTCTGTCGTCGAAATAAAGCGTAGTGGCAGGATTCAATCCTGTTCTCCGAGTCATCTCTTCATAGATTTTGAAGAAAGGTTTCTCTTCCCTCATGACGTATGAGAGAAAAACTTCGTCAAACAGGTCATCGGCGCAATATCCCAGTTGCTTCATCTTAATGACGGATTTCTGCCAAAGCGTATCATTTATATTACTCAGCAGATAGACTTTGAATCGTTTCCGAAGTTTGGCCAATGCCTCCAGTCTTTCTACTGGTAGATTACCGCACAGATTTTCGAGGACTTTTTCAATATCCTCGACGGTGGTTCCTTTACGGCATAACCCCCGAATTTCTTTCATAGTCACAGCTTCATCCACCACCCCATTTATATATTGGTGCATCAGTCTTTTGATTTTATGTGCATGTAACATTCTCTTGAACGTCGTAACGCCCAAACTCTTCATGGCCTTCACAACTGACGCATCATCTATGTTCACGATGACTCCTCCATAGTCAAATACGAGTGTATCTATCAGTTCCATTTTCTTTTACCCATTGTTACAATTCTCTGATTATATGTTTAATGGCTGCAACTGGGTGATACCAAATCATTCTTGGATCTGCCCAGCGCATCACTTCGCACATTCGTTCTTTCATATGAGGGCAATAGCAGTGGATGGGGCACATTTTACAAGTTGTCTTGTTTTCGCCGAACTTGCATCGTTCTAGTCTTGCAGTGGCGTACTGTAGCAGTTCTGCGCATGAAGGACATAATTCCTTGTAGGCTTCACATTTCCTCTTCGCACTTCGGTCATTTAGAACAAGTTTTGATGACAATCGGGTTGTCATCGAATGTCCCTCTTTTTTTCGACAATACAATCGTATCATCTGCTCCACGACTCGTTGTTCTTCCTTAATTCTGCTCATGCACTATATTGTCCCAAGTTTGCCCCTTTAATCTCGTTTTTGTTGCAGTATCAGTAGTTTAGCAATAATTGGTTGCATTACTGTGTACTACATTTTGTCTATCTTGATTTTTCTGAATGGCATTTTCTTGTATTTTAGTCGTTCGTAAATATCG
>CAVKBM010000352.1:0-2234 GCA_963654355.1 Bacteroidaceae bacterium | reverse complement strand
TGATAATCAAGTAGGTAACAATTAAGAAATATCGGCTTACTATGTACAACGCTGAAAGCCCCACGTGTGTGTAAGTATATAAAGCCACCATCTCTGATTCTCGATGACGAGAGCCACCAAGAGCCAGCATGAAGATGTATACAATACACCCTTGTGAGGCGTCCCCATTGCTTTGTTTTTGACAGATATTTGAAATTTGCGAGATTTCACAAGAGGTATTTCAACTTTCAAGTACCTATTGTATATCAGTACATTACGTTAATGTGATTATTGTCTTCGGTTCTTAAAAGTTGCTCTAAAAGAACCGATAAAAAGAACATGTAATGACCACAGACGAGCAACATTTCTACGCCAACGAGATTACTCTTCATTTTAATCTCAGAAGTCCTAAGTCGGACAAACCTACTCCAATTTATGCAGTAGTGCGTATCAAATCAGTTCAAATTAAGATTCCAACGAATGTTAAGGTTTATCCATTCCATTGGGACAAAAAGAAGGAGCAAGCCTTAGTGTCTTCGGCACTCGGAAACAGTGAAAACAAGAACAATCGTATAGCAAATCTCAAATTGTCATCGATGAGGCTTGGTTTTGCGGAGTTTTTGCAGTATATTATTGATAGCGAGGTCGCAGAAGCGAATCTTTGCACTTTATTAAAGGATAAATTTAATGTAAAAACGATTATGAAGAAAAAGCAAAACGCCCTATTAGTGTTGGGGCATCTAATTGATGAACACTCGATGAAAGAAAGCAGTAAGAGACAGTATCATTGCACATTAAAGTCATTTGAAGAGTTTATAAAAGAGAAAACGGGGAAAAGTATTTTAGGGTGGGATGATTTTTCCTTGGCTCTCATTACAGAATATCGTGATTGGTTTAGTGGTCACGTTGAAGTACATAAAATTACAAGGGAGCGTGTGCGTATAGAAGACAATACCGTAACAAATAGAATGAAGTCATTATATACGATTTTAACATATGCCGAGCATAAAGACTTGTTGGATTTACAGAAGACTAAGATTGCCAAGCTGAAAGCAACGAAATCAAAGATGACCAAGTGTGAAGAAAATCAGATTTATCTTAAAGAAGAGGAGATTAACCGATTGTTTAAGTTGAAATTGGATGGAATTGAGCAGCAAGTTAGAGACTTGTTTGTATTTCAAATAGAAGTCGGACAACGTTACAGTGACGTTAATGGTCTGAAAGCTGAGCCTGACAATAAAAGCATCCATATCATTCAGCGGAAGACAGGCAAGGGGATTGACATTCAACTTACTGATACTGCATATCAAATACTCAGCAAATACCAATTCTGCCTTCCTTGTATTGATAATGCCAAAACCAACAAGTTGATAAAGATGATTGCAAATAAAGCAAAGATAAACAGAAACTTAGAGATTTGCGAGATAAGAGCAGGTGAACAATATAGATACCATGTCGAAGCGTGGCAGTTAATAGGCACTCATACAGCAAGACGTTCATTTGTTTCAAACTGCCTTATGAAAGACATAGACGGTGAAATTATCAAGAAACAAACGGGGCACAGCACCAACAGTGCGTTTACTCGTTATAATCGGATTGACAGTCTTGATGCGTCAATAAAAATAGCCCAAGCAAAGAACAACAGCCAACAGTCGACAACTTCTCAGTCCAATTCGGTAAATTTGCAAGACTTGAAGGATGAAATCCGTAAGAATCTTACACTTGAATCAGAAATTCAGAAAAACGAAAAGAGAATCAAATCTATTCAAGCAGCAGCCATTATAGAACAGACTATAGCAGAAGACGAAAAGGCTAAGAGACTAACAATAGAGGACGCTTACCGTAATGGCATTCCTTACGACTTGTTTATGCAAATCCAAATGGAGCAAGATGAGATTGCTGACAACTTGTAGTAATACCCCTATCCTGCTGTTTTTTCGTAAGACGCATTTTGAGCCTCAGCATCAGTGTAAGGTGTTGAGGCTCTTTGTCTATAAGTGCTTATTCGCATCACTCATTCTTCCAACCTACTCTTAAAAGGAACGGCAGTCTTTGTGTCTTGAAGAAATTTTCTATAGATTTTTTCAGAACCTTCCTACTCGCTATTTATCTGTAAACAAACTCAGTTACCAATGGACGAAATAACCAAGCGAAAAATTGCACAAGCACTCAGAGGACGCAAACGTTCTGCAACTACAAACAAACGAATTAGTCAATCTCTTACGGGTCGCAAACTAAGCGACAAACACAAACAG
>CAVKBM010000351.1:0-2259 GCA_963654355.1 Bacteroidaceae bacterium | reverse complement strand
AATTAAGGTTTTACAATATTTAAAAAATACATGTGGGAAATTTAGTAAAAGTCACCTAACAAAAAAAATAAATCCTCAACCATTTTAATTCAAATAGTTAAGGATTTTTAAGTGCGCCTGATAGGACTCGAACCTACACGTCGCGAGACACTAGATCCTAAGTCTAGCGCGTCTACCAATTTCGCCACAAGCGCATTTACAAAAGAAATAAGCAATTTTATATTTTGCGAGTGCAAAGGTAATAAAACCTTTCGATTTTGCAAACTCTTAAACAAGTATTTTTCTAAAATCAGTAAAAGTATTTATCAAAAGTTTCACAAACTTGCTACAAATAGTACAAAAGCAAGTCAATATACTTTGTATTCTTCTTCAAATTTTATAACTTTGCAATATAACAAATAATACAAAGTGGATATACCACATAAGGCTAATAGATCAAAAATGGCAATAAAAGAATTAAAGAACCAAACTATGCAGAATGAAAAGCACCAACACCACAAACACCATCATCACCATAAACACCGCGATGATGCAGAAGAGTTTAAGCAACATTCGCTTTTTTCAATGAAAGTACGCAAAAAACTAGCTAAAATACTATTCGTAATTCTTTCCATCTTGGCCGCACTCATTATTGCTGCATGCATTTTTGTAACTTATGCCAAATAGACATTACCAATATTTATAAAAACTTCTAGGCAAAGCACACAAGACATCAGATAATCCAATAATCTTTCTCCAACATTAACACTACCTATAGTCCCGATACAATAAACGCTAATTTCTGTAGAATCCAAATCTATTCCAAAAGAGAATCCTATTTTAGAATAGATTGTAAAGTGATATTCCAAAAAAAATCAAGCAAATGCCCTGCATCTTTCTATTAAGATGCAGGGCAAAAATATGTTTTTGTATTATAATATAGCGTGGGCCTCGTTTCTCACGCAAACATATGCTTTAATCAAGCACAATAGGTTTGTACTTTGGAACAAGAGCCTTCATAACAACCCAACCTATAAGATATGCCACTGCGCAAACACAGAAGATAATCATATAGCCAGCAGGCTTGCCTTCAAAGCCCAAGAATTGGAATGCCTGTCCCTGTTCTTCCGCATATGTAAAGAGGTTACCAGAACATTTGTTAATAAGGAAAGAACCGATACCTCCAGCCATTGCACCAATACCTGTAATGGTGGCAACAGCAGATTTTGGGAACATATCACTAACAGTTGAATATATATTTGCCGACCATGCTTGATGTCCAGCACCAACAATACCGATGATTATTGCAGGCAACCAAGGACCATACGCATCCCCCAAAGGTTGTGCAAATAGTGCTAGCAATGGGAAGAATGCAAAAATAAGCATTGCAAGCATACGTCCTTGATAAGGATTCATTCCCTTTTTCTCCACAAACAATTTTGGCAGATAACCTCCAAAAATTGACAAGACTGTTACTATGAAATAAAGAGTAAATATGAGAAGCATTCCCATTGACGATGATGATTTGTATCCATACTGGTCAGAGAAGTATGCTGGTGTCCAAAATAGCAAGAACCACCATACGCCATCCGTCATAAACTTACCGAATGCGAATGACCAAGTCTGCGGATGCTTAAATGCTTCAACATAACTCATCTGCGGTTCCTTTTCATCATTGGCAGCTTGTTCTGCTTTAGTTTGAGCATCATTCTCTTCATCTTGATTTACATAGAGAAGCTCTGCCTCGTTGACAAACTTAGATTTTGCAGGTTTGTCATAAAGAAAGACCCATACACCAGCCCAAATGAAGCCAATAACACCAATTATAATGAATGCCATTTCCCATCCCCAGATTTGTGCAAGCACAGGAATTGTAACTGGAGCAGCTAGAGCGCCAACAGAGGCTCCACTATTGAAAATAGAAGTAGCAAATGCACGATCCTTCTTCGGGAAATATTCTGCAGTCACCTTTACAGCAGCAGGGAAGTTTCCTGCTTCACCTACGGCTAAGACGCAACGGCAAACCAAAAAAGCATACATACTTGTTGTTGCAACAACAACGGCAACATCACCCGTAAGTTTTGTAAGTGCAGCGGCAGCAGAACCTGCAGAAGCATCTGCACCAACCCACAATTCAGTAAACACGCCACATCCAGCATGCATTACGGCACCAAGCGACCATACAACAATAGCCCAGAAATAACCTTTCTTTGTGCCCATAAAGTCAACGAACTTACCCGCAAAGAGGTTTGCAACGGCATAAAAAATAGAGAATACAGC
>CAVKBM010000350.1:0-2262 GCA_963654355.1 Bacteroidaceae bacterium | reverse complement strand
TTCTCCTCTATTGCCGAGTAATCTATTCTGAGCACATCCGCCTTATAGAAGCAATGGGCAAACCAACTTTTTTCTCTATCATCGAATTAAATCGTGTTGTAATGGTCTTATTCATAATTTCCTTCTCTATTAAATATTTGGCAAATATACGATATTTTTTATTAACACACAAATAATTCCTATATTTTAACGTTTGTCTGTAAGACACCAATACAGCGTAAGTATTCCAACTCCTTCCACTTTCCAACACGTAAGCCGTAAGTATTCGCATAGTTTAAATGTTGTGATCATTTATAACTACAAAGCTACGACTTTTTCCTGACACCGCCAAACGTTTGTCGGGATTTAACACTAGTTGGACGAGCTGTCACTTAACAAACTTCCCATAAACCACCTTTTCCAACAGTTCACTCTTCCTTACCAATTTCCCGATAGCCATAGAAGCATATACCAGGAACAAGGTTATCAGCAAAGCGATAATGAGTCCCAGCAAAGGATTATCCATAACCACCATGTTCTGCTTGACAAAACGAAAATCGAAGCAAGAATACAAGCCATGAATAAACAAGCCATGATATACGTAAATGTCAAGAGTCTTCGTTCCAATCCTGTTCAGCCATTTCTCAAACTGATTTTCCGCATTCCCACGAATCGCAAACAAATAAGTGGTTACTATGATGGCACAAGTTGGTCGCACGATCCTTTCTGACAGGAATCGCAAAGCATGAATCTCAAAAGTTGCATTCAACAAACAGACAAATCCGATAAGAGACAACGTAAACAGCCAATTTCTTGACTTCACGACCTCCACCCATTCATATTTCCGGGAATAATACCCAAGCATGAAGAATGGATAGAAAAAGAAACAATGTTCCAGACAAAACAACTGATGCAAGACTGGATTTGTCTTCCAACCTACAAGAAACATTCCTTCAGCCACAGCTATCAACAACAGCTCAAGCCAAACATTCTTGCATTTCACCAACACAGCTTGCAAGCAAACGAATATGGCAAGTGCCTTCAGATACCACAGTCCACCAATCAGTGTGCCGAAGACATCAATGTCATGATTACCCAGAACCAGAATGCCATAGAATGCTACTGCATAACTGACTGCAAAGGCCGGGCAAACATAAGACACAAACCTTCTTCTAAGTTTCTTACAAACCGCCCCCCCGAATTACCCGATATGTATGCCACGAAGCCCGAGACAAACATAAACAAAGGCATCTCAAAAGAAGCACAAAATCTAAAGACCGAGCCGTCGCTCATGTCGAAAGAGAACTGGAACACATGTGCCAACACGACCACAAGTATCGCCATTCCCTTCATCCTGTCAATGTAATTGATACGATTCATTGTAATGTAAGATTCCCCTTTAATAATTTCTTAGAAAGAAAATTCCGTTCCATTTTATTTGTTAGTTGCCTGGTTCTTGAATCTGAGGATACGACACGATAATAGGGTTATCATAAGAAACCTTGATTGAAAAAATTGTATTTGTTCCCTCATTCAAGCGACTATGATTTATGCCTATAAGCTTCTTTCGTCTATTAAACATTCTGAAATGAGTATGCCTAAAAATCTCTGTGTGAAAATCAACCAATAGATTCTCCAAGTCTTCATCAGAAAACTTATCCAATACAGGATTCATTGGTTCGTAATTTCTTCCTGCGAGACGAGGAGCTTTCTTCAATAAAAAATCATAGTTCTTCTTATCAGCAGAAACTTTTATGGACACAGAATATCTTTTGGCGAATCTTTTTTCAAAGTTCAAAAATTCTTCTTCATATGCATTCTTTCTAAAGAGGAAGCAAATGTTCTTTTTCCCAAAAATCAATTCATCGCTCAATAGGTTAGCTTGTTGATGGGTTAGACATTGCCTATATTTTTTGAACTCAAACAAGTCAAGAAGCGGAAGATGCTTCAAGATATTATAGCGAAAAACGGGCATCTGCATCTTTTGCCCACGCTTGGTCAAACAGTTGTATCGTATCAAGATCAATTCTTCATCCGTTAATTGGCTTCTTAAGATTTTCAAGTATGTAACCTTGTAGCTATCTTCCAAATATGGAGAGTCAAGCAAAATTAACAGTTGATAAAACAAGCGCATGTGCGCATTTATCAAAGTACGATGTTTTATTATAAAACCATTGAATTTATTAGAGGCGGCTTGAACTCTTTTGGTATATCCGTCAGAGTTGTCAAAGGTTGTGCTTGCGATATAAGATGAAACCTTTTGATTCAAGGCCTTTCTACCAC
>CAVKBM010000349.1:0-2264 GCA_963654355.1 Bacteroidaceae bacterium | reverse complement strand
ACCTTTCTCCAACTTCGCCCACTATTACAGAAGTGAATACTCAGAATATAAGAAACAACTAGAAAACTCACAGAAAGACTCCATACAGAACAGGAAAAAAGACTCTGTGTTAGTCAAGAAATAAATTTCCTTTAAAACATAAAATTATCGTGCAAATAGAAATAGACAACGGCAGTGGATTCTGTTTCGGTGTGACCACAGCCATCAAAAAGGCGGAGGAAGAACTGGCAATGGGTGGCAAACTCTATTGCCTGGGAGACATCGTACACAATGGCATGGAGGTGGAAAGACTGCATCATGCCGGGCTTATCACCATCGACCATGAGGAAATGAAACAACTCCATGATGTGAAGGTGCTGCTCCGTGCCCATGGCGAACCTCCCGAGACATACGCCTTGGCGGAAAAGAACCATATAGAGATCATAGATGCCACTTGCCCCGTGGTGCTCCAGTTGCAGAAGCGCATCAAGAAGCAATACGTCAACAACCCGAATGCCCAGATTGTCATCTTTGGCAAAAATGGTCATGCCGAGGTACTTGGCTTGGTCGGCCAAACCCAAAGCAAGGCTATTGTCATAGAGAAGTTTGAGGATGTCAAGCAATTGGATTTCAACCGCGACATCTACCTGTATTCACAAACCACGAAGAGCTTGGATGAGTTCCACCGCATCATCGAATATTGCCAAAGACACATCGTAGAAGGTGCCGAGTTCAAGAGCTTTGACACCATCTGCCGCCAAGTGGCTAACCGTATGCCCAACATCGCTACCTTCGCTAGCAAACATGATGTCATCTTGTTTGTAAGCGGACGCAAGAGTTCCAATGGCAAGGTGCTTTTCAAGGAATGCCGCAGTGTCAATCCAAACAGTTACCAGATAGAAAGTGCAACAGAAATCAACATGGCATGGTTTGACGGCATCAGCACCATAGGCATTTGTGGGGCGACAAGCACCCCCAAATGGCTAATGGAGGAATGCAGGGCGTTTATCATGACAAACTTGAGAAATAACTAATCATAATAAAGCTCTTCTTTCTTTAAGTCAATATAAATATTATCCTTAAAGAAAGAACTGCTGATACTACCAAAGCTACTTGTAACAGAGACATCGCTTCTAATAGGAATAAAATGACGTAGGAAGTACTTGGCACCTATTCTTATTTTGTCATACTTGATAGCTTTATAACTATCTAGATTGTCATCATAAACATCTATGAGCTTTACTTTCGTCTGCTTACAAAACTCATCTAGATACTTGCTAGGATAAAACTCTATCAACTCTACAGAGCTTAAATCCAACCGCATGTTCCCCTTCAAGTTCCACATTTTTCCATCCTGTCTGATGGATATTGGAACTTTAACTGTAAGTGAAGGATAGACAGAATTGATGTAAAACTTGTTCAATTTTGTGGTATCCACAGCATTCATATCCACAAATGCCAACTTTTGCTTTGCAAAATTAAGATTGACAACATTCTTGGTAGAGTCGGAAATATTGAAGAGATTCTGCACAGCAATCTCTGCATTAAACGGATAAGAGTTTTCCAACACAAAGATATTACCAACGAAGCAAACATCTCCCACTTTAAATTGCCCCACAAAACTATCTTTCACAAGATAATTCTTACCGAAACACTTTACTGACGACACCTTCGATTTGGACTTCGAAAAAGAACGATTAGCAAATAGTTTATTAAAGTCATGCTCCTTAATATAAAAACCAGCATTGCCAGAAGCTATCAAAATATCATTGAGTTTCGTGCCATTAATTGGCGCACTCATGTAATAACGACTTTTCTCAGTATCCTTCTGATATACCCTAAACTCAGTCTGTGCATCCAGATATAAACTGAACAAACTGACCAACAATAAAATAAAACTGCGCATAATTAATATGATTAAAATTATTAATATTATTTTATAACTGAAAACTATTCCTTTTAGTATAAATTTTATCAATATACCTACAATTCTTTGTCATTCATTATATCATATAAAGCTAGATAACGATATTTAAAAACTAAAAGATAAAACTCTTGGATATAAGCGAAATACTCATTGTTTGCCTTAAGTTCTTCTGATTTGATACGCAAATACCGCTCTGGATTTATTCTTCCCATATTAACTTGCTGCTCTATCAACATTTTCTCTTGTCTCAGCAAATCTAAAGTTTTTCTTTGGTTAGAAATCATACCAGCAAGTTGTGATACATAAGATAATTCACTCTCTATATTTTTAACATAATGTTCCTTTGACACCCTATACT
>CAVKBM010000348.1:0-2272 GCA_963654355.1 Bacteroidaceae bacterium | reverse complement strand
GGCTAGCCGTAAGCTGCAGCATATCCTTCAAGAACAAGACGTGCATCAACTGCTTTGTATCCAACTGAAGTAGAACTTGGTAGTGTTGTTCAAGTTTTTTGGACAGTTCAAACAAACGTCCGTCTATATAGTCTATTTCCTCGAAGGAAAGACCATATCCATCTCTGTGCTCATCAGATGACTTGTGGTAAACCTTGTGAGTGGAATCTATAAAAAGAGAATCAATATGACAAAGGTATTCCCAATTGAACACATTGTCTTCCGCAAATCTCATCTCCTCATCGAACCGCAGATGCCATTTCTCTATAATAGACCGTCTAAACAAACGTCCCCAGGGATAGCATAGTTGGTCTGCATTTATCAAATTCGAAATCTGCTCGCCAATCTCTTCCTTGTTTGACAAGGACAACACAAAAGAAGAAGTTTCAGGTTTACAATCATAGTAAAAGCCAGTAATAACCAAGTCTTTGCCCATTCCTTGATACAGTTTTTCCAAATAGTCTGGCTCAATGTAATCGTCAGCATCCACAAAGGCGACATAATCTCCCTTAGCAGACTCCAAGCCCATATTGCGAGCAGAGCTTACCCCACCATTCTCCTGATGCAAGACCGTTATCCTGGAATCATCGAAAGAAAGACAGACTTCAAAAGTCGCATCCTTACTTCCATCATCCACCAATATCAACTCCCAATCATCATAAGTCTGGGCAAGTATAGACTTTACACAAAGACCAATGGTCTTCTCTGCATTGTATGCAGGAACAATAACAGAAATCATTTCTTCTTGGTTAGTTTATGAAATTTCTCCAACCACTTCGCCATTTTCAGCATCAGGCAGGAGGCCGCCCCACCCTCTTTGTAAATCTTGCCTAAAATCTTGCCCACGGGAGAGAACAAGAAATACATCTGGTCTATCCCAACAGGCATACTGGGGGAAACAAACGTCTGCTTGGCATTGACTATCAATGCTTTTATCTCAGGAGTTATCGTTCCTTCCATCCGTATTTTTTTATATACTTCATTATTAAAATAGGGAGAATAACTCTGGTCTTCAATAAAATTCATGTGCCACCAATGGATGATTGCGGCATCGGCAAAATACTTCAAGCTCATCTGAACCTGGGCATTGTAGATGCCGGGCAATTCCTGTATCATATCTCCCAATTCCCTGTTAGTCTTCAGAAACGCAGGTTCGTCTTGCGATATACCTTTCTCAAAGCATGAGTAAGTCCAGTTCTCGTTCCACTTCTTGAAAAACGCCCGAGTTCTGTCATTGTCCGCTGCATATATCACGCCCGAGTTGAAGTAATATTTACTGTCACTCCCATCTATGCCAAAGGCTGCCTTTACAGTCCCCAAAGGAGAAAAAGGCATTTCGAGCAAAGGCAAATGCGTTTCTGGCACAGCGGCAATATCACAAGAAAGGTTATCTAGCTCATCCAAAGGCTTGCAGATAATCGTATCATTGTCGAGAAACAACATGGGACCTTTTACATACAGGCGACTCTTGGTCTTCAACTCCCTGGACCTCTCCTTTCTTCCATAATGCTCAGGAACTTCCACCGGGATTATTTCCGTGAACAAATTGCAAAATTCCGAATATTCACTTACATATTCGTGAGTTTGCTTATCCACGACCAGATATACGGTAGCATCGGGATGAAACTTCCGCAAAGAATATGCGGAAGCCCAACATTCCTGCATAAACAAAAAATCTTTTGTGGCATGTAGGGTATATACAACACTTGTCTTCATTGATAAATTTTCTCAAACCATTTGATATATGTATAAGCCGTGAAAAACATTCTCGAACTGAGTTCCTCTCCGCTTACAAACCTGTCTCTCATTTGGATGAACCTGTCGGCATCCAGCTCCGGCAACAACTTTTCCACATTTCCATGAGAAACCGTAGCCAGCAAATCTTCCTTCATCTCCACTCTGAACCAATCCTTGGTGGGCGGCACGAACCCACGCTTCGGACGGTCAAGCAAATTCCTTGGCACCATCTCATAAAGGATGTCCTTCAAGATGCGCTTCAATCCGAGATTTCCATCTATCATGTATTCGTATGGCAAAAGACGGGAATACTCCGCCACCCGATAGTCCATGATCGGACTGCGAAGCTCCAGGCTGCAACGCATCGTGGCACGATCCACCTTCTGGTTGACTGCATTCATGAATGTCTTCATATCATAGTCGCTGTAAGCGAGGATGCCACGACTCTTGTTTTGCAAGTACTTCATATCGGGCTGCAACTTGCCCAAGGTCATGC
>CAVKBM010000347.1:0-2288 GCA_963654355.1 Bacteroidaceae bacterium | reverse complement strand
GCCCATGAACACAGAACCACCACCGACGAAAGGTTCAAAATATCTTTCAAAATGCGGCAGGTTGGGTATAATATGTTTCAATTCTTTCTCTTTCCCTCCTGGCCATTTAATTATGGGTGACAGATTCGAATTTCGATCTATGAGTACAGGTTGTTCTACTTGTAGACGAGAGCCGAAGAATCCGTCAAGCGCAAATAGTGTGGTTTGCATCCCAACAGAAGGCTCCTGTACCATGTTGGTACATTCATCTGTTTGGTAGTAAGAACTTTGTGGGTTACTGTTGTTGTTTAATGCCATGTTTATTCTATTTTTTGCCGCATCAAAATATACTCCGTCTAACTCTACACCGATAAAGCGTCGTTCTAGTTCAATGGCTGCTACACCAGTAGAGCCTACGCCCATAAACGGATCGAAAACGATGTCGTTTTTATTTGTTGCAATCTCTATCATTTTCTTCAATATGGACACGGGCTTTTGAGCAGGATGTTTCGGGCAGCTCAATCGCTCAGGACGCATACAAATAGGACTTTCTATGAAATTGTGCATTTCTTTTTGTGATATGAAATTCCATGTGTGTTTTTTGTTCCAACATGTGAATATCATTTCACAACTGTTCAGAAAGCCTGCTTTGAAAATCTTTGGAGCGGGATTCGTCTTGTGCCACACCATAAAATTTGATGTGTCAAACTTATGGTCAAGGCTGTTATACCACCGTCCTATTTGGTTGTATGAAGTAAAGATAAATAGGTTGCCCGTAGGTTTCAGTATGCGGATGAATTCGTCAGCCCATTCTTCTGGGTTAAAATCAATCATATCCCAATCGGCGACATCATTGTTCATAGCAGAACGGCCTGGCAAAGGAATATTGCCAGTGGAATGCTGACCGAGGTTATAAGGTGGATCGGTCAAAATGAAGTCAATAGAATTATCGGGAATGCGTCTTATTATATTCCTGCTGTCTGCACACAAGACGCATTTCTGCCAATTGGGATCTTTCATTGTTATTCGTTGGGTAAATAGGCTTCCTTGATTTCATCTAAAGCCTCGTTGATAAAATGAGCGTTCTTCTTGTATTCGTCAATTACTATCTCATAACCATTTTCCATTTTGCACACCAAATTCCAAAAGTCGCTGCTTATGCACAACTCTTCATCGCAAAAGAACTGACGCACTCTTCCTTGCGTCCACGGCTTCCCCTCGCCATATCTGTTATATGCTGTAGCGAAGAGGACTTTAACTTTTTCCTCCCCAAGTTCATTTGTTAAGATGCAGTATTGCTCAAGTAGAGCTTCTTTTTCAGAACGAGCCTTTTTGTTGTCAAGATCACCGCCAATTTTAAGTTCTATTAGATAGTGCATGCCAGTCTCTTCGTCAATCAGATAGTAATCACTCTCATGACGCTTTGTTTCTGCAATACCTTTTCTTTCTGAAATGCCTTGATAATCTTGCAACTTAGGTTTTCTACGGTTTGTGCTGCGTTTGTATTGTTCAAGCAATTCTGCAATATAGTCTGTTTGTTCTTTGTACAAAGTACCCTCTACATGCTGACTAACTGTGTAATTAAGCTCTGCAATACTTATAGCCATGCTTTCCAGCATATTACCCAATGAACTATCCAGAGAACGTGCCAATGCTGAATAATACTGTATCTCGGGACCCAATGCCGCAATAAAGACATTGTGAATTTTCATGTTGATAACTCCATTCTCGTTGTTAACCTCTGCAAGATGGCGCATTGAGAAACCGTTTGCGTATGATTTAACCGCATTGCTGACTATAACGCGAATTGCTCTTTCCTTGTCTATACTATTTGCCATTGGTCTATTGTGTTATTGATTATTAGAAGCCGTCAATAAATCTCGCTTGTCGACATTAAGGATGTTTGCAATCTGATTAAGGGTATATAAGTCGGGCTGAGAGGTGTTTGTGCACCATTTACTAACGGTGCACGTTGATTTTCCCAGTTGTTTTGCCAACCATTTTCCTGTTTTACCTTGCTCTACTAGGACTACTTTTATACGATTCAGAGGCTCCATATTGACAGCTTGATTAAACTTCAGCGCAAAGTTATATAATTAAACCGAGAATTCAGAATTTTGTTGGAGACATTTGCTCCCTGTCTTTTTACCGCCCATTCCGCCCCTCTACATTTGCCCTAAAAACAATATTCTATGCCCAACTATACAGACAACACATTCACCGTGCGAGCCATTCCGGGGGCTCGGGCTGCGGCGGCGTTCTCGCCGAAGACCTCCGAGGTGTTCAAGGAAGAACACGAGGTGGCGCCG
>CAVKBM010000346.1:0-2290 GCA_963654355.1 Bacteroidaceae bacterium | reverse complement strand
ACGCCGGACTATTACACGTTGGATGCAATTAGACACGCAGATGTCTGGACTCCGGAAAACATACGCGCTGAATATACAAGGCTCCGTAATATTGCACAACGTAGACTCAGAGAAATGTCCAAATCTGAAATAGGCCGTGAAAGTTACACATTCAAGCGTAATGAGGGCCGCTTTCGTCCAGCGTCAGAAATGACGCTAGGCCAAACGAAAGTAATGCTTGCAGAAGTTTCCCGCATGATTACAGCACGGCGAGGAACACTTGCCGGAATTAAACGTGCTAGAAAATTAGCAATTGAAACATTGCATAAACATGGCTATGATTTTGTTAACGAGACTAACTATTCACAATTCGGCGAGTTTATGCGAGCATGGAAAGCGAGCCGTTTTAGAAGCTATGGCTCTTTAGTGGCGGTTCAATTTTTTGAGGAAGCGCAAGCGGCTATCGGTCAAGATGTTGACCCTGAGGTTTTCAAATATGCCACAGTTAGAACAAGAAAAGAATCATATTTGATTGCAGATATGTTCCGTGAATGGAAGAATGATAAAGAACGCTTTGAGGAATCCGGATTAAAGCAAAATTCAAAATATGTAACTTCTATGAAGTTGCTGGAAGATTGGCGCGACTATTTGAAATGATTATCACGCTGGATAAATTTCCTTATGATTGGCTTTATGAAATACCACTTGTAAAACGGAAATCCGGTAATCAGAGAACTAAGAAGCGCATACGATATAAGGACTTGATAACAGCATTTGATATCGAAACAACGCGCCTTGTTGACATTGAACAAGCTATTATGTATGTTTGGCAGTGGCAATTTGGTGATGAAATAACTGTAGTAGGGAGAACGTGGGAGGAATTTGAAAAGTTTCAACGTAAATTGGCTAGTGTTCTGGCTGATGATGTTCTGGTTGTGTTCGTACATAACCTTTCTTATGAATTTCAGTTTTTGAGGGGCATATATCAGTTTCAGCCTGATGAAGTGTTTGCAATCAAATCACGTAAAGTTCTGAAATGCAATATGCGAGGATGCTTTGAGTTCCGTTGCAGTTACATTCACAGCAATATGAACTTGGACACCTACACCAAGAAAATGGGAGTAAAGCACAAGAAGCTGACCGGAACATTTGACTATGAGAAAATCCGGTATCCATGGACACCTCTCACAGATGACGAGATTGCCTATTGCGTTCACGATGTTCAAGGCTTGGTGGAAGCAATAGAAATTGAAATGAAGCACGATGGCGACAACCTTTATACATTTCCTTTGACTTCCACGGGCTATGTGCGCCGGGATGCAAAAAAAGCCATGTCAGAAGTTTCATTCAGTTTTATAAAGGAGCAGCTACCAGACTACGAGATTTACAAAATGTTGCGAGAAGCGTTCCGTGGAGGAAATACCCATGCAAACAGATTTTACACAAATTATACGTTACATAATGTACACAGTGCAGACCGATCCAGCAGTTACCCTGACGTTATGTGCAACTGTCGCTTTCCTGTTAGTGAATTTCATCGATTGGGTGATATACCATATGAAGAAGTAATAGCAATGCTCGGTAAACGGCAGAAAGCATGCCTAATGCGAGTAGCAATCACAGGAATACACCTACAGCGTTTTGATTGGGGGTGCCCATACCTTTCCCTTTCAAAATGCAGGAACATAGAAAAGCCGCTGATCGACAACGGAAGAATTATTTCAGCCGATTATCTGGAAACAACTATCACAGATATAGATTTGAAGATACTTCTCCAAGAATATGCATGGACGGATATCAAATTTTATGATATGGCAGTTGCAAAATATGGTTATCTGCCAAAACCCCTAATAAAGACAATCTGCCAATATTATCATTACAAGACAGAATTGAAGAACGTAGAAGGCAAAGAACTGCTATACATGAAATCCAAGAACAAGCTAAACTCTTTGTATGGAATGTGCGCCCAAGACCCTGTAAAGCAATCAATTCTATTTGAAAATGATGACTTTGTTGAACAGAAAGACGATGAAGCGCAATTACTTGAAGCCCATAACAAGAAAGCCTTTCTTGCATATCAATGGGGCGTATGGGTAACAGCATGGGCAAGATATCGCCTTGAAGAAGGAATACAGCTGGCCCATGGAGATATCAACGACCCAAATGCGCCGCAGTTCGTTTACTGTGACACAGATTCGGTCAAATACCTGGGCGAGATTGATTTAACGAAATTCAACAATGAGCGCATTTCAGACAGCAAGAAAAGTGGAGCCTATGCAACAGACCCTAAAGGAATCACCCATTATATGGG
>CAVKBM010000345.1:0-2309 GCA_963654355.1 Bacteroidaceae bacterium | reverse complement strand
GTCTACCATCACCGCAAGATTGACCGCAAACTCTTTGAAAAATACCGCCGCAGGTTCAGCCCTTATTGCAGTGTGGCGAGCCTGTATCTTTGGGCTGTGTCTGGTGGGGCAATTCCTGGGATGAGAGATTATGCACTAAAGACAGCGAAATAGATAAAAAATAAAATAATATACTCAAACTTCGCACATAAATTTTAGCTATGCACCTTGAAAATTCAATACCTGGCGGTTATTTAGTTGTCATTGTTCAGAGTTTAAGCAGTTTGAAGCTGCGTTTTCAGCAATTCCGGAATTGCATTCATAAATGCATCCACCAATTCGCTGATTTTCTCATCCGATAACTCGGTATTTTCCGCAAGCATCGTCCTGAACATTTGAAGCAGCATTTGAAATGCCTGTATCCATGTGATATCAGACATTTCATCAGAAAAGTATAAAAAGAGCTCGCCAAGAGACCGGTTATCATTAGATTCCCTGCTTTCCAGTGACAACATCATGTATCGGGTGAAAACAACTGCGGTATGTGCAGTTATTGCATCGTAGGACAGAGAATTACACTCCCTGCTCAGATTAAGATAACTTTTGCATACTTTGAAGAATACCTCGATATCCCAGCGTTTGCCATAAATTCGGATAATTTCGTTCTCATCCAGATTTATATCGGTGGAAATAAGACAGAGGTATTCCTTGCGTTTATTGCGGTTGCGGACATAAACCACCTTTGCAGGTATAATTTCACCATCTTTTACAACATCGACCGTAACAGAGAGCAGATATCTTGATTTTCCACGTCTCTTTTTATTCCTGTTGTAAATGGAAACTAAAGACATATCCTCACCATTGTAACGAAAGAACATCTTTGGAGTTTTCTTAACCATGCCGATGACATCATATCCAATCCCTTTTACGGCATGAAGCGTGCTTGGAGAAGAAAACCAGCTGTCAAAAAGAACGTATTTCGCAGGGATTGCGGCTTTTTTAGCGGTTTTCAAAAGCGTGAGCATGGCGGATGTCCCTTTTTCCATTGACAGTTTTCTGCGTTTGTAACCAATACTTCTTTTGTCTACCTTTGCAGCTTCATTGATTCGGTTTTTCTCATTCTCAGTAGAAAGAAGAATGCTGTTTATCGGCAGGAACGTGCTTCCATCGGACCATCCCAAGGTAAGCATCCGGAAACCGAAACGATATCTATGTTTTGCGTGGTCATAGACTTTTGCAAGAAGTTCTACCTTTTTGGAACGATTACGTTCAAACATGGAATCGTCAATGATAAGGACATTGGCACGGTCTTTGGAATCCAATGGAATGATGGCATCTTTGATAATTCGTGAAGAAAGAATCGTCGTAAAACGAATCCAGTTAATCTGAACCATCTTCATAAAACGATACACAGTATCCTTTGCAAAAGCAGGGGTATTCCGTCCTGTAATCAGGTTCATGTACATGCTTCTGTTAGAAAAAATCAGCAGAAACAGATACTGGAAGATTTCCGTTACCGGAATCCCTTTCTTTTTGTAGGCATTGGATGCCTTCAAAGCTGAGGAAACATGAAATCGCATAAAAAATCTTTTGATAGATTTCGAAATCTGCTTATCATTTTGAGTTGCTTGTGTTATACTTTTGTCCATAGCATGAGCCTCCGGTTTGTAATTGTTTTTTGACAACTCGATTATATCAAAACCAGACGGTTTCATGCTATATTTATGCCAGTTATTATTGAATTTTCAAGGTGCATAGGCACTTATTCAAGTGCGAAGTTTGAGTTATTTATATTAACTTTACTTAACTTAACTTCGGTATGACAATTGGTTGTTATTTGGTTGTCATTTGGTTGCAGATTGTCAGCCAAATAATATCTATCGTCAGTAATACTTAGCAATGCTTTTTCCTGTTTAAAACGTGTAACATGTTTTCTATCTGGGCGAATCCAATTATTTACATTCCAATCGACTAGAACAACCACACCGCTTTCAAATGGGATTATATACCCTTTTGTAACTAAAATTCTTAAATCGTCTTCATTACAACCAACGGTTCGAGCAATTCTTTTGGGAGATGCAACAAAGCCCTCGTCATCTGCCCTCATACCTAAATGAAAATATAAAACCTGTGAAGAAATCGCCATTTCTAAAAACTTGTCGGTATTAACTATATCAAGCGAAAACATCCGTCTATTTCCCATTACTTCACGCTATCCTTTCCGTCATAAATTTTTTCTAAAAAATACTTCTTGTTGACTCTTCCGTGTATCGTCACGCAATGCATTTCTTTCAATTCTTCGTTTAACTGGCGAATGATTGCATATGCTT
>CAVKBM010000344.1:0-2335 GCA_963654355.1 Bacteroidaceae bacterium | reverse complement strand
TCTATACCCTCTGTCTGTAAACCTGTCAAAAGGAGATGGCTGGCTTTGACAGAAATCCTTGATGAATCTTTCATCTTCCATTTCCGACATGTTGGTATAGTGATACCTCGTTTTAGAATTGTCAGCGTTTGTTTCTGTTACGTAGCTGTATCCAATATGAGGCCCAAAAGAGTTTGACAATGGCATGATAGAAGAGGAACGAAACAGTGATTGTTTTGCCACGGCTTTATTATATTGCAAGTTTGCCATCCAATTTTCCCATGAGTAACAGGGAGCAGCAAACAATTCACCGCTCGATTTTCCTGTCAAAGGATTCGTGTAATCGAAAGTCCTTTGTCCTAAAAGTTGTCCTTTCTTTGAATATTCTTCAATCTTGAAAATCCGGACACCACCAGTAGTGCAGATTGTATCGTACATCCCGGTTTTGTCTGGATGGACACAAATAGAAAAATCATTTTGTTCATAACTCAGCAAACTGTATCCGCCTGTGGGATAGATAATTTTTCTCAACAATCCACATGCGGTTCTATCCGCTATGGGTGCTCTTGTTTCATAGATGTTGGAAGATCCTACTTTGTATTCCTTCCCTGTATAATATCCCCAGTGGTCTGCGGCTGTTGACAAGTAATTTGAGGGTAGTTGGTTGTAATTGTTGTATTCTAATTTATATGTGTAAGCTTCTTTACCATTGGAATTGCAGAAAGAATATTCTGAGAGATGCATTCTTGAATTATAGGAATAGCTTAACTTGATCTTTCTACTGACATATTGGGAGTCTGCATTGCATAATTGTATCTCGTCCAGCTGTCGAAGGCGAGTGGACGCTAACGGATTAACGTTCTTGTTGCTATTGGTACTGTTATATTGATAAGGTTTAACGTCCGTTCTGTCACATTGAAGGTAGTAGAAGGGGTAATACGAACTATGATCAGTCTCTGAATAGGGAATGAATAAATTTATATTGGGGTATAATTCATTTGTTGATATAGGTGAATCCGACGAAATGAAGTTCGCTACTATAGAGTTCTCACTGCTAATATGCTTCAAATATACTGGTGCATTGAGTGATCCGCCATATGGAAACAGAAAGTTGGATGAATAATATTCTTGTCCATAGTTTAGCCCTAGCCCTTTAGCGTTTTCATAAACATATGAAGAAGTTGCAAAGTTATACAATTGGGCTATGAACTTTCCCCGCTCGTAATCCAAAGTAAACAAAACATTTCCATATCTGTCTTTAACCTTTGTAAGATACCATGTGATTGCGTTCCAGCACTCTACTCCCTCATATTCAGTTTGTGAGAAAAAGTTTGTGGAATATTCTATAGATGTATTGTTACCGCCAAACTCATAGATATTCCCTTTGTCATCTCTAAGTACAAAACCTTTAATTACCTTCGGTTGTTTGATGCTTGTAGTATTGCCTGGCATTTTTTCGATAAAGGGAACTATGTAGTTCTGGGTGTTGTTGACATCAAATACTACATCTAAATTATAGTCTGACAAAACTTTCCACTGCCCGTCATTTCCCATGAAGAACTTTCCTGTTATTCCCATAAAGTTGAAATAGAAAATATCTGGAGCATAGTCGTATCTGATTTTTTCTAGGTTGCTGGCAAGTTCAGTATCGTTGTTGATGTCTTTACATAGTTGTCCAATTGAATGGAAATAGTTTGTAAAAGGGTATGCTGAACTTTGATGGATTGGTTCATATTCGTCGGCAACGCCTTCTATACACCGGGTTATGGCTCCGCCAGCCATTAATGTCCAGTTGTGACCAGTCCAACTGGGCAAACTGTTTACTAAGATCCCAGATGCATCATGCTGCAAATATATTGGCAAAGAGATGCCCGTTGCCTCCATCTCAAAAATCGGAATCGAAATATTGGCCCTGCCTATATAGTAAGATACTGGGATATTTCCATACATACCCAAATTAGATGCATTGGGAGTCGGAACATCACCGGGTATCATCTGTTGTGCATTACAGATTTGTATGAAATATAGAAATATTGGTAGTATTAGGTACTTCTTCATGTTTGGGGTAGATTATTGTTGTATATTAACTCTGCAAATTTACAAAAAAAAATAATAAATTCTAACGCAATAGAGAAAAAAATGTTTTACAAAACGAAAATGGGACAAGAAATAAGAGATTTTACAATACGTTTCCTTTCCTGTTGACTGCAAAATGGCAAGGATTACAAAGGAAACATTTCGACCTGTACGGTTGCTTGCGCCTCGAAAGGCAGCCGTAATGGTCGAAAAAAATCCCCTCTACGAATCCGATTCAGAAGTCGATGTTTGTTTCTCCGTCCCATGTAGGGTCGAAGGT
>CAVKBM010000343.1:0-2340 GCA_963654355.1 Bacteroidaceae bacterium | reverse complement strand
TTAGCTTTATCTTCCAATCCCATCTTTTGCAAATCTACTTCTGTCACTTGGCTTTCCTTTTTGCATTTTTGGTCAGACACCTGCCCTTTTGTAAGAACAGTTTGATGATTCGAACATGAAGATTGTTTTATTAAATGAGTTAATAATATTCGCCTCAGCACACCTATATCTTGCACAAGTACCTCACGCGGCATGCTACCATTAGCTTCACCAACGACACCAATGAATTCAAGCTGGTCCATCAATCGACTTGCCCGGTTGTAGCCAATGGAAAAACGCCTTTGTATCATTGAAGTACTTCCTTGCTGAGAATGTACAACTGCATATGCAGCTTCTTCAAAAAATGGGTCAAGGCTGCTATAGTCCTTCGTAACATTGTTCAACCTATCGTCTCTTCCGATTGGCGGTTCTGGCAATTCCCAAGGTTCGGCAGGGCCAGGTTGTTCGCTGATATATTCTGTGACTCTTTCAATCTCAGCATTATCAACAAACGCGCATTGTACCCGTACAAGTTCATTGTTTTTGACGCAGAAAATATCGCCTCGTCCAATAAGACGATTGGCATCAGAATGCCCAAGAATCATTTGAGAATCACTTTCTAAGTTCATTCTGAATGCTATGCGTCCAGGGATATTTTTCCTAATAGCATCAGTGACAATGCTTTCAGTAAGGCGAAGGGTAGTTAGAACTATGTGAATACCCACAGCACTGGCTTTCTTGACAATATTAACAATAAGGTCTTCTGCTTCCTTCCCATAAGTGAGAATAAGGTCACTAAACTCATTGATAACAACAACTATATAATGCAAATACATATGTCCATCAACGAACTGTAATCTGTGGTTGACATACATCTTGTTATACTCCTTTATATCGCATACACCAGCTTTCTCAAAAAGATTATAGCGGTCATTCATAACTTGGCTGAGGCTATTGAGAGTTCGCATTGCATTCTTGGCATTGGTGACAATGGTCTGCTCACCGGGTATTGCTTCCATAAACTCATTCGCAATTCGTGAATAGGCATTTAACTCTACCTTCTTCAAATCGATGAGTACCAACTTGAGTTCATTCGGATGTTTCTTATAGAGCAATGAGAAAAGAATGACATCCAACCCTAAAGAACCGTTCTGTCCAGCAGAACCTGCAATGAGCATATGTGGCACCTTAGATAAATCTAACATGAACACCTCACTAATCCCTCTGCCAAAGGTCTTTCCGATTGCCAATGGCAGCTCCATTTGAGTTTCTTTAAATTGAGGAGAGTTTAGAACACTTTCAATGCTTACAACATAAGGATGGGAATTTGGAATTTCAATTCCAAATGTTTCTTTTCCTGAAATTGGAGCAATAACGCGAGTTCCGAAGGAAGAGAGGCTTAAAGCGATATCTTCCTCGAATTCCTTAACCTTCGAAAGGGGCATACCATCTGCTAGTTGCATTTCGTAGAGCGTGATTGCGGGACCGACAATTCCACGGATTCTTTTAATCTGTATACCAAAGTTGCCCAATATCTCAATGATGCGGTTCTTATTAGACCATTGTTCTGCCTCATCGATGTAAGAGCCGTTATCCTCATACTTCTTCAAAAGATCGAAGGTAGGATACTTATATCGGGTGAATGGTTCTTTTGGATCAATCGGGGCTATTGATTTTGGATTGAAGTGATTGGCGTCATTCGTATTGGCAGAACTAATCGTGCCCGTTTTGGCATTAACCTTTTTGGAAGTTGAACTGAAATAAAGTGCTAGACTTTCAATAATAGTGACAAAAACGAGTCCCACTATTGTATCCAACGACCATCCGTATCTTATAATTGTTACCAGAATTCCTAAACCAAACAATGCTAATAAAAATGCAAAACAAGAAATATATCCTTGCCTATTATAATTTTCTTGATATGTATTAGCGTGCGGATTTTCTTTTATTGAAGTTTTAGCTTCCCTGACTTTCTTTACATAGGAAATCCCCGTACCAAGTATACCAACATGAGCTGTAGTACCTGTTGGACCAATGGTGATACCTGCACCACGTTTACCTATAGATGTGCTTATCCCCTTCTTTCCAAAGTTCAGCCGAACACTTGGAGCTATTTTTACTGATTTTCTTATTCTTAATCCCATAATATACAAATATTTATGTTAATGCGCACTCTTTCAAACTTACAACTCGCCATAACTCTTTATTTTTTTCACTTTGTTGCCTCCTTTACATCCACACGTTGCTACTTTTACGTCCAGCTTTCTCTTTTAAGTCGTTCGGACTACCAACGCCAAAGACCATGCAACAAGGCAAAACGAAAGTAAATGAAACTAAAAGCAAATAGTATCAGTTGTTTGC
>CAVKBM010000342.1:0-2368 GCA_963654355.1 Bacteroidaceae bacterium | reverse complement strand
GTATATCATGTCGAAATTCGAAGTAGTATGAGTGGAATATCTTTTACATGGTTGACGATTTCTTCCAAGGTTTTTGTCGACTTCTTGGATGCTGGCAGATTGTTGTTGTACAATACTGACAATGGTGATATGTTTTGTTCTGCAGACAAGGATTTGTACGAAGTTGTTTCTCGTATATACGCACCGGACAATTTGGGGGTAATTCCTTATAACTCTTCTAAGTCGCAGGTTATCGTGGAGACTGTCCGCAAAGGCTTTCTCGTTGTTTCTAAAACGACAAATCCAACCAAACCCATAAAACTCCTTCCCGTTTTATGCTTGCAAAAAGATTTGGAACGTTCTGCCTCAGGACAATATCCTGGTGAAGGGGATGTGCTTTTAGGTAATAAATTGTATTATCTGAGCGGCTTGTATGTTTCGTTGGATAATTGTGTCGCAACAAATGAAGCCATGGCTCGTTATCGTAATATGTTATGTCGGCAGTATCCTTGTGTTCATTATGACAAGCGGTATGAGTATTTGGATATTAATGATTTGAAACTGCTTTTGTGTCAAACTTCACGGTCAAGTGTTGCCGTAGTTGACATGGTGTGTTCACATAAGTATTTTGTACAGACTGGAGTTCAAACCTTTGTGCGACTTTTGGCAGATTATTCTTTTAAATATCGGATACATATATATGCCGAAGATTATGTAAACGTGAACGAAGCTGATTTGCGGGTTTTGTCGAAATTCTGTCAGTTTCATGTTTATATGGATAAGTTCACGCCATTTGAACTGATAAAGCGTATAGAAAGTCTGAATGAAGAGGATACTATATGTAGGTTTTTCTGTGACTTTTCGGATCCGGACTTTGACATTCCTGCAATTTGTTTGCCTGTTTGGACTAATGAAAACGAACTGTTGTTTGAGGAGAAAGTTTGTACAACGTTGTATGATTTACGACAAGAACCTCGAAAAATGTCGTATCTGTTTAGAAACCAAAAACTGAACAGCAATTTCTTTGGTGTTCTCGATGTGTCTTGTAAGGGAAACATATCCCCGCATGGAACTTCTTTTGTTCTTGGAAATATATACCAGAAGTTTTCTTTGCTTGATGCTGTGGTCGCAGAATTTAAGGAAAATCATTCATGGCGTACATGTAGGAAGGATTTACCTTATTGTCATTCTTGTCCGTTGAGGTTTGTCTGTCCGCCTGTTTCAGTCTTTGAACTGTTAAACCCTAATAAGAAAATATGTAATATTAAAATTGTTGACAATGATAAATAAAACTCAATCTTATGTATGCAAAGTGGTGCGCTCATTGTGCTTTTCCATATTGCTCTTAGAGGCATGTGTAAATGTTTTGGCAGTAAATAACGCAAGACTTACGCTTCTGAAGGTGGACTCTATGCCGAAAGTGAAGGCTATGGTCAATTTGCAAGTTGTTGGGAAACGGTTGTGTATGGTTTACGAAATGCCAAATCGGTGGGGTGCCCAACTAGTGAGGACTTTTTCTGTAGATGAAAGCCAAGGTACGCTCAAGTATGAATATGAATATTTTAGGAATCCAGCCAAGAGTAATGGAATTGACTATCCTGTAATCTTTCAAGACAGATTGGATAATACGTATGTCATAGATCGTACATATCCGTTAGTATATAGTGTTGATATGGATAAACATACAATGCAGAATACACATCATTTTGTTTTCTCTAACAAGGCTAAAGTTCCTTATGCAATGGCATTGAATGTGCAGTTTGCTTATAGACTGTCCGATTCTGCTTTTGCTTTTGTAGGAAGACAGCCAAAAATGGGGGCTCAAGCGGTATTCAAATCATTCTTGGATTCGGCATCTGTTCGTGTGGAAGAGGTCGCCCCGATTGTTTATACAAAAAAATATCCGGCTTGGACTACTAATTTCGGTCGTCAAACATTTGATAGGCGGACTGATGTCCTTGTTCATGGTTTTTATCTTTACCCTGCAGTACAGTATGTAAATTTGAAAACCAAACAAAGTCGAGTCATAAAAATAGCAGAGCCAAACTGGAAACGGCTAAAACCTCTTTCTCCTGACGTGTGGGGGGAAAATTTAATGCAAATAAAGGATGTAACATCCACGGATACCAATGTTTATGCCCTTTGGTGGAATAAATCCCAGAGTTCTATGGAGGTCTTGCGTAAACAAGGTAAAGCTTCCTGTAAGATAGTTGTGCTAGATTGGGATGGAAACATAAAGACAATGTATACAGTAAACAAATCCTTGACTAACATTGTTGCTTGTGCAGATGGAAAACTGATAGGAAGCGACGGAAAAAACTTTTGGTTGATAACGTTGATGTAAATAAAATGAGAAGATTCCCGTTGTACACCCAAAGAAGTAATTTGG
>CAVKBM010000341.1:0-2372 GCA_963654355.1 Bacteroidaceae bacterium | reverse complement strand
AACCTATGTTGTGTACTACTCAATTTAAGCATAAGTTCTATTTTTTATTGCTGGAATTCAGGTTGATGGCCTTTGCACCATCAACTTGAATCCAACCTTGGTTAGTAATTTATCAAATTTAAAAATTAGTATTCTATTTCAGGGAAAGACTCGTCTATATCTACCGAACCATAACCATGCTCATTCTCTACAATATGAGAAACATAGCGTTTTATTGTACATGTAGCGCCTTGACCTCCATGTTCATATACTGATAGCTGCTTCCCATCATAGAAAAGTCCAGAGAGGAAACTATTGTATTCGTCAAATGGGACGGAGGTATATGTGCAAACAAGTTTTTTGCTGTCAAACTCTTCGTCTGTTTCGAGAATATATTCCTTAGCATTGTCGAAATCATCATCAAACTCAGTATACTCTAATGAAACAAGATACCATTTATCTTTTTCGAAAGTGCATCTCTCGTTCATGAACGAAAGATTATAAGAATCGTCATATCCGTTGTTTTTATACAACGCCGACAACAGTTCGATTTCCTCTCCTTCTAAACCACTATTATCAATATTCTGTTCCAAATTACAGCCTAAACTTAATTGTAAATCTTGTGATGATTCAATAACAATGTCATCACAAATCTCTTTATATCTTTTATTGTCATTTAATTCAAGAAGAGAGAACTTATGGTCTTCTTCAAGTACAAGATGGAATTCTGAGCATCTTGTGTTCTCGGTTGAGACTTCACCTGCAAGTTCTTTTAATGTCTCAACCACTTCTTCACCCATGGTGTCTTCGTCTCCACATTCAACATCATCTACATCACACCAAAGCCCATTACCCCTGGCGTAAACGACATAGTCAGCAAAAGGTTCACCATTTTCAAAGATTTCTTTCACACGTTCATGTGTGGCATTAGGCAGTTCTATTGAATTCATTTGCATCAGTACCCCTTGTACTCTAATGATATATCTATGTTTTTTAGGCTCTTTGTCGCATTTCAGTTCTTGCGTATTTTCATCCTTTACCAGATTGCGCCCAGCAGCAGCGATGGTAATGTTGTTGTCGGCGAGTTTGGAGTTGTCGACATTCGCTACTTGTACTCTGATTCCGTACATTTCCTCTACTTTCTTTTCGAAATTTCCAACTAGCATATTGCCGTTTACTGTGAGCGTGCCACCTTTCGCTGTACCTTTGCGGATAACAGAGAGAGTGTCGTTTTCGTCAGCGAGCGAGCGCCCATTGTAAACACGAAGTGTGCATCCAAAAGCTTCCTGAAATTCTTTGCACAGAGTGCTTACTTTCTTGTTACCAGATAATTTAATTTCTGCCATAGCATTATTGTTTTAACTTTACCTACTCTTTGTGGGATTTTCGGCATACTCCCCTTAATCTATTGTTTTTTTTGCGTTTTGCCTCCAACGGTTACAATGCAGTAGTGCATATCCACTCCATCGGTTGTTATCTCATTCCAAGAGATGCTATATTCGTTATTCAAATAGAAATCAGGTCTTTTTTTCGTAATAGAAGTCTTTCGCTGCCAGTGTTTATTACATGAGTGCTTACCCTCCTGCATCTCAAAATTGTAGTAGTTTTTGTCCGATTCTTGGGGCTTCATATAGAAGTCGTCATTTGTAAGAAATACAACCAATCCACCGACCACATGGTCATATCTATTGCGAATAATCTCCAAGCGTCGCACATCTTTCCAAAACCCATACAAACCTCTACCATGTAGGTGTTGCGACTTCATTATTTCAAATGTCTCCCCACCATTTGCGTTTATATCTTCGCCAAAGCGCAACAATGTTTTATTTTCTGGCTTTTTGTGTTTGTATTTCAGTTCAATTGGAAGATATTCGTCCCCCTTTCTTACGACAAGATCAAGGCGTAGCTCATTTTCCCATATATATCCTTCGAGTGTTTTGTAAGGTACATAGTACTCCAAATAGACATCGTCGTATCCGTTGTGCGACTTCATCAGCCAAAGAGCCAAGCACATCTGAAAATCACACTCATTGAAGAACAACTTTTGGTTGCCATTCATAAAAGCGTGAATATCGCTCTCCACTAATTTAATCAAGTCAGTATTAGTCATTCTATTATTTTTTTTGCCTACTCTTTGTAGAATTTTCGGCATACTCCCCTATGAATATAAAAAAACCGTTGGCGGAATTAATTTAGCGCGTATTTAATTTTGCCAATGGTAATTCTAAATGGTTATTATTCCTTTCGATTGGGGTTCGAAAAACAACGGCAAAGTAAATATAAAAAATTCTGATTATTATTATAAAAATTAGTCCTTATTAGTCCTTTTGAAATGGAAATTTGCAAAGTGCCACAAAATCAGGCGGTTATATACCATTAAATCATAATAACGA
>CAVKBM010000340.1:0-2378 GCA_963654355.1 Bacteroidaceae bacterium | reverse complement strand
CCTTGTAGCGTATGCGCACAGGTTCATTGTTACTTCTCATGTTACCTTGTTATTTGTTCTACTTATTGATATTTTGTGAGATTTGTTACTCACGGTGCAAAGATACGAAAAATAATTGGATTTGTTACTCAAAACAAGAACCAATTACGAACCATTAACTATAATAAATTATGAAATCAAATAGTAAAGTAACAAACAAATAACAAAAAGTACATCACGCTTAATGCTTGTTATATGCTGTATATATTAGTATTTACACGTATTTTCTTATCATTTTCAATGTTACATGATATTTGACGTTGCTCGTTTCGACAATCAGGGCAATGCGAAGGCCTTTCTACAGTGGAACGAGTGACAGGACTGGCTCCACGTTTTGTGCATATATGCTACAAGCGTAATAATCGCTGTAAAGGCAGCCTACAGCATTAATAATCTTAAGGACTATGGATAGATGGCCTATTTTTCAAACTCTTACATTCAAGGAGTTTCCTTTTCCAGTGGATCGATATGAGGAATATGTCGATGGGAGACTTGTTTCACAAGGCGAAGTGCATTTTGAGATTCGTTTCAAACAGCATAATGGTGGAATCTTTACTAAAGCTGGGCTAATAACGGTCGAATTACGGAATAATCCTATTCCTGAGAAAATCCTGTCAAGGTTTGAATTCGATAATTGTATCACGAATGATGACCGCCTTGTGTTTTACATCAATGCGGAAGAATCAAACATAAATGATGCTGGGCTTTCAGCGATAGGGATGGTTATGGGATATTCTCGAAAGAAAAAGAAGTATGTGGAGAATGAACCTATTATAGGTAATGTATTCACTATTGATCAGAAGGTTGCAAAAGTCGCTTTTCGTTTCGTGAACCCAGATAGATTAATTGAATTTTACTAAATTTGATTGCTATGGATGAAGTGAAAGGATATTTGGAGTATGACGGGAAGATTCACAAAATTCAATCAGTCGAGCAACTTCAAGATTTCATAGATAGTCTTGAAGAAGAGGTAGAGGATTTTGACGATTCTTATGTTGAAAATGAGGATGATTACTATAATGAATGGGATGATTATGGAACATCTGGAGAAAAGTATGGTTACTATAATGGATATAGTGACGATGTCATAGATGACGCATTTGACGGATGCCCAGAAGCTACATGGAATGTGGATTAACTATGACTGTCAACAAGTTACAAAGGAAATAAATCAAATGGTTATGAAAGAGTTAAATGGATATTTAGAGTACAATGGGCTGATTTATAAGATTCAGTCCATAGAACAACTTCGAGACTTTATGAATGGTCTTGGAGAAACGGCTAAGGAGATGACGGAGCAAGAATTGGCATCATTATGCGTTAATCCAAATCCCAGAAGAGATGTTGATAAGGAATATAGTGATAGTTGCGGTGTATATTATTACTATGATAGAAAAAAGTTGATACAAGGGCGTGCGGATTTAAAAGAATATAAAATAGCAGATGGTACAGTAGCAGTTTGCGATAATGCTTTTTATTTGAGTGGAGTGCATAATACCAAAAAGATATTTTGTTCAAATACGCTTGTTGCTATTGGGAAATGGGCTTTTAGTGATGCTATTGTACGAGAGGTAATATGGTCTTCAAATTTAAAATATATAGGTAATCGTGCTTTTGGGGGTTGTTATTTGCTTAATGCAGATCAAGATTTACATTTGCCGAAATTATTGGCTTATATTTGTGCAAGTGCATTTGAAGGGTGTGAGAGAATCACAAGTATCGTATTTCCTGACTCTATAGTGAAAATCGATAGTCATGCTTTCAGAAACTGTGCGTCATTAAAATGGGTCTATATTCCTGACACTATTAAAGAAATAGGATCAGGGGTATTTGATGGTTGTACAAGTCTTGAGGAGATTAAAATACCAAAAGGTAGCCGTACAAAGTTCGAGAAGTGGTTACCTTTCTCTGTTGATAAGTTTGTAGAAGTGTAACATATAAAATAAAAGCTATGAATGTATTGAAGGATTCTTTAAAGCGTAGTCGATTGATTAATCGACCTGATAAGAGAATGAGAATTAACAAGAAAGCGGGTATCTTTTTCCTTTTTCTTATGTTGTCTTGTGGACAAAGTTATGCCCAAATTGGAATGTATGATGAGTCTGTGTCCTTTCCAATTATTGATTTGATAGATGACCCTATGTCATCTACTTATCTCAATGCAATGGCGAGTACTTATGCACGAAGGAAACAAAATTTTAATTTTTATCGTGACCGTATGTTTGACGCTTTGGAAAAGAATGAGAATAGCGCGGCTATTACTTATGCCCAGTATGCTCTTAATACGGGTCACCTGCAAAAGTGTGTGGAATGATGTACTAAACTAACCATATTTTCGT
>CAVKBM010000339.1:0-2383 GCA_963654355.1 Bacteroidaceae bacterium | reverse complement strand
GGCTCATTGGATTTACCTTGCCATCAGGAGTCAGAGTCTCGATATTATAGTTCATGATATACAGTGAGACTTTAGCTTTGTTCAGCATCTCGATGGCTGTCAAAACCTGAAGAGTGTCACGACCCAAACGAGAAAGTTCCGTGACAAGTACCCTATTAATATAATGTACGCGCGCGTAAGAAAGAAGGTCTGTTAGAGCGTTGCGCTCTTCATTTCGTTTGGCACCACTAATCTTCTCTGTAAAAGTTGCAGCTATATGCCAGTTATGACTCTTTGCCAACTGAGTTAAGTCTGAGACTTGACGTTCGTAGTCTTGAACCAGTGTAGAGACTCTACAAAATAACACGACTTGTTCCATATCAGTATTTTTATTATTTATTCCTCACACAAAGATACACGATAAAGTGGAAGCAAGAAAGAACAATGCACTAAACTGTATCAAAATAATCTTTTAGATTGAATCAATGCGAAAAAGTAAGCAAAAATGAGCCCTTTTAAAGATTAAATTGATGCGATAATTATTTTGATGCGTTTTCGCTTGTCGTGGACTATCTTTTCTTATGCCGATAAGCATAGTTGTACAAGCTGTGTTTCTTCACCTTTATACCATGACTACAAGCATAGTTATAGTTCCATGTCACTGATTCATTCAGGTTGTACCAAGTAGAGATTGAAGGTTTGACATTACAAGCCTTATTCTATGCAGGTGTATTTCGCTTTATCTGATAGCAGCAGGTTCAATGTATATGGTAGTAGATGTACTCCAGCATGAATTTATCATAGGATAGGATGATACTTCTTTTAGTATTTATCTTCAAATAAAAAGACGGAACACTTTTACGATTTAGATAGCAAGAATCCAGAGACAGAAACCATAAAACATAGAGACAAAGTTTGTGAAACATAACATGTTGTTACATATATCTATAGTTTATGTTATATTACAGGGTATTCATTGATGTAGTATAATTGTATTGAATAGTTCATATTGTTATTGTATATACATAATATGAATATGTTGTATAGTAACACTTGATATAACATTGTACGACATCGCTTTGACCTATTTTTGATTCATTTGTGTGATCTGTTTTTGACTCATTGACACCACTTCAAATATTTTTTGAATCAAACGTAATTTTTTCTCAAAAACAGGTCATTTTTCAAAACAGAGATAATAAAATAAAAAGAAATTACAAATATGAAAATCAAAGAAATTTTATTCGACTTCACAAGTCCTATCGACATTCCTACCAAGAATTTGGCAGAGGATGCAGAAACCATTCTCAAAAATTTCAAGAAGGCATTACAAGACAAAGCTGTCAAGCCTTATGATATAGAGAAAAGATACAGAGATTATTTGTACGAACATGGTGAAGGTGTAAAGGCAAATGCAAAAAAAGCACAAGAGTACAAGGATATTGCTGCTCAAAATAATTTTACATGGGATAAAACACCCATGATAGAAGGTTATGAGTTTGATGTGAAATGACATATAACCAAGCATCTTTGAAGAATACATGTCAAGGATTTCTTCATAAAGAATCAGAGACTGCCGAAACGCTGTGAAGGGAGGCAAAACTTTTTATTTCTATTTCTGTGCGGACTCTTGATAGTAGTTTTTGGCGGCTACATACTGATAAGTCTCATACAACTCGCTTTTATGATTATTGGTTGGATTATCCAAGCAATATTCAGTATCTTTGAATGAAATTGACGGAACATAATCCACAAATGGTATAATAAAATATCTACATTTTGTATAATAAAATACCCACAAGTTATAATAAAGAATGTAGCTACCTGAATGACTTGATTTTATAAGCAATGACAAGAATATCATCATACGAAGACTTCAAACAGTTGGCAGAGCATCCACAACACCGTGATGTTCCTGCCATTTTTTTGTTCGAAGTGATAGAGACGGAAGAGCAGGAAGAGGGACAACTCGCATATTATCCTCAGTATAAGGTGAGGACTTATAGCCGTGCTTATGCCACGACTTTGGAAGAAGCGGAGAGACTGATGCACCAAGACATTCTTTATCGCAAAAAGATAAAGGAGACTGACGACTGGATGCAGGATGTTTTCTGCTATTACATCTCTGAGCAACCAATGGACATGATGCACTTCAAGGGTGAATATCTCTCACAGCGCATGTATGACGCTGAGGGATGTCTCATCGACAAGAGTCTTTGCTGCACTGGATTCAGAGCTTATAGTCCAAACATTTATGATATGTCTGAGTACGACCGAAACACAGATGAAACTTTCCATGGACGCTCGGAAGAACAGATTAGATTTCATAAGGGCGACATCGTGGAAGTATATAGTACTCCCCATTTTTAGACAGGGTTCGACATTGTTTTTCCAGCCAAGAGAG
>CAVKBM010000338.1:0-2389 GCA_963654355.1 Bacteroidaceae bacterium | reverse complement strand
CGCCAAAGTGAGTGTGTTCAGTGGGTTCAACCAACCCGACGATATCAGTTTGGATCGGAAGTACGACACTCTGTGTGGAATCTCGGAGGGCGAAATTGACCAATATTTTGAGAAGTCTGTTGAGGAGATGGCGGAGGATATGAATATCACACCGTCTGAGGTGAAAGAAAAACTGAAGAAACAGTACGATGGCTATCATTTCAGTCGCCGTTTGAGCGAGGTCTATAATCCATTTAGTTTGCTCAGTGCTTTTAAAAAGAACGAAATTGGTGATTATTGGTTCACAACAGGCACACCAACTTACCTGATTAACTTATTGGACCGCGATAATGTCAACTTAGATGAGCTGGTTGGAAAATATTACGCTGCGGAGGAGTTCATGGACTTCAAGATGGACCGAGACGCTCCGCTCCCGATGCTCTATCAGAGTGGATATCTGACGGTAAAGGGGTATGATGCTGAGATGAACATGTATCAGCTTGACATTCCTAACAACGAGGTGCGAGGAGGCTTCATTCCTTTGCTGATGAATGACTATTTTTCGGTCAACACTCCTATGAAAACACCTATAGCGGAAATGGTGAGATGCTTGAAAAACGGTGATACGGAGCAGTTTAAAACGTTGCTAACAAGTTTTCTGTCATCGATTCCATACAGTATGCGCCTCAAAAAGGAAACGGAACGCTTCTTCCAATACACGTTCTATCTCATTCTTCGTTTGATTTCAACCTATCTTGTCTACGTTGAGAAACAACAGTCTCAAGGCCGAGTTGACTGTGTTATTGAAACCGATAAATTCATCTATATCTTTGAATTCAAATTGGATGGAACAGCGGAGGAAGCCTTGCAACAAATCAATGAGAAAGGCTATGCCCGAGAGTATGCTTCAGACAATCGGAAGCTCTTCAAGATTGGGTGTGGTTTCTCTTCGGAGACGGGAACGATTGGGGAGTGGGTGGTGAATGAATTAGAGAAATAATGTTTTATTAAAATAATAAATATGAAGAACAATTTGGTGCTTTTACTGATGCTGTCTGCATTGGTGTGTTTTGCGTCGTCGTGTAAAAATGATGCCGATGAATTAGAGCCTACGCAGGTGGTCAATGGTGGTGGCAAAGATTCAACAACTGACAAAGAGGAAGAGAAGGAAGAAGAGAAGGAGGAGGAGAAAGAAGAATCAACAGAAACAATTGAGATAGAAGGAGCGATTACAGCGGCCTCCTACAAGGTGTCGGATGCTAAGAGAGTCTACTTCTCGCGAGGAAATTTGCAGTTCAATGCGGTGCAAGGATTGCATGCCGTTCTTGATGGAACATCAGAGGTTGCAGGCACATGGCGATTTGCGGAAAAGCAGTACGACATTATAGGGGAAGACAATTACAACATCTCTGAGTCCTACGATGGCTGGATTGACCTATTTGGTTGGGGAACGAGCGGTTGGAACAGCGGAGCGAACGCCTACCAGCCGTGGTCGTCTTCAGATAATTACTCGGATTATTACGTGGGTGGCGGTGACTCCAACAATCTGACAGACGAATATGTGAAGGCTGACTGGGGCGTGTACAATGCCATCAGCAACGGAGGTAACGAACCCAATATGTGGAGGACGCTGAATATATCGGAGTGGCGGTATTTGTTCAAAAACAACAAGTGGACGTTGGGTTACATAAAGGATGGCGACGATTCACACCTATGTCTCTTGCTGATTCCGGAGTCGTTCGTCGCACCAGAAGGAACCACTGTGACAGTGTTAAGCACAAGCACGGCATCAACTTATGTGAATGTGAGCGTTCCTGAAACCAACTCCTATACGACGGAGCAGTTTGCGTCCCTTGAAAAGTTAGGCGTTGTGGCGCTTCCTTGCGGTGGCTCTCGCGACGGTATGTCAGTAGATTTTGTTGGCTTGAATGGTTGCTATTGGTCGGTGTCTTTTCATTCGGCGACTGGCATGGCTTACCTGTTCAGCTTTCACCCTATGAGTGTGGATTTTGAAGTCAAAAAAGATAAGAACTTAGGTATGTCAATCAGACTAGTTCAAGAGCTTTAACAAGGGGTGAGCGACCTTTTACGGGTTTTTGAAATAAAAGTAAAAAAAATCAAATCTCAAGAGTTGTGTCACCATTATGGGGGACACAGCTCTTTATTATGTCTATGCCAAGACGAAAAATGGGAATATGGAACGCAGAATTTGAGTGTTCTTTAAATCACATAGTCGCTGTAGTTCAACAAATTGTCCATAAAGTAGACGATTTGTCGACGCCACCATGACCAGTCGTGTGCAACGTCTTTTCCCCAGTAGTCAATCCATGCGGGAATCTGTTTTTCTTTTAGCAGAGTGTCCATTTTACGAGTGCTTTCAAGGAGGTCGTCCTCCCATGCACCTTGTCCG
>CAVKBM010000337.1:0-2396 GCA_963654355.1 Bacteroidaceae bacterium | reverse complement strand
ATTATGAGCATTATCATAATACAAACTTTCATTGAAAAGTTTGCCGCCTATTGCCTCTATCCATTGCCGTATATTATAAGCATAGGTAGTTTTCAATTTATCGTTTCCATTTCTCTTCTCGGCAGTCAGGCGTCCAAGCTCGCCATACTCTAAATCCGAGATTGTCACAAGCTTACCGTTATTGATAGCCATAGTTGTCTTCAGTAAACGACCTACATGGTCATAAGCATGAACAAAATCTATGACATAAGACTTTCCCCAAGAAGAATGTATCTGTCTTTGCTTTGTACAATGGTCGGTAAAGTCGTATGCAAAGAATTGTTTATCAATACCATCAAGATGATTCGTCGAATTTGTCTGAACAACTCTCCCCCGATAGTCATAATAATTTACAGTTTTAATAGCTTTATCCATTTGTCCATCAATTGCCACAATACTTCCTGTCTCTTTATCCTTTCCACCTTCAATCAACATTGTATTATAATCAGCATCTTGTATTTTATTATATGCCAAAGAAGACATGTTTAGTGATAAATTGTCCATAAAGTCATACTTGTCATAGAATGTAATCTTATGAAGTACTGGGGATAACAAGGTAATACCATTTATAGAATAGCCATAACTAGAGCTAGTTCCATCATAAACTGAAGATGTGTTTGGCAAAGACACACCAACAGAGAGAGTATTCTTACAAACACCCTCTAGACATGGTCTTCCCCAAACATCTGAAATCACAAAACTCCATTCTCCTTTTTTCCGTTGTTCACCATTTTGTGTAAAAACAGGAGTATCGGCATTGTCATAGATTACATACATCCAATCACAACCTGGAGCTTTACTACCTATTTTTCTAAAACCCTCATCATAAGTATAGAAATATGCATACTGAGCCATAAACGGCTCTTGTTCATCCCAGCTATGATTACTTAGACACATCTCCGAAGAAGCCATTGGTGGAAGAATCGCTTGAAGATTTCCCCATGCGGTATAGATATAATAGGTATCTGCATATTCTCCGTCAAGAATTTTTCTAGACAATACGACATGTTCTTGTTCATCGACAAATTCGTAACGACACCTTCCGTCTTCATCCACAGTTGATTTGACAGTCAATGCACCTGTTGCATATTGCCCAAGACTCCTAATCTTAAGAGAATTAGCCTGACCTTCTATTGAATACCTAAAACATCCTAATTTTGGATCATCCTTTATATTCACACCATAGTTCATACGACTGGCATGTCCTCCATCATGCCACTTCTTTCCAGGTCCATATTCTTCTACCAAAAGATTACGAGGTGATTCCTCATAATGTCTTAACACAAATGGAGCTAGGTCTTGGCTATTTGAATCCATTATTGCTTTTTTAGCTTCCTCCATGGGCACAAAAGAGCCACTATTTGTTGGTAGGTATCCTGATAACCATTCTTTTTCTAATCTTCCATAGTCATCATACTCCTTGAGTACTACTAAATCATGCTTTTCTGTTGGGGAAGCCGCCTTTTGAAAACACTCTTGTTCACGCCCCATTTCATCATAATATGTAACTTTGTCATTGTAGGAAGAACCATCACTTTTCGTAAAAGAACGTTGTATTATATAATTGTTTTTACCATAGGACTCGGCTATAAGAGTCGAATCAGATTTCAATGCTATGAAATCTAAATTTAGCACAAGAACACCCTCCTGTCCATTGCTTCCTACTGAAATATAGTAGAGATTTTCCTCCAACTCATCCACATGGATACTAATTGCACTACTATCACCGACCATTCGACACATATAAGGAACATCATCACTACCCAAAATAATTTTGGGATTAGATTCGGAAGTAGCACAGAGACTAGCAGATAATTCCAAGGGAACAGTTGTCTCAAAACGAAAAATGGTCATTCCATCATTTTCTCCCCGACCATGAAAGACATTATATTTATTAGTTAAGTCCACTTCTTCTACAAAAGAAGAGGGGCATGATATGACTCCTAAGTCTTGTGCACTTTTCTTAAAGTTAGCCTCAGTGACCTTAATGCCCAACTTAACATATGCAATATCTTTAGACTCTATAGAAATTTGATAACTTCCTGCTGAAAGATTTAGACTAGTCTTTGTATGCAGTGGATTTCCTGTAGAATTATTAGTCACATTATCTGTTACATAGTTTTCTTCTTGGTCATAAAGCGTTAAACAATTATCACCATCCGCCTGGTCCAGACTTAGTTCTATATCAGCATTTTCATCAAGCGTGAAACAAATCGTTTGTATTCCACCCTCTTCTTCGACGCTCAGCTCTATTTCTTTGGAAAAAGGCACATTTATAGTTCCGAGAGAAATATTCTCTTGGGAATGAATCTTCACAATCGGCAAAGCAAGCAACAGTAATTGTAATACAATATACC
>CAVKBM010000336.1:0-2427 GCA_963654355.1 Bacteroidaceae bacterium | reverse complement strand
TCAACCATGTAAAAGATATTCCACTCATACTACTTCGAATTTCGACATGATATACGAATAAGACTCCGGATACTGCATAAGGAACGAATATACTTCCAGCTTCCTTTGCAACTCTACCTTTGAATCTACAAAATAATCACATTTACGTTTGGAAGAATTCATCATGCCATTATTGAACATACAACAAAGGCAACCTTGAGAATCCTTGCATGCACTACACGTTTTAGCAGCCTCCTCAAAATAAGAGTTGTAAATATCCGCTATTGTTTGAAAGTCAACATCAACCACACCTTGATTGAAAGCAGGAAACCCATACTGATAGCCTATCATCTCACAAGGCATAATTCTACCACTCACAGTTACAAACACTTTTTTTTGTAAAAGGGAGACATGTCCCTGTGGGATAAGATTTACATTTTACAATATCTGCAAACAACAATTCATTATAATCCCGATAAGCATAAGGAGAATGCATCTGCACATAACGAGCTATTCGCTCAAAACGAGGATGCTCCTCGAACTTCACCTGTCCACCCGCAAAACTTTTCTCCATATCACAGACTGACTTCCACTTCTCCTGATAAATACGTTCAAATTCTTTTTTATATTTCAGGCTGATGCCATCGGTGTTGATTTCTGAAATGGACGGAAGCTTACCATAATTTTGATACACATAATCCCTTATGTCCTTAACAGATGTATTTTTTGTAAGCACCGAATTAAACTGCACGTTTTCAGCAAAGAACTGGGGATACTTGTCGCGCAATGCATTTACAGACTTTACAATATCCTCAAACGCAGGCTTCCCGTCACGATAAACCCGACAGGACGAGCCTTTCTCATCACCATCAAGACTAATCAACAAATGTACCTGTTTAGAAACCAGAAAATCCATATATTTTGGCAGAAGTATTGCATTCGTTGTCATTGTATAAACAAAATGTCTTCTGCAATTTTGAAGATTTTCCTCTATATAACGAATGATATTTCTTATAAAATGCATGTTTAGCAAAGGTTCACCACCATAAAAGCTTATAGTAAGCGTACCATCACCTCTATTGTCATAACCTTTGTTCCATAGGTTCTTTATATAATCGAGAAAAGTTATCGCATTCTCTGGAGACATTTTTCGTAGATGTCTTTCACCCTTATTGTTGTAGAGTTTTCCATATCCACAGTATAAGCATGACAAATTACAAGACTCCGTAACCTCAAAAGTGATTTGTGGAGTATTGGCCAAATAACTTTTTATATTTTCCGCTGTCAGTTTTAGCATATCAATATTTTTCCAAAGGTTCATATTCTTGGTCAGGAATATTCTGTATAGAAGTGGATGGTCTTAATCGTCCGTCTGATCCTTTGACATACATGTGTCTTCCCATTTGTTCCAAGAATCGGATTGGCCTTTTTTCTATACGGTCTATAGTTTTCAACGCGTCTTGTTCCGTACTCCTTTGTTCTGCTTCATAAGTATACAGGTTTATAGGATGAACAGCGTTCCGTATGCCCTTTAGTTCCCAAATGTACAATTTCGTTACATCTTCAATCTGCAGAACCAACCCTGGCAATCCATAAAATTTATACGGTCCATAAGGCAAAGGTATGTCTACTGCATACCAAGCTACGTACTCTCTACCTGCAAACTGCGTTTTGGCCATATTGCAAGCATAGCCTAGGATTTCCTTTGTACTATCCGGCACCAAAGTCCAGTCCAGGAAAGGCAGTTTTGCTGTATAGCAAAGTGTACCGCCATTAAGAGGCATACGGTATTTAATACTACAGGTTTTTCTGCTCAAATCATTATAGAGCTCATAACAATATACAGTATTTGGATTCCCAGGAGTATCTTTTCCCTTTCTATTATTTTCCGTTGACAACGAATCAAAATAATATATTATTTTACTATAATCCTTTACAATATGACTTCCTACTTGAACGATTCTGTCATCTATATTATATTCCTTTTGCTTATAATTTTTCTTAAAACGAAGAGTATATTGCAACTCACATGTAGAATTGTCAATTTGCTTTGCCTTTTCCAAAGGAACCGGAGATGGTGAATATTGGGCAAAGCTAAAAACACAAGGCATCAAAATAAAGAATGCCAGCAGGTATCTGAACTTTTTCATAATAAAATGATTATAAGTCTGTGCATTGCACATGTGCCCCAACACATGTACAATACACGAAATCACATTTCATTTATGTTTTAAGGCGTTACAATCACGTCATCCAAGACAATTGTTTGTCCTGTTATTAGTCCTTTGGAGTGTAACCCTCCAGCATGATTGGCCGACCCATTATCATATGTCGATGCCGAACGACACGCACATGCACACGTATCACCACCAGCGAAAGTATCCATTTCCCTGTCACTCATTGCCATTTCGGCAAGTTCATTCATTGTTTTTACCATAATGATTATGT
>CAVKBM010000335.1:0-2429 GCA_963654355.1 Bacteroidaceae bacterium | reverse complement strand
ACAGTGCCATCAACAACCTCAACACCGTGATGCAGGCAGCCAGCCAGCAGATGTATCAGGGTGGTCAGCAGGCTGGTCCTCAAGGCGCACAGGGTGCCCAGGGCAGTCAGCAGTCACAGGGCGGTGCCCAGGACGTGCAGGACGCCGACTTTGAGGAGGTGAAGTAATGCCACCAAGCAAATACATAATAAACAATAAGCAAATGCGTGCAGCTCAATGAGTTGCACGCATTTTGCGTTTATAGGTGCACCAACAGTTTCCACCACGCTTCCCGAAGAACAGCGAACCAGGGTGGGCCTTTTGCGTTTAATGGTTTTCTTGAAGTTTATAACAATAATGGGAAACTTGTTCATTTCCATTATGCCTTTCGAATAATTCATGCAAGTTGATGGGGCATTTATTCAATAACTTGGAAAAATCTGCCCCTTCCATACCTCCACAACCAAAATACCAACTCTCCACGGAGCCATCATCAAAAAGTAATGGATAATTGATTTCAAAACCATCAATTTGCATTTGCCCACCATATGTACCCATGCCATTTTCCACAGTCACAATGGCAGGGAATGTATCTATTCCAACCATCCACATTTTAGAAATTGGTGAGTCTTTTATCCCATACCATAAAATTGGAGTATAGTTTTTTACACCAACCTTCCATTCTGCGCATCCATCCGCAGAGATAGTAGGTTCTGGCCATGACTCCAAATCTAAAATTATATCTCCATCTTCGTCTCTAAGGGCTGCCATCCATTCTCCTTGATTGATAAAGTGCTGCAATTGGACAGACCAAATACGTCCTGCTTGAACGCAACCATTTTCATCAGCATAATAACTTTTACACAATTCATTGAGAACTGACCGAAGTGGGAAGTTTCCAACCACTGTATCGCTTTCATCCTGCAAAACAATATTTTGGGTTTCATAAGCATTGCTGATATACTTCTGTACATCCTCAACAAAGTCCCAGGAAAAATTTTCACCGACAGCTTCATTTACAGACGGAATCATACATTCAATAGTATCGGCTAGTCCTTCAGAATAATCACCTTCAACAATGGCATTATAAATTCCGTCAATAGAACATTCTTCTATATCATCAATCCTTATGCCATTTATTGTACAGTGGTATTTTTGCATATTATCCCCAGTATTCATATTCAAATTTCAAGTCATTCTCTATCGACACTAAATTCCGAGTATGGCAATGAATAGAAATTCTCTTCCTCCGCACAATTATAGTACTCATCCAACTCTTCGTCTGGCATATACTCATAGGATTCTTCCGCAGTCCCCCAACTTTCAATAAAGAAGTCTGCGAGTGCCTCCTCTGTAGCAAAGAATTCAATTTGCAAATTCCAACTCTCAAGGGTGGCATAGACATATAGTCTATCCACCAATCCCTGAATGCCATTGAGATTCTTACGAATCTGCCGAAGAATCTCGGACTTTAATCCTTCATCTGAAATACGAAACTCTCCATCATATAAATCACGATAGGTTGTTAGAGACATTCCCAACAAGGAACTTAGTATTTCATCATCACCGACCTCTTTCCCTGTTCTCAATGCATCCACGACTTGACGCAGTTGTTCATCCTTGAGATTGAATACGAAACATGGCCATTGTCCTATATTACCCATTTGGGTTGTCACTCCTTTGGCTGTCATGGTCGTAAACTGCAAGCCCATGTCGTAAGTCACAATAATGTCAGTGACAACAACGCGTATTGTGTTGAGTTTTGCAATTTTCTCTTCTCTTGTCATATCCGGATTTCCTTTCTAAAAAAGAGTATTCTCTACCACACCATTCACATTTTCACCTCCATTTTCCTTCAACCAGAAATGAGGCATAGCCGTCTTGAACTCTACATCTATATAATGACACTGCTCCTTGATAATGCCACGGCGACGAACTGCAGGTTGCAGACAATAGGTATCAAAATCGTCAAGATTGACATCATTTACATGCGTCCAATGAGGAAAGAGTAGCTTCATATAGGCCACAGCAATACGTTTTACGGCGTTGAAGTCGCGAGTGTCAGCATTCTTGTCGCAAGCCACAAGCTCATCAAACAACAAACCATAAATATTCTGCGTACGAAGTGAATGAAGTATCTCTGAGAAATACTCTACATTCAGTGTCCATCCCTTGTAGATGATTCCTTTGTTGATACGTGGCAGATTCCAACCTTCTATAAAGCAATGGAAACGGTCAAGCAAAGCAGACTCTCTAAACGATTGTGGCAAGGAATCAAAATAGCGATAGTTCATGGGGCGGCGTTGCTCATTGAGAGGGATATTGCCCATAATCATCAAGCCACATTCCGAGCTGAATTCGTTGTTATCAATGGTTGTTTTACCACTCTCCAAGTAGGATTTCAAGGCAGCCTGTAACTCGGCGGGCTCTTGGAAAATGATAGTCTGTAT
>CAVKBM010000334.1:0-2433 GCA_963654355.1 Bacteroidaceae bacterium | reverse complement strand
AAGTCATTGTTCAGAATCAGTCCCATGCCCGTCCGCAACCGATATTTCCCTATCGTCAGGTTCTTCACCCTGCCCCACTTGCGTATCTGCAGATAATAGGAGTAGAAGTCATACCCCAGGTGATTCTTCCCTCCCCAGAAAGGCTCTCCGGCATCTTGCGCCCCCAGGCCCCCCAACTTCACATAGTCGCCGTAGCGGAACTGGTAGCGCACCCAATGCTTATAGGGATAGCCCATATATCCCTCCTTGTCGCCCTTCCGCTCGTAAAAGGGGATTTTTACCGCCCCAACCAACTCATGCTTTCCATACTTGGCAATCTGCGTGAAAGCAGGAAAAGCACGCTGCTTCACTTCTCCCACATAGAAGAAACAACCGAGCAACTTCCGTTGATACCAGTCGATGCTTTCTATCATAGCCAGCTCTCCAAGACTTTTCATTGCCCCATATTGGTAGATGTAGGCCTGGATGTCCTCTATCTGACGAGCGGATAGGAAAGGGAATTGCTCCAAGTCTTCCCTGGTGGCTGTATTGAGGTTCATCGGATGCTCGGCATACTCACTGAGCAATTCCTCGTCATTCTCCCAAGAGACGTTCTCAAACTCCTCTTGGTCGCCGAGTTGTTCGAGATACTGTTGCCAAGGACGGACTTCTGCCTCAGCCTTCTCTTGCGAGAGGTCAGTCCCCTGAGCTTGAGCATAACCTACCTGAACGCCACTTGACATGAGCAGCGCACCTACGACATTCCAACCAAAAACTTTTGCTTTCATTGGCTTTCACATATAAAAGGGTTTGTAATGAGTTTCAAGACGGCATCCCTTGCCATCACTGGGGCAAAGGTACAACAAATATTTGAAACAAGGAAAGTTTTTCGCAACATTCTTGCTTATTTGATGACAAAGCAGGACTAAAAGCCCCATGCCAACCCTTTCCCTTATTAAGCCATCCCAAAGGAGATTTGAGTTTCTCCCGATGAAACTATTTCTTGCACCCTACATATTTTTTGCACCAGCAGGCAGCACTTATTTTTCTATTCAAAACTAACATTCTGCATATTATAAAACAAAGTCTTGGCATTTTTCTCTCCAAACAGCTTGTCATTAGCAGCTTGCTTGGCATTCGAGATACTGGCAGGCGAAGTATTCATCAATTTCGCCATCTCAGAATTGGTAAAATGTAAGCGAGTGAGTAAAGAGACATGTAATTCCGATTGACTTAATGTTTTTCCTTTACTCTCAATCAATTTTAAGAACAATGGGAAATAAGTACAGACAACATGAAGCAGATTATCCCAATGGGTATCTGCCAGAACAATCTTTTCTCTATCACCACAAGAAGCCATTTTCTTAAATCGCTTATAAATACCCTCATCATCTATCAACTTAGGTTTCTTTGCTTCGTTTAGCTTCTGGAACTCCTCTTGAAGCATATTCAGTTCCTTTTTAGATTGTTCCAACTCACTGAATGCTTTTAAATATTTATCATTCCACGCCTCCTTCTCTTTTTGGCTATTTTCCAACAATGACTGTTTTTTGTTCAATAACTTTTTATGCTCCGCCAATTCTGTATATTTGTCTTGTAACCGTTTTCTATATTTTCTTATCAAGCAAATGCCCGAACTTGCCAAGACAACAAACAACAGAGTGAATAGCAGCAAATTTTTCTTCATGCGAGCCTCTGCCAAAGCTTGCTCATCCAAAGTCTTTTGCATCAATTGGAAATTATACATTTGAGATGCCTGTAATACGGCATTGGCCTGGTTATTTTTTAGGATGTCATCCATCTCCTTTTCACACAACTCGGCGTATCCAAGCATCCCTCCCATGTCTTTTTGCTTACGGCTAATAGCCAACAAGCCCTTATTCGCCTCATAGTGATAACCATACTTATCCAACTTCCTGAAATAATACTTGGCAGAATCCAACTGGTTGGAGCCAAGAAAATATTGCCCCTTCACATGATAATAGTATTCACGCCCATGACAAATATTTCCCTTATCATCAAACAAGCCACTATACTTCTCAAAAAATTGCATATAATCATGCGCCTTCTCCAACTGCAATCGTTTCAAATGAACATGAATAAGCAAAGGAACTGCAGCTGCTGCCTTTTTCCGCATATTATTTTGGGTGTATAAGGATATGCACTCCTTAATTTGTGATACGGCCTTAGTTGTATCACCAAGGCTACAATATAACGCTGCCAATTGTTCCTTGCCTCCAATATAATCAGCCATGCTTCCTACTTTTAAGGCATAGCGACAATACATAGACTCAGCTTTAACCGCTTCATCAAAGAGAAACTGTTTCGTATAAATAGTAGCCATTTGACCACATACTCGGTATAACATGACATAATCACAATTTTTGCCCAATGTATCAGCACACTCCACAGCCTTTTCATAACACTGGATAGCCATCGGGGATTCTTTTTGGT
>CAVKBM010000333.1:0-2438 GCA_963654355.1 Bacteroidaceae bacterium | reverse complement strand
AAAATTGGAAGTTTGACTTCAAAATATTTATTATCATTGCATACGACTAACTCCTTTCCGAGTTGTTTGTAACGCAGACGCAAGTTTGCCAATCCCTTTTTGGTTGTAGGCAAAGAACTCTTTATAGGAGTCAAGACGTTCCGAACTATGATATACTCGTCTTGACGGTAAATAGAGATTGATAGCGGACATTCCTTGGTATGGCAGTTGTGTTTTATCGCATTCTCCACCATCATCTGTACCGCCAAAGGCAAAGTTTTGCCCTTGCACCTGTTTAATTCCTCGGCAATTTCAACATGCATTGTATGAGGTGAACCTATCTTTTGAAGATCACAATAGTTCTTCACAAAATGAATCTCTTCATGTATAGGTACCATATCATCATCCAAATGAGTTGCTACATACCTATAGATTTCAGAAAATTTTAATGTGAAACTTTCAGCTTGTACAGGATTCTCCTCTATCAAATCAGCCAACGTGTTGATACAGTTGAATATGAAATGTGGATTTGTTTGCTGACGCAAGAGATTATTGGTGAGCACCACGTTTTCCTTCTCTTTCTTGATGATGATGGAACAATAATATAGGCAGGCATTCACCATAGTCAGTAGTGTCGCTATCAATCCAAAGACATATATTCTGTCCCAATAAACCTCGTTCCCTGCATGCCAAAGTCTATCGAATATATTCTCAAATGCAACAGTCCACACAAAGTTCGCTATCAGTAAGAGAACAACATGGATAACAAAGCGAAAACGACTAATATTATTTTTTACCACAATGTTCCCCAAGACATTTGAAATCCAGAAAGAGAACAATGTATAAATGGAACAATACGCAATGTCAAAGCACAAATCTTCAATGATGAGACCTGTACCCACAAATGTATCAAAGTCCATCAGTGCCCATAGCAAGTAGGAAAAGATGCATGAAGCAATGGATATGATGAACCAATTCTTTATAAAACCACGATATTTGCTCATATCACTTTTTTGCGTGCAAATATAGTGCTTTTTTGCGAAATTACCAATAGTTAGATCCATGAATGACAAAAAATCGCCTGTGAATCCACTATTTTCGCAGATGAACCATTCATAGATAGCAGGATTATGTTCATTTGCAATTTATAGGGATTCATGCCCCAATTTCTCCGACTCATGACGATTGGACTTGCACGAACCGAAGTTACGTTATAATTTTGCACTCGAAAAAATAAAGTTTAATAAAAAAGTAACAAAAATGGTAGAATTAAAGAAAATTCAAGCTATGATGGTAGGAATAATGTTCCTAGTGTTGGGTGTTGCTACTTCTTGCTCAGACGGCGACGAGGCAATCCACCCAAAACAAGCATCAGCTAAGATGCCAACAACTGAAGCTATAGTAAACAAAGATTCTTGCATGCAGCTTTTTTCTCAAATCTTGTCAAAAGCCGTTTCTCAGAGACAAGATGTCAGAATTTTCCTCAAGGCACAAGCATTGAAGAAGTTTGATAATGACTTCAACATCTTTTATCCGTTAATAAAAAACGAGAAAATAGGAGAACGTACCTTTAAAGATGCTCTTTCGGACTATGAGAAGAATAAAGGAGACTTGGACTATATTGAAAAGTCTGTTCCTTTGCTGAACATTCATATTCCAGAAATCGGTGACCAAAAGGTTGAACATTTGGATGTCGCTGACAATGAAATACCTGTACTATTCGGGAATAAGCTATACTATGAAGGAAATATTATTGACAGTTTGGGAGTCGATGAAGTTCCTGGGTTTAATTTGTTTGTTGTGTGTGAAAGTAGTACTATACGTGAAAAGAATGCATTTACACGTAGCACAAACGACTGTTCTATAGATGGGAAATATGAATATGTTGATAATACTTTCAATCCAAAATATATTAGCGAAAAGACTTTAACACGTTCTTCTGTAGAGTATGACGATTTAGACGAAAAATATACAGAAAGAGGGTATATTTCAAAGGGAGATATTGACCCTTTGCTCATAGACGCATATAATAATTCAAAGAATCAAAAGAGAGCAACAAGATACATGATGTATTATGGGTTGAGTAGTGTTTCTCAGACTCCAACAGCTATGACGTCAGACATAAAAGATTGTATCTTCCGTTTTAAAATTTCACAAAATGCGTTTTCTAGATTCGAAGATATAGCTGAAGGAGACAACAAGCCTCTGTTCAATGGAAGCCAATCACAAAAGAAGTCACCGATGACAAGAGAGCAGGCTCTTCAAAGACTCTTGACAGGAAGAGCTTTTTGTTTTCTATTCAAATTCGAAGGGAATGTGAATGGAAATACAGTTGCTTCTGAGGATATGAAAATATATGCGATGCCTGATAAATTATTCAATCTGAGAATAGTGGAGTCAAAGGCACATAAGACAATGTTCAGACACTCCAAATATACATACACCATAGACAAGAATGG
>CAVKBM010000332.1:0-2455 GCA_963654355.1 Bacteroidaceae bacterium | reverse complement strand
ATCTTGAGCAGATAGTGAGGGCAGAGAATAATCATGTGCAATCTTGGTAGAATTGAATAAAGATTTAGCTATTATACTGAATATCAACTTTATTTTACTCAACAGAAACAACAATTGTTCCCAAAATGAGGAAATGAAAGCTCAAATACCAGACAAATATAAAGAAGCTTGTCTGTATTGCCATTCAAGTCATTGTGGGAAAATGTCTCTACAATCACAAAAAAACATCCTTGTTGATGCAATATTCTGTATACTTTTGTATTTATAGAATAGATAAACAAAAATAAAAGGTCAATGAAAAAGAAGTTATTATTACTCATTTTAATGGTTCTTCCGCTTTTCATATCATCTTGCAGTGATGATGATGGAAAGGTAGATCCAATGAAGTGGAAAACCGAAGTAAAAAAATCAAGCGATGGATATTTCCATATATCTCCTGAGGGAGGGACATTTGTGCTTCAATGTACAAATTACAGTGACTTTTGGATAACTGGTATCACCGAACAAGAAGCTAAAGGGGAAGAAAAGAAGTTTACACCCGCCATTGATGACCAAAAACACTTTACCATTACGTCAGATTGGGCAACAGCTACCCAAAATGGGAATATGTTGACTGTTACAATTTTGCCGACAACAGCGAATGCCAATCGCTTCATAAAGGTATCTGTACAAAATGGTGACGCTTTTGATGAATTCAAATTCAAGCAACGAGGATTGAAAGTCGGTCTATAATATACGGTGTTACATTATCGTGAAATAGATGACTTGAATGATGCTCCATCTATGAGGGTAGGCATTTCGCTATCTATCTTATGCAACTCATATTTGTTGAGTAAATGGATAACATCAATCACAATTCGTTGGGCAGCAATGCGTCTGCCCAATAGAATTGTTTCCTTGCTGTTGCCACAAGACCGATTGACACCTGTGGCTTCAAAATATTTCTCCAAGGCATCTTTCATCATGAAATATCCTTTATCAGTCTTAGCCCAATGAATAAGTGCATCCTTTGCTTCTTTTCTCAATTGTTCGATAATTTTATTATCCATAGTTCCTTTATTTCTTGATGTAATACTGTTGCCATAACTGGCTTATTTCTTTAGAATGGGCTGCTTCATCAGCATATACCATATCCACATAGTTTACAAATTCAGCAGTTTTTGGTTGTGAAATGGCTAATTTGCGTATAAGCATATTCTTCTTTTTGTCTTTTTGCAAGTCAGCATTGTCCTTTGCCAAGAATAGAGTCAATCCAATAGACAAAGTCCAAGAACACAGCATGAGTATAAGGGCAAATTGTCTGACATGGCGAGAATACCAAATGCGCCTTATCCAATACCAAGGAATGGTGCACAATAAAAATGACGGCACTTCCTTTAAAGTCTTGGGCATTGATGGCTGCGTTATACCTACATTTGCTTGTACATCCAGCTTTTTACAGATAGAGTCCAATGTCTTGCCAATAATCTTGATACATTCATCGGATTTCTTATACCTGTCATTCAAAGAAAAAGCCAAAGCTCGTTCTTTTTCTATGATGTTTAGAAGTCCCTCACATCTGGAAAGGACAATATCATACCTTTCAGATAGAGTCCCCATGTACTCATCTTGGGTTATTCCAAATTTCTCTTTGTCATTTTTATCCTTTTCCTCACGTTGCTTCTGTCTGCCATCCAACAAGTCTTCGACAGCCGATTTTGCAGCGGATGCCACATCAGCCTTGAACTTTTCCACATCTATGTTGTCTGTTGGTTGCGAGCCGATTTTGCTTGACAACGAATTGAGTGCATTTATGCAAGTCTGCAATTTGTCTTGCAATTCATCAAGAGTGTCTATCGCTTCGTCCTTCAAAGGAACAGGTTTCTTGTTTGCCATAATCATCTGCGTCTTGGTTTGTACTTTTTCTTGTCCTTGTCATCATCGTCAGAACGTGACGAACCACCTCCTCCGCCAACAGATGGAACAACATGAGGTTGGAGAACCAACTCTGCAACCGCTCCTAAAACATCTGATATACCAGTAGAAGTGTCGCCTGCTTCATTAGTTGTAGAAGTGCTTTCGTTGTCTGCAATAGATACACTTCCCCAATTGTCGAAATTTAGGGAAGAAAAAGATGTGGAATAGAATGAGGATTTTGTATTATCCATGCCGTCTGTCACCTCATTTGCCGTGTAGCCTTCATTTCCGATATTCTCCACTGAACCGACAGCTTGCTGTTCACCTATTAGCATATTCTGAACATTCCTCAAAGTCAGACTTCTATCAATCCTGCCACCAGAGAAAGTGACATTGCCATCCGAGAAGGATATGCCCTTGACACTTCCGTCCGCCCTGCGTATAAAGTCCATGACTATGCCTTTCTTGAAAAGAGCCTGTCTAAGACTATTCCAAGTGCGGCAGTCTTTCAATGCTGCGGTAATGAGGTCATACATTCTGTACTTGGCAGCGTCCTTGC
>CAVKBM010000331.1:523-2458 GCA_963654355.1 Bacteroidaceae bacterium | reverse complement strand
ATTATCAACATCAGTCGCATCCTGGATAAACTTCTTATCGATATCATCAGCATTAGAAATCTGACTCTTCAGTTTGACTATTTCTTGAAGCGCAGTTTTTCGTTCCTGTTCAAGTTGAACAAGCTCCTTATACATATCTAGCGACTTTTGGTCTGGGGCGTTATTGTCAAGATAATCAAGTCGTTCAGTTCGTTTAGCGTTTACATCATTGACGGCATTCTTGTATTTGTCGATAGCAGCATTGTAAGTATTACTTTTAGCAGAATCTTGATGAGCCTTGAATATATCATTCAACTTTGACTCATAAACATCAACCATACTCATTTCTTTCGGCGTTACGAAAGATGAGAATTTCGAATTTCCTTGGAATCCTCTAAGGTTCTTGATAAGATTGTTTGCTCTCTGATAATCAAGATCAGTATAATTCGAGTTAAGATTGGTCAATGTTTGTTGAAGGAGATACTTATAATTTGCATAAGCATTTTTGGCATTTATAATGTTTTTATTCTTGCCACCACCAGAACCACCGCCAGGATTATTCGGAAGGTTCGGTATATTGCCGTTATTATTGAATGTAATGTCAATTGTGGCTTTCTTCTTAAGCTCATCCAGTTTCTGTTCAATAAGACTAAGAGCTGCAAGTTCCTGGGTTACAACATAATCAACAAAATCGCCCTCTTGTATAAAAGCATTTGTCTTTTTGTTAACCGCAGGAATAACATCATCTTCGATTTTTTCTCGAATCTTGTCAAGAGCATTAGATTCCGATTCTGATATACGGGAAACCTCAGTATCTTCTTCTGTAAACTTTTCGGTCTTCTTTTTTGCAGCTTCCTCAATTTCGCCTACTTTTGAGCGTATCTTCTCTAGGTTCTCTATTTCCTGCCCAGAACTTGCCCCCGTACCGCTTTCACCACTGCCATTGCCGAAACCACTACCTATGGATTGTTGGGCATCTAACAATGCTTTGTTTTGCTCTCTAAGTTCTGCTAATTCTTCATACGCATTGTTGAGACTTCCCTCTAAACTAGCATTTTCATTTGCAAGTGTTTCATTTTCGGATCTTAAGCGAGTTGCTTCGTCCACAGCAGAGTTATACTCGTCATCAGTTGCAGTTCCTTTATTCTTCTGAGCCTCAGATAACTGATCTTTCAAGTTAGAGTTTTCTTCTTGGCTCGTTGAATAGTCATTGTTTATCTGTTCAAGTTGTTTCTCAAGATCTTCAACTTGTTTGCGATATTCCTCAATCTTAGCTTCATTGTTTTCATATTCTTGTTGAGATAGTTGTCCTTGACTATCTTTAATTTGTTGTTCAAGGGCTGCAACTTCAGCCTGTTTGTCGGCTACTTCTTTATTAAGTCTATCTAACTCCTCGGACGATACATTCATTGCCTCTTGCTTCTCTGCTTCGGCATTTGCCCTCACAGAATCAACAGACCTCTTAGCATTATTTCTAGCCGTATTGACTTTCTCGTTAGCGTCAGCAGAAGCTTTTCGCGTCATATTTGTGTCGTAGTAATTCTGAATATCTTTAGGAATGACATGCTTTAATTCGTTCGTGCCTTCCTTTTGTCTGTTGGCAAAATATTCTTTTGTCACCCTGGTTAAAAATTCATTCTTCACGATATCAGTAAGATTCTTACCATCAAAATCGAACTGCAAAAAGTCCGAAGACTTGGTAAATAAATTATCAGCAGAAACATTTTTACCATATGTGTTCTCAAAATCCGTGACTATATTCTGTAATTGTTGAATCTGATTAAATGCGGTGACCACAGATGCAAGATCGTTATTCTCAACATTCTTCAAATTAATCTTAGATTTGCCAGTTGCTTTAAAAGTAGTAATATCAAGCTTTGATTGAATTTCTTGAATACCGCGAATGGCATTTGTATAATCATTTAATTCAGAAATCTGTTCCTTCGTATATTTGCC
>CAVKBM010000331.1:0-513 GCA_963654355.1 Bacteroidaceae bacterium | reverse complement strand
ATATTTGCCATTTGCGTTCTTAGATAATCCAAACAATTCTCCGTATTTAGAAATATCTTCCGCATTGTCTGTTTGCTTGCGATACCATGTGGCAGATTTTGTTTTTTTTATAGAGCCGATAAAATCAATTGAGTTTGCATAAGACTTAATTTTCTTTTCTTGTTTTTCCCAATAGTCCTCTTCGTTGCCATTATATTTATTTTGCCACTCTTTGTCAGTATATGTAAGTTTAGAAGATGCGTTGCCGACTTTTTTCAATACACTGTTCAACTGGTTGCCGTTTAAATTGCCTAACATAGAACGATATTTGTCTGACAAATATTTAGCTATGGTTTCGCCATTTGCGATAACTTTATTCAGTTCCTTAAGCAAATCGGCTAACTGAGCTTCCGATCTAATAACATCCGTATCTCCTTTGTGAAAAGCTGAGAGAACAGACATGTTGTCTTTTCCGAGCATCTTGCCGATTACATTCTCTGGCAACTTTCCATCTCTGCCATATTGCCCGTACAC
>CAVKBM010000330.1:0-2483 GCA_963654355.1 Bacteroidaceae bacterium | reverse complement strand
TTTTTCTATTGCATCTTGCTCAGTTAGTTTTTCTTCAACTTGCGAAGAATTTGTCCCACATGAAAAAAATGAAACAACTACTAACAAAAGTAGCAGTATCTGTTTTCTCTTAACTATAGAATCAAACATAACAACCCTCGTAATTATCATCTTTTGGCAAACAAGCCCTCCCTCAATAATTGCTTGCCGTTCTGTTCTAGTACGCAACCATACAGAATCGTCTTTCCGTTGAAACTCATTCCATCAACGGAAAGACGATGCCATACATCTTACTACTTTTTCTTCAAAATAATAGCGGCAGCAATACCGGCAGCAACAGCAGCAGCCTCACCAACCGTTTTCCAGACATTCTTGTCCTTTTTCTTTGTCACAATTTTATCCTCACTCATAACACAAAACATTTAATTGTTAAACTTCCTCGAAATCAACATATTCGGCTGAATTTTGCCAAGCCTCAATATTCTTCTTGTATTGCTCTAAATCTGCAACTTTCTGCTTGAGGGCAACAATCTCATCATTACGCTCTTTTATTTTTTGACAAAGCAGAATATAAGAAGGCGCATAGTTTTTATAATACTCCGTGTCGGACTCAAACGTTTTAAACACCGAACTAATACAATTATTGACTGCATTTGCCAACGCGTTCTTCAACTCCGACAACTTCTGCTGGTCTTCATGCCGCTTGTACCAGCCATAAAGTTCAAAGCCAACACTTAGGCCAGCACCTATCCAACCAGCCCATTTTGTTATGTTCTTTCCGAGATTAATGGCTCCCCAAGGCTTAAACTTATAACTTTTCGCAATAACGTCTCTGACAGCCTTAATCTGTTCACCCGTGATATTGACGTTCTTCAACTGACCAATACCAAATTTCACGGCATCATTCAACATTGCATCCTGCATTGAATAGCTGTTTTGCACCTTAACCGCTGCCAGATTCACATTTTTCGTATTAGCCTCACAACATTGTTCTATCTGAGCACCGAGCTTATCTTGAAAGACATAGAACGTAACTTTATCTCCTTGCACTCCAAGTTGGCTTGAAATTACGTCTCCTATCGTATCCAGCGAAGCACCATTTATGTCACGAAGTGCATCGTCCTTTATCTCGTTTATTGCCTGCCGGAGCTCATTACGAGACAATGTAAGCTCTGACTTCAGATGCTTGCTGTCTTCTTCTATTTCTCCACGGTCTCTTTCCATCTTTACTATCGCCTTGGAAACAGGCTTTTCCGTGCAGGAGATAGCCCGATGAAGTCCATCAACAACATCTGAAACAGATGTTTCGTAAGCCGAAGAAGACAATTTGTCTGCCTCTGCGCTATTTACCACTGCGTTTACGCAATTTCTCAAATCTTTGATATGAGAACGCTCATAATAGCTATCCATCTTTGAGAACCAATGTTGCAAGCCTTTCCCTTTAGGATCTGCTGCTATGCACACTATGTGAAGTCGTTTCTCTTCGTCTGGAGATAAATTAATCGTACTACGCAAACGAGAGATTAAATTCTCCTTCTTTATTTTGCAACCATTGTTGAAGTCATACTCGTCTAGCAAATCATAGCCAGCCTCATCCATCTTGTTAATAACAAAAATAGTATTGTCTAACTTATGGTAATCACGCATGATACGGCGAATGATTTCCACGTGGCTATCTTTCAACGGAACCACAGCATCACATACATATATAATAATGTGCGCTTCAGAAATATAACGCTCTGTTATCTGAGAGAATCTAACGTTCTTACCATCGATTTCTCGTTCCTTTGTTCCAAACAATCCTGGGGTATCAATAATTTTGAAACCCTTTTTCAAATCTTTTGGTCGATACACGGTAAGTTCATCAGAAGATTCGTCATTGTCAATCTTCATATTGTCTTCCAAACGACCCAGCAAGCCTGCTATGGCACTGGTTTTGCCATCAGAAAAACTACCCAACAAGACAACACTTATTTCGCCGTCTTTAACTGTATTCATTATACTGTCTATCTTACCCAGATAAGACTGCAATTCGGGAATATACTCAACGCCTTTCTGCAAAAGTTGCTTTAGGGATGCGAGTTTCTGTAGTTTTTTACTTGTTATGTTAAATTCTTCCATATTGTTTATGTCTTATTCCATTTACAAACACATTTACATCGTCATCGAAACCTTCAAGGGTATCTTTCAAATCCTCGATATTTGCTAACTCAGCCTTTACAGCCCCTTGAAGTTGTCGTTTTTGTTCGTCGATATTTTTAACAACAGGAGCCAACATAGAGGTCACATTATTTTTAGCTCGTTGCTTTGCCGTAGCAATAGCATCTGAAACACTTTTTCTTGCATCGGCATTTCCACCATCACCAGAAAAAGCATGAGCTATACCGCCTATGACACCTCCGGCTATACCGCCGAAAAGAGTGCCTACACCAGGTATAACAGAGCCCAAAGCAGCAGCCTCACCAACCGTTTTCCAGACATTCTTGTCCTTTTTCTTTGTCACA
>CAVKBM010000329.1:0-2495 GCA_963654355.1 Bacteroidaceae bacterium | reverse complement strand
TCTTTACATTGGTTTGATCAACTATTGCATAGTGCATTGTGGTGTCGATTTTGGTGTGTCCCAACAGTATCTGCACCTGTTCAACGGGCATTCCTTTGTCAATGGCTTTTGTTGCAAGAGTTCGCCTGAAACGGTGTGGGTGTACTTTGCTTATGTTTGTTTTAATGCCTAGCTTTCTCAACATTATCTCCACTCCGGAAATTTGAAGCCTGTTAAATGGCTTAAACATAGAAACAAACAGTGCCTCATTCTTGTCGATTCTAGAGTCTAGATAATGTTGAAGATGTATCTTCGTCTTCGAATCAAAATAAACCTTTCTTTGCTTTCCTCCTTTGCCGAGAACGATGCATTCTTTATTTTCGAAGTCGATGGAAGTGATGTTCAGATTGACGAGTTCACCAACCCTCATTCCTGTTGAGGCGAGGAGTTCTATGATCACCTTATCTCTAAGGCTTGAGCAATTGTCCTTTAGATTCTCCACGTTTTCGTCGTTGAATGCTTGCTTGATTGTTTTGATTGTCCTTATTTTGTGGATTCTTTTCACTGGATTCTTTCTTATGTAATCTTCCTCCTCAAGCCATGAGAAAAAAGAAGAAAGGACGCGCCTTATGTTATCCATTGAAACCTTGGACACAGTTTCTGAGGAAAAACCGTCGAGATAGTTCCTTATTTCGTCTGTCGTTATCTCTTTAGCTGGTGTTGAAACCTTGCTGAAAAACGCCTTAAGGACATAGAGATAGTATTTCATTGATCTTGGGCTGCAACCCTCCACATTCTTCGCTGTTTCAAAAAGCTTGAGTAATTCGTTATTGCTTGGTATTTCTTTCGGAATCCCATCGATTTTATCAATTAACGCCTTGAGTTTTTCCATAAGCTCCTCGTTTAAAAATTTCTTTGCACCATCGCAAAGAGCGGCTTTTTCGTATCTATTCATAGTTACCTCCGATAATGAAAATTTTACAGTTCCATATTATCATATCGCTTTACATTTCTCCGATAAAAGTGATATAATAATCATATATTCAAGGAGATAGACTATGACCTATCCAGAAGCAATACGCAAATTAAGAAACAAAATGCTGATGACTCAGACTGAATTTGCAGAATTTTTAGGTGTTAAATTCGGGACTGTGAACAGGTGGGAGGCTGGGGAATACGAGCCTACCATGAAAACAAAGAGGAAGCTCGCGCCGCTTTTCAAAGAACATAATATAGATGTGGAGGATTAATGATGATAACAGGAACGTTAAAAAACAAAATTAATGCAATTTGGCAGGATTTTTATAACGAAAACATGGCGCAGACATCTGATATCGTCAACCAGCTCACGACATTGATGTTTATAAAAATGCTTGACGACCAACAAAATGCTTTGGAAGCTCAGGCCTCACTTATTGGCGTCATTCCAGATCAGTCTGCCTTGACGTTTAAAAATGGAAATTACCGTAATTATGAAGAAGACGACGATGGAAATAAAGTTCTTGATGAAAACGGGGAGAAAATTCTCAAATTTGAAATTCCATATTCAGATCTAAGATGGAAAAATTTTAAGAACCTCAATTCACATGATTTAACTAAGAGAATTAGAGGTTATGTAATTCCGTTTATCAAGGATGTTGATAATAAAGCGGTTGGTCAGTTTAGAAAATATGCAAAAAAATATACTTTCGGATTTGACGATAAAGAAAGATTATTGACTTCTGTCGTTGACAAACTATCCGATCCCGAACTTGATTTTAATAACACGGACCTAATGGGGGATGTTTACGAATACATGTGCGGGAGCGGTATAACCGGACAGTACAGAACTCCAAGGCACATTATTGATATGGCCGTTCACATGATGGAGCCAAAACTTGGCGAGAAAATCATCGATCCCGCAATGGGAACCGCTGGCTTTATCATTGAAGCAGCCAAATATATAAAAGATCATCAGCACGATGATTTGCTGAATGTTAGAAACCAACAAATATTCAAAAACGAGATGTTCTATGGTTGTGACAACGATCCAAACATGGCAAGAATTGGATATATGAACTCCGTATTGCATGGCATCAAGAACCCAAATTTCTCAATGGATTCACTGTTGGAGAATGAAAATCCAACTAATTACATAGGTAAATTCGATTTGGTTTTGGCAAACCCTCCATTTTCTGGCAGTTTGGTCAAGTCGGCAACTAATGGCAAAATCCTATCGATCACAAAGACAACTCAAACGGAACTTCTTTTTGTGGCGCTTATGGACATGCTTTTGAAACCTGGTGGAAGATGTATGACGATCGTACCTGATGGTGTTCTTACCAACGGTAACAACGCTTTTTTGTCTCTTAGAAGAGAGTTAATCGATAAGCAAAGACTCATAGGCGTCGTTTCTATGCCGATGGGCATATTCCAAGCATCGTCAAAAAAAGGCTCCGCAAGCAAAGGGGCAGGCGTCAAAACCTCATTTTTGATATTCGAAAAGACTAACAATGGTGGGACTGACAATGTCTGGT
>CAVKBM010000328.1:0-2524 GCA_963654355.1 Bacteroidaceae bacterium | reverse complement strand
GCCCACTACCGCAGCACTGTGGATTTCTCCAACGATGCCTTGAAGGCAAGTCAGAAGGGATTGGATCGACTGATGAACGGCATTACCGATTTACAGCGTGTTCCTGTGGCTAAGCAGAGCGACGAACAGATCAAGAAGTTTGTGAGTGAGTTGCGCCAGCGTTGCTACGATGCCATGAACGATGACTTCCAGACCCAACTCGTCATCAGTTACCTCTTCGAGGCTTGCCACATCATCAACACAGCCCTCGACCACAAGACCAACATCTCTGTCGAAGACTTGAAGGAGTTGACCGATACCATGCATCTCTTCACCTTCGACCTGCTCGGCTTGAAGAGTGAGAAGGGTGCCAACAACGATGCTCGTGAGGAGGCTTATGGCAAGGTAGTGGATATGGTGCTCAACCTTCGGGCCAAGGCCAAGGCCGCCAAAGACTGGGCTACCAGCGACCAAATCCGTGATGCCCTCGCCGATGCCGGATTTGAGGTCAAGGACACCAAGGATGGTGTGACTTGGAAACTGAACAAATAAGAATATTTTGACAAAAAAGGGATTAGCAGGTCTTCTGTTAATCCCTTTATGGTATAGTTTTTTAATTCGAAGTGTATGAAGGTAAAGGTGTTATTTCTTGTTTGTGTATTTTTTGCATTTGCAAATTTACTGTATGCGCAAAATACTCAGCTTGTAGATGCTAAGGATAGCTTGGCATGCGACACCGTAATATCTTTGGATGGGGTCGATGTCGTGGCAAGAAGAACTACTGTAAAATTGGTAGGCAATAGCCTTGTTGTTGATGTGGAGCATGATTCTATCTTAAATAGACAGAATAATATTTATGAGGTGCTTGCTAAAACACCAGGCATTATGCGGATGGAACAATCTATTGTTGTTGCAGGAAAAGGTGCGCCCGTTTACTACATAAATGGCAGAAAAGTAAAGAATCAAAATATTTTGGATAACTTACAGGTCGATCAAGTAAAATCCATCAAGGTGTTGCCTACGCCAAATGCGAATTATGACTCTTCTGGTGCTCCTGTTGTTGATATCAAAACCAAAAGATTGGGAGAAGGGCTGGCTTTTAATACGATAGGCAATCTCACACAAGCCAAACATCTTAGTCAAAGTTATGGCTTCTCTTCGACTTACAATATGAAAAATATAGATTTGTTCTTGGGATACAATTACTCAAATGCCAAAACGAGAACAAAAGATACTTATATGCGCCAAGTTGTAGCTGATACAATTTGGTGTAAAGAACAAAATGCAGAGAACCTGACTAAATCCAAAGACCATAATGTCCAAGCTGCCATTGCTTATCATCTCTCAGATAAGACAGATATGGGGATTCAATATGATGGTACTTATATAAAATCTAAGGGAGCAAAGACAAATTATACATCGGTAGTGTCAAATGTGGGTACTTCTAGTTTGGTTAATGACAATCAAGATAGTAATGAAAGTTCTGACATTCATCATTTGAGTGCTTATTATGAGACGAAGTTGAATCATAATTGGCATTTTAGTACTGTTGCAGATTATATTCATAAGAAATCAACAAATCATACTTTTATACAAGAGACGGAAGAAAGGACGGAAAATCTTAATTATGACAGTTGGTCTCGTTGGAATGTTGTCTCTTTGAATATTCAAGCAAGTCATGATTTTGCCAGTTGTGGAAACCTGAGATTTGGCTACGACTTTAGTCATAGCCATGGTGTGGATGGCGTGGATTATGTGCGTTCTTTGTATAATGGAAAGACAAAGAATAAAGAGGTAAAGAACGCATTGTTTGTTAGTTATGAAGTTCCTATCAACGACTTCTCTTTGAGTGTTGGGGTACGTTATGAAAATATGTATTTTACCAGGAACGATTTTGGAGTAAACAATTTAAAGCGTCATCATGAAGATACTTTTATGCCGACTTTGAATGTAAGTTATTCCAAGGGCTTGCTGATGCAAAATCTTAGTTATTCTTATGGAACTAATCGAGCCAACTTTTCTGACATGAATGATAATATCATATATGTAAACAAATATGAATGGACAAAAGGTAATGCTAACATAAAGACAGAATTGGAGCATAGTGTTTCTTATTTGCTGATGTATAAGTTCTTGTATGCGACATTGAACTATTCTTATATTCGCCATCCATTATTGACAGAGATGTATTCTTTGCCCAACCAGTCTTCAATAACCGTAAGCACGCAAGGAAATCTATCTAAGCGCCAGATAATGTCTGCCATGCTCAATGCAAGAAATTCTGTAGCTTTTTGGTCTTATTCTCTAACTGGATTTTTGCAGAAGTCATTTGTGCGTTATCCTGGTGTCAATGGTGTTATGTTGAATGATAAGCAACCATTGTGTATGATTCATTTTGATAATGACTTTCGTTTGCCTAAGAACATATTGGTTTCATTTGGCTTTCAACAATTATTTGGCGGTTACTTAGAAACGATAAAGATAAAATCTCTGTCTTCTTTTAATTTTAGCGTGAAAAAGTCGTTTTTCCAGGATAAGCTACGAT
>CAVKBM010000327.1:0-2533 GCA_963654355.1 Bacteroidaceae bacterium | reverse complement strand
ACACTCAAGTGATATAATAGTGTCATGATGACAGGCTTGAAAACGGAAACGAAGATGGGTGATGTTATAAAGACACTTGTTGAAAAAGAAGCGGAATGGGATGAGAAAACATTTAGGGTTCCAAAAGGATCAAGAGGCTTGGTTTGTGAGGTATACGAGGATGGAACCTTGCTTATTGAAACAAGCGTTTCAGATAACCTTCCATTCGCATTAATTCTCTACGAAAAAGGAGAATACGAGTAAATCGATTTATAGATTGTGTTAGATGACTGGGGCCTTAGGCTTCCGTCATCTTTGCCTATTGTCCTTGGTCCAACAAGTGGGGTTCAGTACAAAAGTCACTCCCGTAGATTTATAAGTTATTTTGTCAGAACAATTCTACCCGGCCAAGCAGCAGGTCAATCAGGTTGCAGTGAAAGATGCCATTCTCGTCATAAAAATGGTGCGGTACATCCATGCGGACAATGACCTTCTTGAAGAAATCCTTGGTAAGCATCAGAGATGTAAGCTCTGAGGATTCTTTTTTATCGGTATCCATGCGAAAAGCGGACTGAATATAGATTTTTTTATCCGCATCGTTTACCACAAAGTCAATCTCTTTCTGAATCTTACTGTCACCCGTGCGGTCGCAAACCACACCGACATCAACGGAGTACCCGCGTCGCAGAAGCTCATTGTAGATGATGTTTTCCATAATATGACCAGGATCATACTGGCGGTAATTCAACCTTGCGTTCCGAAGGCCGATATCCGTATAGTAGTATTTGTTTGGATACTTGAAATAGGTCTTCCCCTTTACATCATATCGCTTTGCCATTGAAATAAGGAAGGAGTCGATAACATATTGCACATAGTTTGAAACCATCGCAGGATTGATTTTCTCGTTCTTCATGGAAGAGATGGCGTTTGCGATATTAGTCGGATTTGTCAGCGAACTGATCTGTGAAGCAAGGAAGTCCAGAATTTCATTCAGAACATCCTCACGCTCAATTCCATTTCGTTCCACAATATCCTTGACGTAAAGTTCGCTGTAGAGTGAGGTAAGATACTCCTTCTTATCCTTGTCATCCTCCAATGCTAAAAGTCTCGGCATACCGCCGTAGAGCATGTAGGCATCCAATGCTTTTTGCTCATCACCGCCCACAGCGGAATAGAACTCCGCAAACGACAGCGGAAAAACATGAATCTGCGTAGCACGCCCGCGGAATTCTGTGGCGATGTCTTTTGACAAACCCTTGGAATTACTGCCAGTGACATAGACATCAAGATTTTTGTATGCCTTGAGTTCATTGAGCATATCATAGATGGTAACCTCGATGCCGCCGTTTTCATTATCCGCCACTTTCGTGGTAAGTTGTACCTCATCGATAAACAGATAGAATTTTTCATCCTGTTTGTCCTGGACGATATTTTCTACATATTCGCACAACGTAATCGGATTTCTGAACTTGTAATACCGTCGCTGATCCAGTTCGATTTTCAATATATGATCTTTCGAAATGTTCTGCGAAAGAAGATACTCAAAAAACAAATCAAAAAGCAGCACAGACTTACCACATCTGCGTATCCCGGTAATGACTTTTATCTCACCATTCCACATACTGTGGATCAGTCGGTTCATATAGGAATCTCGTTTAATCATGCGTTTCACCTCAAACTTAGGACGAAACCGTCCGAACTTCTATGATAGTACACCACATTTTTTGAAAAATATCAAGGCTCTAAGAAATAAATCAACAAAGAAGTTGCGACGGAAACGGACTAAGTACGAGGTGGACTCCTCCAATATGTTCCGGATTCCATAGTGGAGAATTTCATCAATGATCGTATTTCATTTTGGCTTCGAAATGTCGATATACTGCCTGTAACAATACCACAAATCAATAAACTGACCTAACGGCATCAGATAGAACTCATCCTGCAAAAGTTGAAACTAACGATGAAGCAATATAATAGTTGGGGAAGCAGTTCCTCATCTCTTACATTTCTCATACGCGCAATGCTTGAAGAAATGGCTAAATTCAAGGATTTTTACTAGTTTTCTTTGTTTTTTGCTTGTGGCAGCACAATAGTCTCCACATGCATCTTTATCGATTTCTTGAACCTCGTTTATCAGTTGCGTATGATTCAGTGCTTTCATTTTCTCATAGCTATATGGTCCCCTTAGTTTTAAGAAGATATTGGTGCTATTTAATTTGAAAATGTTTTTAGTCTTTAGGATAGATTATAGTTTAAATGGATTTTCTTTGTCTCTTGCGATTATCTTTTCGCAGATAGAGTCGAAGACGAACTTATCGAAGCAATCTTACAATCTTTTGTTTTTGTACTGCACCTCATGTTGTGCTATAGTTCTATTTAAAGTTCAACATCAGAGGTACAGTACATTTACTTGGCTATTTTTCTAAGTTTTCCATTAGAAGAAAGTCTTTTAATTTTATGTGCTTTACGTTACTTGTAGAGTAGTCAATATCATCATTGGTTATTAATATTTTAGTATCTACCTGATTAAGACCATTAAAAGCAGACATTTCAC
>CAVKBM010000326.1:0-2535 GCA_963654355.1 Bacteroidaceae bacterium | reverse complement strand
GGCATATATACATCATCATCGCTAGCCATGATGAAGTATTCCGTATCACACATGTCAACCAGCAAATTCCAATGAGAGACAAGACTCTTGCCTCCCATATTCACTGGATTGCGCCGAAAAGCAAAGCGAGAATCACCCAAGCAAACCTTGTCAAAGATTGACTTTAGATCATAGGGGGAGCAATCATCGCTCACCAACACCTTGAAGTTTGGGTAAGTTTGATTTTTGATACTCTCCAAAGACTCCTCTAGAAAATTGGGCTTGTAGGCTGGGAGAAGGAATGTGTATTTTGTAGTATTCATCGTATGCAATGTTTTATTCCTTGAAAAAGTACACATTTATAGTTTATAAAACGTGTTTAAGCGTTTTCTTGTAATTAACAATGTTACAACATCATTTGAAGATACTGCTCAAGAAACTAAGTTTTTCTATTGCCTTTTCTTCGACTTTTTGCCGCATATCTTTGTTTAATCCACAGTAAAAAATTATAGCACAAGAGCATAGCAAGCAAGCAGACACAGAAAGCAAAAATCTTAGGACTCCATAAGGCATACTTAATGTGATTACGGTAGGAACTATCGATGACGCTACTAATATAACGGCAACCCTTGCCAATATATCTTTGCAATAGAAAGATATTCCAAACCCAGTGTATTTGTGTAATATCCACAAATCACAAACCAAAGCTAACGGATATGCAAGGCAAGTAATAACATACGCCATCACGGGGGAAGCACCTAATGACAACGCTACGTAAATGGTGGGGAGTACGGACAAGTAAACTAAAGAAGACGTAATATTGGGGATTTTCATCTTTCCCACAGCTTGAATACCATCACCAATAGGCAAGTCAATTGATTTAAGCAACATCTCTATGAGCGTAATTCTAATGAACGCAACGACGTATTCAGGAACATGTCCCAACCAGAGTGTTATCAAGAAGTCAGTTTCTATAAATACAGGCAAGCCAATGATTATCAACAAATAGGACGAATATTTCGCGCTGTTGCATATTAAACGGTTCATACTTTCAAAATCTCCAACTGCAAACAGTTTGGTAATCTGAGGGCGTACTGCAGTCTGGAAATTATATACAAAATTGTAGATGTTTGTATTAACTGTAGCAGCAATGCCTCGTGCCGCATTGACCACAGTCGAGAAGAACAAATTTAGGATAACGGTAATGCCTTGGGTATTTGCCATGTAAGCGAACGATCCGATAGAATTCCAACCTACATAATTCCAAATGTCTTTCGACAATTTCTTATCCCACATAAACCGCATACTGCATTCTTCGAACTTTCTCAAACAATAAATACGATACATTAAGAATGTCAGAAGACTTGTTATGGTATAGAAAGTGGAAAGCATCATCAATTTATCAGTATCGACGTATAAAAGCAGACAAACAATGATAAGCTTAAAGACAACATCAAAGATGCTCATGAATGCGAAGGTTGACATTTTCTCGTGAGCAATGACACTTGCCATATAGGGTGATTGGGTGACCCCCAAGAATGCGCTCAATAAAGACAACTGGTAAATATAATTTGCTGCAAACATTCGGTCTGCAGGTATCACCAACTTGTAATTAACAAACCACAGGCCTATCGTTTCACCTATCAGCAATGTTGCTACAGCCATTCCGAAATGCAAGGTGCCACACACTGAAAACACCTTTTTCAATTCCCGAATATCTCCTTTTCCCAGTCCTACTGTTAGATAGCGGCTTGTACCGCTTGACAGCAACGTACTGAAATAGCCAATAAAGCCCATCACTCCACCAACTACATTCAACAGTCCGTAATCGCTTACTCCTAATGCATTGATGGTTACACGAGCCGTGAACAATCCCATCAGCAAAAACACAAACATCCTAAAATAAAGATATAGGGTATTCTTGGCAATTCTCTTATTGCTTTCTGAAATTTCAGACATCTTGTTTATTCTTATTTGAACTTGAATATCTTCTCACAATTTTCCACCAGAAAAGCCGTCACGAGCATGATGACCTGACCTGCCAGCAGACACAAAACGATTATTAAAAAACTATGTATGAGCGCAAAACCCAAACTCTGACTAAACTCACACGCAATCTGCTTATAAGAAACAAACACCCCTATCTCAGTCAACAAGTAGATGAAGAGATTGGCTGACAAGAGTTTGTTCAAGAAGTTGTTGGCATGAGTTGGTAGGCTCCTGACCATGAGGAAGAGGGAAACCGCCATCACCACAATCAACGGATTTGCATAACCCAGAAACGGGAAGATAAGCTTCGCCATACTTGCCTTGTGCAAAAGCTGCGAGACGTAATACATGACCAGCAAGCACATCAATAGCAGAGTGAATGACAGAAGATAGACCTTACACGACTTACAAATTGCAATTTTACCCCCCCCATTTATTTTAAATCCGTATCTGCCAAGCAGATAAACCATAATCAACCCTAAGAGACTACTGCCCTGGTTCGGATACAACAAGGCTACGCCTATGAAAGAGAACAGACATAGGAGCAGCAGTGTTCTTTTACATTCC
>CAVKBM010000325.1:0-2590 GCA_963654355.1 Bacteroidaceae bacterium | reverse complement strand
GCGAGATTGCGCTGATGAAGAAGGCTTGCGAGGCTCTTGGTCAGACAGCTTATCCAGATGACTTCTGGCTCGTAGTGGAGAAAATTTACGATGCCGCTGCTTCAAAATAAGGCACTTGCTTTCATATACATATATAAATCGTTTTGCCCAGCTCTTGATGTAAAAAGAGTTGGGTTTTTTGGTATTTTTAACAGTGCTTGTAAAACCTCTCTTACAACAGCTTCCTATTCGTATTTGAGTTTAACACATAAATGTATCAAATATGGATTTTACAAAGCAACCAGGCATGTCGTTGATGTTCCTAAAATGGTTCGTAACGACTTATGGGTACGAAAGCAAGCGTACTTACAGACAGATAGCAGCCGACACAGGGCGCATCTGTTTTATGACCGTCAAGCACCATCTGGTCAATCTGGAAAAGATGGGTGTACTCCAAATTGAAAATAAGGGAACTCGTCATCAAGTTCTTCACATCTTAAAGGAAAATGCAGATATGGTTTTATCAGAATGGCAATTGGATTAAAAGCTCCTCAAAGTCTACATATAGACTTCAAACCTTCGGCTCGTCAATATGAGGTTTGGAAGGCGTTGCAGCCAGAGTGTATGAAATGCGGTGGGCAAATCATACAGCAAGTTTGTGGCATTGACAGAAATGGACAGCCGCTTTATGAGGCTGTTTGTTCAAAATGTGGAGAGAAGAATATTCCACAAGTAATTCTATCAGGAGGCTCAGCGGGTGGAGGAAAGGCGGCGACATTAGATTCTTTAATTTGTACGCCTTTTGGCTTTAAGCTCCTTCGTGACATTAAGATTGGGGACATGATAACCAATCCTAATACTGGAGGGGTTACAAAAGTTGTATGGCTACATCCGATAGAGAAGCACGATTACTATCGTCTATATTTTATAGATGGTACTCATTTTGATTGCTCTGAAGGACATTTGTGGCAGCTTCACCAAAGTCGTAAGAAATCTAAGAAGGCGAAAAAATATGGCTGTAGTGATGAGCGTATCTGGCCGACAAAGAGTATTTATGAATGGTATGAGCGAAAGAAGATTGGAATGTACCAACATGATAATTTAATCATCCCATTGACAGAGCCAGTAAAATTTACGGTTCCTGGCAATAAAACTCGTGTTATCATACCGCCTTATGTCTTAGGAGCATTGATTGGCGATGGCTGTATATCTGATATTGTTATAAATAATGGGTATGTCAATTTTACTACCATAGACGAAGAGATTGTCAAGCGTTTTATTGATTGTGGATATGATATGTCACATAAGTCTTGCAAATCACACACACAGGCTAAGGCGTACTATATTTATGACAAAGAACTAATCCAGGCATTACAGAAATTAGGCATTGCAGGTAATAAGTCACAAAATCATTTTATCCCTACTCCGTACATGTACGCTTCTATTGAAGATAGAATAAATTTAATGCAAGGACTTATAGATACCGATGGCTACGTTGATAGCAGAGGACATATCATATACACATCTACCAGTCAACAATTAGCGGAAGACGTTGCGTTTGTTGTTCGTTCTTTGGGAGGCGTTGCTACTATTACAAAAAATAAAGCTGGCTACAAAAGAACGACTGGCGAGTATGTTCAATGTAGTGATGCCTATGATGTGCAAATTCGCACAAAACTCAATCCTGACTTATGCGGATTGAGTAGAAAAAAAGAGCGTGCAAAATATGAGTTCAATGGCGGCGCAAGCGAACTTGGAAAGCGCATAGTTAATGTTGAATACATTGGTAAACGTGAAGGTCGTTGCATAACGGTGGACGACCCAAGTGGATTATATTGTGTGGATAATTTTACTGTGACCCACAATTCTTACCTTGGTAGTTGTTGGCTTGTAAGCTCTTGTCTTCGATGGCCAGACATGCGTATGGTTGTTGCTCGTGCAACATTGAAATCCTTGCGAGAAAGTACATGGAATACAATATGCAGTATTGTTAGAAGTTGGGGGCTTATTGAGGGAAAGAACTACAAAATCAACAACCTTTATGGTGAAATGGTGTTCTGGAATGATAGCAAGATAATTATGAAAGAACTTGCCGAAACGAACATGGATCCAGACTTTAATCGTTTGGGTTCAAGCGAATATTCTGGGGGGTTCGTCGATGAGGTGTCGCAAATAAGCCAAAAAGCCATAGATGTCTTGGGGTCTCGTTTGCGATGGAATGTAGAAAACACAACAGTTGTTCCCAAATTATTGATGAGTACAAACCCTTGTTTGGGGTGGGTGAGAGAAAGATTTGTACAAGATGAGGATGGCAATCCAGCGGTGCTGAGACCTGGTGATTTGTATATCCCATTCTCTGTATATGACAATCCAGACGAAAAGTTCCGTAGGGCTTACCTCGTTGCCTTAGATAACATCCAAGACAAAGCTACTCGTGAACGACTTAAATACGGCAACTGGGATTTTGTAGACACAAACGAGGCTGCTGCTTATTGGAACTTTGACGGAGCAAAGCACCTCGTCACCAACTTGCGTGAAAAGGCCTACAATCCTCTGAAACCAATCATATCATCATGGGACTTCAATGTGCAGCCATACATGTCTACGCTGT
>CAVKBM010000324.1:0-2603 GCA_963654355.1 Bacteroidaceae bacterium | reverse complement strand
CGGATGTAGTGGTCACCATGAAGAGAACGGCGTTGTGCCAATTGACAGTGTTGCGACCTCAAATGGAAGAGTAATAGAAGATAATGGACGTATTAAACCTATAACAGGCAATGACGGTAAATTGCCTGGCCAAGGTGATATTGTCGCCCCCGTGACGGGTGAAGATGGTGAAGAAATCCCCATTATTCGTCAACCGGGCGTGCCCAATACGATAGCCAACCGCTTGTTCTTGTTCATGGAGAACGAGAATGACAACATTGAGGCTTTGGCGCAAGACTTCAAGAAAGTTTATTCCGATGACAAGTATTCCATCATCGGATATGATAAAGAAGTAAAACTGTTGGTAGTCCAAATTCCAGAGGATGAACGTGACCAAATTCGCCAAACGATAAACTCAAAGATACCGAACCACAAGTTCTTGGTCTTTGACGAAGAAATATACGAGTTGAATGGCCATGTGAGTACTTCTACCGAAAGTGTTGGTTGGCACTTAGGGGCTATTCGTCTAAAACAAGGATGGAGCATAACAAAAGGCTCTGCCAATGTGAAAGTTGCTGTTGTTGATGACGGAATAGAAGCCGGACACCCGATGTTCAAAGGCCGTATCGTAGATGCATATAATGTGTTTACACAAAATAACAGCCTTAGTTTGGGACAAGGACATGGTACACATACAGCAGGTCTTGCTGCAGGTTGTGCAGATTACTATGCCAAAGGAGCGTCTGGTGTAGCCCCTAACTGCAAACTGATGCCTGTTCAGGTATTTGACAACAACCAATGTCCTTTGTCTGCTCTTATCGCAGGAACGATGTACGCTATCCACCATGATGCGGATGTCGTGAACTTGTCAATAGGTCCATCCTTCAAGGGATTGAACCAATTGCCAGTTGACCAACAAAATGAGATTGCAAAACGTCAGTTCAAGAACGTTGAGAAGCTATGGGCAAGGGTATGTGCTTTGGCAGCCAAGAAAAGCTGCATACTTGTATTTGCCGCAGGTAATGATGACATACTGTCAAGCATACCTCCAGAGAACAGAAATGCATCGTCTATAGTAGTGGCCGCAGTAGATAAGAACTTGTACCCGACAGACTTTACGAACTATGGGCCATGTTCAGACATCTCTGCCCCAGGCAAAGGCATTTACAGCTCTTATCCTCGTAGTGATTTCAAGTCATTTGACGGGACAAGCATGGCTGCACCGATAGTATCAGGCACGATAGCTCTGATGAAATCAATCAAAAAGGACTTGACTGTAGAGCAAGCAAGAAACGTCCTCTATAAAACTGGCTCTGACGTATATGGTTTCATGCCTCCAATGGTATTGGTAGACAAAGCTCTTGAAGGTGTCAAGCGAGGTGATTTTAGCACTCCAAAACAGCGAGAAATGAAACCAGTACCAGATGGTGCAGGAGATGAATCGGCAGCAAATCGGGCTTCACCCATTACGGATAGTTCACCTTCCGTAGGTAATACTCCGACACCGTCAAAGAGTGACGAGACGGATTATGAAGCTATTCGCAGAAAAATTGCCGAATACAAACAAAAGATAGAAGAACTAGAACGTTTACTTCCGCAAAAAAGATAAATATGAATAGAAAACTTAGATTTTCATGGGGACACATTGTGGCGTTCCTCGCACTGATTTTTATTGCGTATGTCGTTTTTATGGGAGCGACATACTACACCGTTGGTAATTATTGCGCAGGTTTATTTACCATGGGATGTTGTGTCCTTTTAATTGTCCTAACTGTATTAGGGGCGCAAGTTCTAAAGGGTGTGGACAAGAAGTTTCACAGAAGTATTATCTGGGAACGCATTTTAGTAGCATGTTCTCCATTTATTATTATAATTGTTGGCATTCCATTCTCACACTTTTGGACTGTCCAAAGTTCGGAAGATGAAATCATCCAGCAGTTTGACAAATCAATTAAGTCTTCTTTGGGTGTATTCTCAGATTATGAATCGTATTCGGATTCCAGAATAGAGCAGCTTAAGTCTTCCTTGGCATCAACAGTTAATGATGACCAACTCATAAATAATAGGATTACAGAGCTGTCGCTATACTTGAAAAGTTCGACAACAAAATCCATTGATGAGGCAAAAGCTTGGATTAATAAGGTTAGCGACTCTCCTTCTATATGGAATGTTTTCCTATTTGGAAACATCTCCACCATTGAAGGAGCAATAGAACAATGGACGGAATCATTAAACACCATTTCTCAAAAATGTGTTTCTTCAGAAACTGGCGTTGTTCCATTTTCCACGGCTAACATACATAAGGAGAAAGCATTGAATGGACTTACAAGTTTGAAAAGTTCTTATCAAGAAGCGAAGGCTCCAAACGCATTAGCGATAATAACATTGCTTATTTGCTACTTGATGCTCTTGTGCCCATACTTCGTACAAGAACGCCATTCAAGAAATGTTGAGACATTCTTTGGAAAAGGGAATAATCACAAATCAATTTCTATAGTTAAAGAAAACAAAAAGCAAGGTACTAATAGAAGTAAATACGACTCATTTTGATTATGAATACAAAAGACAACATATTAGACAATCTTACCGAGTATAGTCCTCGTCAACTTGCGGAGTATGTTGAC
>CAVKBM010000323.1:0-2605 GCA_963654355.1 Bacteroidaceae bacterium | reverse complement strand
TAATTTTTTCATCGTTGACAATTTTAAGAGTTTATAATGTTAGTGATTATGTTCTTATAGAAAGATAGTGTCGTTGTCATCATCTTCGTCACCATCCGGAACGTAAACTATAACCCCATTAGGGAGTAGAATCCAGCCACCCCCTAAGCTTTTCTCCATTTCGTTTTTAGACAATATCTCCATTTCCCTATTTTGTTTGGCTTTCGATTGCAAAATTACAAAACCTTTTATGATGTCTCTCTAATAAAAATCTAATATTTTTCTAATATTTTTCGTGGGATTCTGTTAGATTTTTCGCGAATTCAAAAGATTTCCAGAACTTTAGTTGATTGTTTCTGGATTTTGTCATACCTTTGCAATGCTAAAGTAACAGATAGGATATGAAGAGAGCATTGTTTGTTTCGGTTCTTGCCATAGTTATGATTGGTTGTTTGCAGGGATACAACATTTACTTGCAATATAACAATTTTGTAGAAACGGAACTTTCAAAAATCAATCCTGTTATATATCAATCCATCGATGAAGAACTCAACCTTAGGACAAGAATTACTAAAAAACCAGACAAAATAGGAACTCAACATAGTTATCTGAAAATGTATGAACCGGGAGAGATTGTCCCAGTTCCTACAAAGGGGGAAAGCATAACAGACTTGGATTCATTTGATGTGAAAAAATTAAAGACGGATGGTTTAGTAAACTCTCAATCGGAATTAATTACATTGATACTTCAGGATTCAAATGAATCCAAGGGGCGTTCTATAAAACTCGCGGTTCTTGATACTATATTTGTCAACAATCTGAAAGAAAATTACGAACATAGTATCTTGTTATTGGATAAGAGGAAAAAAGTTGTTAGTATTTACGGAAGAAAAGACATCCCTTCCACTTGGTTTTTTTCGAAAGATTATGCAGTAGGTCTATCCCATCCTAAATTTGTCCGGGTGGCAATCAATATACCTCCTTCAATTTTTATTTGGAATTCTGTCGGTACATTGATGCTTTCTCTTCTCTTAGTGCTTGTTGCTGCCATTTGCATCGGATACCAATTGAAGGACATTAAAAGAAAGGGCGAGTTGCTGAAAAACCGCGAGTTGAGTGTAAACAGCATCATCCACGACCTAAAGGCACCAATTAATAGTGTCATCACGCTTTTGGGGGTAATCAAACTCAAGGTCGACGAGTCAAGCATACTTGCCCTTATCCAGCAGACATCCGACAAGGCCAAACAACTTGTTTCTGACATCGAAAGCATTCTGATAGCTGCAAGCGGTGGAAACAAAAGAATTATACTCGCTCCTAAAGAAATTGATATTTTGGAGGTGGCTGAACGTGCAAAATCGGATATTGACATTATTTACAAAGAGAAAGAACATCAGATTAACATCGATGACCTGACGCACGGTAATGCTACAGTCAAAGCCGACTGTATGTACATGCTCAATGTGATGAGAAATCTTATAGAGAATGCTATAAAGTATGCCGACGATGGTGTGCAGGTAAACGTTACGGTAAGTAGGGAAGCTAATAGAAATGTGATTGTCAGCGTTTCGGATAATGGATGGGGTATTGCTCCTAAAGACCAGAAACTGATATTCAGGCAGTTCTATCGTGTGCCCCATGAGAATGCCCCAAAGGGACATGGCATAGGATTGGCACTCGTTAAATATGTCGTGGAAGCCCATGGGGGCAAAGTCACGGTAAAAAGCGAACAAGGAGAGGGGAGTATATTTACATTCAACATCCCGGTTAAATAGAGTTGATATGGACGATGCAAACCATAAAATAAAAGTGCTGATAGTAGATGATGATGTCACGCTGGGGGCAATACTCTCTACTGGGCTGCAACTTATGGATATAGAGTCTGTTTTTCAGACATCATTGGCAGGATTACAGTCGGTAGTAGAGGTCTCCCATCCCAATATCATTTTATTGGATGTAGAAGTGGGCGACACTAACAGCATCGACTTGATGCAGCAGCTCAAACTGTATGCAGAAGGTATTCCTGTTGTTTTCATGTCGTCACATATTGATGCAGGTTATCAAACTAAAGCCATCACCGATGGTGCTATTGCCTTTCTTAAGAAACCGGTGGATGTGGAAGAGGTGGCTGCCTATGTCAAGAGATTTGCCAAATCTAAAGAACAGCAGCAAGATGCCGCTTCTACCATAAAGATAGCCAGCTATGCCTTCGACATTCACAGCCGGGAACTCTTCCGAAAAGGAAAAAATGTGTGCCGCATTACCATCAAACAAAGTATAGTGCTCAAACTGCTGATGGAGCATCCTAACGAAACCGTCTCCCGGCAAGACTTGAAACAGGCCCTTTGGCCAGACGGCAATGATTCCGATGCTAGCCTTGAAAATTATATTTCGCAATTGCGCAAGATTTTTTCTGAAGACCGGAGTATGTGCATTATGACGGTACCCAAGACGGGATTTCTGCTCCACGTCTCTTAGTGCTCTATTGTGGAAAAAGATTAATAGATCCCCCGACGTCCTTTAATTCCCTCTCAAACCACTTGGATTCTAAAAATTCCACGCATTGTTAATTCTCTTCTTTAGACGGATTGCTCTTTGTGTCTTTTTGATTTTATCCGGCATCTTT
>CAVKBM010000322.1:0-2610 GCA_963654355.1 Bacteroidaceae bacterium | reverse complement strand
CTTAATATAAGTTATTGATTTACAGACGATTAAATATTAATTTAACGCAGTGTTGTTATAAAATTTAAAATTAATATCCTCGTATCGTAATCCAACCTCCATATTCAACTTACCAAAGTCATGGTTATAGGTGACGAATGCTGACACCATACTTTCCTTGATGTGATTTTGGTCATTATCTGCAAGGGAGCTTGGTGTGATGGAATAGTTGGAGTTGCGATTAGTAAAAGAGCATTCTCCACCGACAGACAGTTCTCCCCCAAAAAGTGGATGGGAGAGTACCAGTTTGGAGGCTACCAAGCGATTGTACTTGGAAGTGACACTATTGACAAGTTGTTTTTGTATGTCGCTCCCCACTTCTTGATAGTGTTCGTCCGTATTATCCCCATCGTATTCCTTTGACCAAAGCCAATCTGTGTTGAAGTCTATTCCCAACTTTCCCACTTTGCCTACATAATATACATTACTAAAAAGGCTGCTCTTTTGCGTCAACTCATAGCAACGGGAATTCGTGTTTTCCGTCAAATTTTCATCTTGCAGCACAGAGCCAGTCATTTTTCCATTCAAAGTTCGTTTCGGATTGCGCAAAAAACTAAAGCTTGCTCCCAATGAATTGTTTTCATTCAATTGATAACTTGCATCCATGCGATAATTCATAGTTTCAAGTTTGCTTGTTCGCCGAATTTTATTTTGTTGTTTCCAAATTTTGTCGAGATAGGTGATTTGCTGTAAGTCTTTATTGTCTGGAGAACATTGGTTCGCCCCAAAGGCATAGGTGCCAAACTCCCAACCATTTTTACGATAGTTCATATTAAGTCGTCCATATGCTCCAAAGTTTTTCTCCTCATCATATGCACATTCTGCCGTTGCGTCAACACCGAACCCTTCACCTTGCACTTTTTTTGTTGTTATGCGAATCACTGCCTTGGTGCTTGCTGCATAACTTGCTCCTGGGTTCGAGATAACCTCTATAGATTTGATGTTATCTGAATGTAAACGGTCTAGTTCGCTTTTATCTCTCATCTCTCGTCCATTGATATAGATGACAGGCTCACCATGCCCAAAGACCTTGATGCTGCCATTTTGGACTGAAACATTTGGGATTCGGTCGAGCAAGTTCTCCATGGTTCCTGCCTTTTCTAGGACAGAGCCAACAATAGTAGTCACCATTCCTCCATTTTTCAAAACGGTCTTTGGTAAAGATGATTTTACTACTATTTCGCCGAGCATCTTGCTATCTTCTTCCACCTTGATGACTCCTACATTCTCACCTTTGCAGTCCTTGAATATTGTCTTATAGCCTACGGAAGTTACCTTGATGATTCCGCCATTGCAAGGGGAGTCAATGGAGAAACACCCATTCTCCCCACTCACAGCCCCTTTGACAAAAGCTGAATCTTGACGGTTTAGGAGCACTACATTTGCAAATGCCAAAGGCTCGCCCTTGGCATCTACAATCTTTCCCGAAATGTTCTGTGCCATCATCTGGGATATTGCAGAGAGACACACGGCTGTTGTAAAGATAAACTTTCTCATAATACTACTTTTTAATCAAACATACTTTTTTGAGAATGTAGGCTAGCATTTATACTAACAAATCTTTTCTTTGCACATCTCATTTATGCCTTGTACATAATCGTGCCATTTGTTTTTATCCTGCCTTAAATGTGATATGCTTAAAAGAATTTTTTCTATATGTGCTCTTTGTGATTTACATTTATCCTCATTAGGAGATGTCTGATAGCATTTGTTCTTTTCATCATAAAAAAGTTCCCTAGGACAACCCTCACATAAATTGCGAGCCCAACAATTAGAGCACAAGTCTCTTTTGTTGGCTAGCAAACTGAACAAAGGGAAAGACTTTTGGATGGTATCAGAATTGAATATGTTCATTCCTCTAATATTACCTAAATTTAAGCATTCTTTACCAACATCCATATGGCATGGGAATATCTCCCCCAATGTTGATACGGCAAATTGCTTGTTAGACATTTGACAAGATACAAGCGGCTTTTTAAACGATATAGCCCATAGAATACTTGTGAAACTTTCTGGAAGATTTTCCAAATTATTTATAGAATAGGCATCGTCATGCTCTTTTACACTCATTTCGTCAACGACAAAGCCTCTGATACCAAATCGTTTTGACATATATGACGCAATTTCATCTCTAGTGATACCTTTTCTAATATGGTATTTTGTAAAAGTGGACTCATATTGAATTGTAACGGTATCAATTTGTTTTACAGTGTCTATAAACTTGGCTATTCTGTCAAACGAACCATTACCTGCTCTATCCAAGTGATTATAATCATTAAATTCCTTATTACCATCAATGCTAACTGTAATATAAGATATATATGTACTAATAATTTTCAACAGTCGCTCGTTTAGTATGGTACCATTGGTTATGATGGCAAACTTAGGCATATCCTTTAGTTTATCGTCAAACTTATAGCTGTCAAAAAGAGAGCAAACATACTCCATTACATCCAAATTTAGGCATGGTTCGCCACCAAAAAAGACGATTTTTTCAATATGAGAGAAATGATGTGTATAATACTCCCCCGATTTTAGACACCCACATTTGGTCAATTCAACAAATATGAT
>CAVKBM010000321.1:0-2628 GCA_963654355.1 Bacteroidaceae bacterium | reverse complement strand
AATCCATCCTCAGTTTTCAGAGTTAGCTTAGTAATAAAGTTGCTGTTGCTATATGAGCTGTTATAAGCTGTTAGAGTAAGATTGGCTATAGTATGTTCCCAAGTTTCTTGAAGACGGATCGCTTCTTCCTCACCACCCAAAGCTTGTTTCCAATCGGCATTCAATGTTTGAGGCATGATATGCTCAATAGACAACACCACATTTCCATTTTCGTCAGGTTGCATCTTGTCAATAACGGACGTGTCTCCCTCCGCACTGTTACCTGCGTTCAGACGATAGAAAGTATAAATTTTGTTCTTGGCACGCATCTTATATATATTCTTTGTTGCCAAGGCTACCATAAATTCTTCGTCTGAGGGGAAACGTCCTGTGCCTTTACGTGAAGTCAAAAGGTAACAAATGGCTTCATAAAATGAGATTCCTGCCTTTTGGACGAGTTTCTCTGCAACATCATATAATGACGCAAAAATTTTATTAAGGGCATTGGTTGGCACTTCACATACTAGTCTTCTAAAGATATAGCTTTCCACAACAACCAATATCTTTGAGAGTTCGTCCTCATTCACTTTTTTGGAATAAAAATCATCTAACAACTTGAATTCAAAGGGATGACAAACGCTCATTTCCAAGAGGGCAAGTCTCTTGAGAACAATATTAAGCTTGCTGCTTTTTGTAGTAGCATTTTCTATTTCAAAAAGATACCGTGAATATTTTAGCATATCTATAAGCAGTTCTTCAGCCGTAAGACCTTTATGGCTTGTAAACTCCTTAAACTTAAAATATACATCACGCAATGCTGGGATTCGGGTGGTTTGAGCAGTCATGTAGTCTCTCACAAAAAGCGTTACGGCTTCCTGTGCATTCTTTTGGCTTCCAGAATAATTTGAGAATTTCTCAATGTCAATCCAATATTTTTTATAGTAAGACTCTTGGAGATTTGCCTCTAAATTCATCAGAATGAAATTTCTGATTTTATCGCCATCTGTCAAAGCCAACCCTGTGGAATTCAAAGATTCAAATATTAATTGAGGCTTATCTTTTGTATCTACTTCAATCCACACCATCATCAAATTTTTGATAGCGTTATAAAATTCTACCAAAGAATGCTCTGAGTTTTTCATCCATTCATAGAATAAATGAAAATTCTGAGTGACATACGAATCTTTTTCAAAGGCATCTTCTTTACCTTCTATTAATGCCACAAATGCAGCCCTATCTTTCTCAACATGAACCAAGCGTGGCTTAATAGTTTCATCCTCCAAGGATTCGTAGCAATACTTCATACGGATGTTAGCGGCCAAAGTACTTGTTGCTTGCTTAACACCGTCTTTTATTAATTTTGCCATGGCTAGCCATATCAATGAGACGGTCGTTAATCGTTGCTGTCCATCAATTACTGATGATGTATGGTGCTTGACATGGCACAATACAACACTTCCAAAGAAATGTTCTCTATCTGTTTCTATAATTGAAAGTATGTCTTGGAACAGTTGCTTGCATTGTTTGCTAGTCCAGCTATAGTTGCGCTGATACACAGGTATTATATAGTTTGTGTCATCACCTGTGAACAGACTTTCTAGTGTAGTCTTTCTTGCTTCCATATGTGTATATTATTAGTTGTCTTATTATTTTTCACTGCTTTCCCCTCAAAAACAAAAAAGTTTTATTTTTCAACGATTGTGCCCAAACGCCTGGTCCATACTGCGGAATCTATCCTCTAGACCTAAATCACAGGGGGAAAAGTAGCATGGTCTGAATAGCAAGTCACGCTTCACCGACTTCAAACTGCCGGCGCACGTGCGGTCCACTAAATTCTGCTTGTACATTTCCTCTATCTTTGGCCATAAGTCCTCATCGTGAAAATCCAAAATCGCACACGCCAGCAATCCATTCAGTGTATGACTGGTATATAAAGCCTTCTGCTTGTCCTGCAAGGCATGTTCCATGAAAGACAGGAATGCAGCCTTCACCTCGTCGTGAGTCTCAGGATAATAATGGGCAATGTTTGCCAAGGCAGTCATCACATACGACTTGTGAGAATTGACGAATCCTTCCTCCAACATGAAGGCAGTCAGGGTGTCGATAGCATGAGGCGCCAGTTTTACGATGGTTGGCATCGCTATCATATCCATACCGTCTCCATATATACAGTCTATGGCTTCGTCAGGCATGCGCATGGTCTCCAAGACAGCGTTCAAGCTGCTGGAATCGTTGCCCACCTCGGAAAGCAACATGACGGAATGGGTGAGAGGAAATCCATACGACTCCGCCGCTTTTTCGTCAAACTCACCCTTCTCGTTCACCATCTCGTGGATGCCGTAAAGGATGATTTGCTCCAAGTCCTCCCGAACCTCCTCATGCGGCAATGCCATGATTTCTTCCAGCTGCTCCTTCGGAATCACCAGCCAATTCTCCTTCTTCTGCATGATTTCAAGGATCCTTGGATGCTTGAGCTTCAAAGAGGAAGGAAGGTCCTTGAATCTATACGTATAAGGATAGGTGTCATAGCGATAAAAGTCCGGATTCTCCTCGTCTTCTTCCTCATTGTCGAAATCATAAAAATCATCATCGTCGTCCCAATCATCGGCCATGTCATCCTCATCGTCTTCTGCTACGATATAGTGATAT
>CAVKBM010000320.1:0-2636 GCA_963654355.1 Bacteroidaceae bacterium | reverse complement strand
GCAATGCCATCGATTATTTCCTGCAATGCAGCATCAAGGCTGGACGTATGGACGAAGATGAAGCCAACGCCTCTACGGAGAATGTGTTGCGCAATCTCGGATTGATAACTTCAAATGGTGAGTTAAAGAATGCAGCCATCCTGCTTTTCGGAAAGCATGTGGGGCAGTTCTTTCCCTCAGCCACATTCAAGATAGGGCGTTTCCATACAGACGAGAGCGACTTGATAGTCCAAGACGTGATAGAGGGCAACATCATTCAGATGGCAAGTCGCGTGGTTGACACTCTCCGCACGAAGTATCTGCTTTCGCCCATTCATTACGAGGGACTACAGCGTGTGGAGCAGTTGGAGGTACCGGAAAAGGCGTTGCGCGAGTTGATATACAATGCCATTGCTCATAAAGACTATGCTGGACCAGCTATCCAGATGCGCATCTACGACCGCAGCATAGAACTTTGGAACTATGGCTTGTTGCCAAAAGAACTGACTCCTGCCGACCTACTGAAGAAGCATTCGTCCTATCCTCGCAACCACAACATCGCCACCGTGTTCTACAAGGCTGGCTTTGTGGAGTCGTGGGGACGTGGCTACAAGAAGATAGCCGAAGAATTTGAGCGTGCCAAGATGCCGTTGCCTACGATAGAAGAAACAGGTGGTGGAGTAATGGCGATTGTTCAGCGTAAAACGGTGGATGAAGTCATAGCCGAACGCGGCGAAAATGTCGGAGACATGTCGGAGACAAATGTCGGAGATATGCCGGAGACCAAACTTTCTGCACGTCAGCGTATTATCATTTCCATCATCCAGTCAAATCCTGCCGTTTCCGCTAAACAAATGTCGGAGACTTTGTCGGTGACATCAAGGACTATCGAAAGGGACTTATCGGCAATGCAGAAAGCAGGCATCATAAGGCACGAAGGCACGGACAACGCTGGAGTGTGGGTGGTACTGGAGAAATTTTAACATTGAATTTGTTTGCTGGCATATACGAATAACACAAATGATTGATTGAGAATATTGAATTTGGTTTACACCAACCTTCTAAATATTATAATAAAATGGTTTTAGTTGGATTTATAAATGTATTTAAGATATGAAATATTGTACTATTACAGAGACAAGATTAGATTCTATAAATAAGAACCTTGTAGACAACATGAAAGTAGTGGATACTTTAATAGGCAAAAACATTCGCAAGAACATGGAAAAAACAACCACAAAGCTAAATGTTAGTTTGCAATTTTTGTACTCCAGTGATTTGGATGGGTGGTATGACGAAAAAAATCGTACTATTTATCTATCTCTTGACCATGCAATAAAATCGCCTATTCAAGTATGTTTTGATAGAGAAATAAGCAAGTGCAGGGATACGTCCGAAAACTTGCAATCAAAGGGAAGCAACTCATCTAACGAAAAGCATACATGTGCGCCTACACTTATGATAATAGTTGCTCTTCTGATTAGTGCTATTGCTGGGCTAAGCTTTGTCCCTGAAGAATATGATAGTTACGTAATTCCTATAGTAATCGGTATAGCCTTTGTATATCTATTTATAAAAGAGCTTAAGTATTCTCCAAATGACGGATTGTTTGGCAACCAATTAAAGATTAGGGATAAACGAAATATGGTCAGTCCAATACTTGGAACAATGAATAACATTGGAGGAGTATTGGAGTTTATTCGACTTGATATGGCAACGGGCAAAAAAATCTATTATAATTATTTCCAATTTTGGGGAGTACCTTTGTTCTTCTTGGGTTCATACATAGCAGAAGAAATTGAAACGAATACATGGAGAAGAAAGAGTTATAAGGTATTTGCACAAATAGAGACCTCGTGGAGAGAAATATACCATTTTTACATCATACGATATGGTATTCTAATAATTATAGGAGTGATAGTTTATATCATTTTTCTTTTGGGAAGATTATTTGGCTGGTGGAACTAATCTGGAAGTCCGATGCTTTCAACCGTCTGACTTTAAACCCCACAACATAAGGTCAGGCGATTTCTCGTTCAGCACGTTCCATATTGATTCGCTATCAGCACGGCAATGACAACCAGAAGTCGAAGCAGAAGAAGATCTCGACAAAGCAACATTCCTACAAAGAGAGCCATTTAGGGATACGTGTACCATCATTGAACAGAGACAAGCCTCCGCCTATCGCTCCGTCAATGAGATTCTTGTCAAGAGAAAGTGGCTGCTCGGAAAACGCATACAGCAAGAGGTACTAAAAGACCAGCGTGCAGAATATGACGTGCAGGTTGTAGCAAACCTGGCTAAAGCCTTAACCGACAAATACTGAAAGGGATTCACTAAGACCAACCTGTATCACTTTGTCAGCTTCTATCAGGCTTGGCCAAACATTTTCCACGCAGTGAGTGGAAAATCTGCAAACGTTATTGATGGTGTCTGTCCTGACACATTGATAATGTTTTTAGATTACAGAATGAGAAACGACCAATAATTGCCAATGTAGAAGATATAAGGAAACAACATTTCGAACAAAAAGATGAACAATTATGGAAAAGATGAAATTAACCCCACTTTCAGATGTAGTGGATGAAGTTTGGGGTAAAGCAGGAACTCCCAAGCGAGATGCGATGGAAACCAAACTCAAGGCAGAAGTGAATCAT
>CAVKBM010000319.1:0-2642 GCA_963654355.1 Bacteroidaceae bacterium | reverse complement strand
AACGTCGGGGATGTTCGTTTCAATGCTGCATTTATATTCATGGTGCTCTGGTTGAAGCTTGATGATAACGGGATTACTTTCATTACGATTGGATAAATCTACGTAGTCCGTTTTTGTGAGATACGCCTTTTTCTCAATAGTGAAGGCAATATGAGTCAAGTCTTCTTCTCTGAAAAAAATGACATTATGTTTGGCATCAAAATTATGCCAAACATTGAACTTGATTGTGCCATTCAAAGTTTTCTCCGTAACTTCATCAACAATCTGAAATATATTAAGACGAAAGGAACGGTGATATTCTGTTTTATTAATGCGCAGCTCTTCTGCTGTTTTTCCTTCCTTATTAATTACGGCATAACCCGGTTTTGTCCATTTAACCTTAATCGTTGCTCCATTAGTAATTCTTATTGAGTTTGATTTTAAGTCATGCTTAAAGCCATCAATTTCATCAGGCAGCTCTATCACAAAGCTTTTTTCAAGTTTTGTGTTAGACAAGTCTTGTGCGTCAGAAACTTGTAATCCGCTTTCTTTGTCTATCAAGAATACGGACTTATACTTGCAATAGTCTGATTGATAGAGGCGATCGCCCAAGACCAAGCTGCGAGTGTACATAAGGTCCGTACCATTGCCATAGTAGCGTACGGCATATGTGTCTCCAGAACTAACAGAATAGCTGGGGTTGTTTGTTGTTGGGTAGGGCTTTTCAAACAGATTGTCCAGTTCAGCCTTCTTGTCCTCAACATCAAGAGACAAGACTTCTTCAACCTTTTGTATTATTGAAGACAACTCACCCTCAGGAAGAAGAATGTCTTTGTGAATGAAAACCCATGCACTTTGATAATCTTTTCTTCCTGCAATGGACTGCATAATGCAATAGCAACATCCATTACTTTCGAATTGAATGAAATGAATAGGAGCTGAGGCAGAATTGTTTGTCACCTTTTTCAATTCTGCTCCAGTATCACGAACGACCGACGACCATTCATCATCGTTGAAACGATAAATGGCTCTAAAACCACTTGTGCGGATATTAGATTTTGTCGTATTAATAACAATACCTAACTTATTCTTTTCCATATTATCTACCAAACATTCTAGTTAATTTTCCCAATCGACCGGCTCTCTCTGCATAGGAGCGATCCTTTATTTCTTCTATAATGCGATGCGTCCACTCTTTGTCAAACATACACAAATTTTGGAAACAGACTTTACCGATAGAGAATGGAAATCTTGATACCCGACCACCATTTATCTCTTTCTTTTCGCAGATATCAACAAGACCTCCATAAAGACCTTTATAGTATGTTTCGATATAGTTTGCAAGATGAGACCCTAACTCTGATTCGTCAACATTAGCTTTATCGGCTTTAGTGACAATCATATAGACACCATCTGTAAATTCATCAAATATGTCCATTTCATTGATATAGCTAATGGCTGCTTGAAGGTAAGAGTCTTGGCTCATATTTCTAATCTTCTTGTCTTGCGCACCATATTCTACAACAAAGAAATGAATTTTGCGATTGTTTGTTCTATTCTTAACAAGGATGTTGTCAAGCGTACAGATAGCGTCCGCCTGCTCTTGTCTCTCGAAAGGCAAACCAGATGCTTTGAGGTGCATGCAAGTAAACAACTCACCAGACAAGTCTATAAATGCGAGTTTATGCTCACGACCATCTTCGCCAACAAGAGTAAAGCGCATTTCGTAAGTGTCTTGCACGTCAGTACGGGGCGGCAAAACAGATACTGCTTCTGGGTCGAACAAATCTGCTAATTGCATCATATATGCAGCACCTTGGCAATTGCCATCAGGATGCATTGCCTTAACATTTGTCCCATTCTTTGCCGCACTCATAATTGCCCCCAAGGCGCATGTCTTTCCAGATGAGGGAATGCCCCAGAAATACACCTCGGTATAATCTTTTTTGATTTCTTCCAAAGGTTGCGCAGGTGGCAGGTCTGGAACATCACTTGACTGAAAATCTATTAATTTGTCAACAAAAACAGAGTCAATGCCGCTGATGTTTTCCAAATCATCGTACTCGATAATACCTTCATTACACAGAGTCTGAACGATTTCTGCCTCCATAATGTTATTGTCATCACCAATGACAATTGCAATATCACGAGATGAAATTCTGCCAGAGTTAAGATATGTTTTCAGCAGCTCTGGTATTTTGAGGTCTGGACGGTTACTATTGTACCCATCTTTAATCGCCGAGATGACCAAACGTGTTCCGTTACCACGTCTCTTTTCTCTTTGCAATTCATTAATTTTTGCACGAGCTTCTGTAACATGCGGATTCTTTGGATTCTTACTGATAAAAGTGCGCAATGCTTCTATGTCAGATTTGTTTAGAGAGTCCCATTCATCTTCGATTTGGATTTTATCGTCTTCACGAAGTAAATCGGCTATTCTGTCCCTAGCAGAATCTGCGAACTTACCTGAAGGATAGTTCGAAAGATATTCTTGAAATGCAGTTTTTGTACCTGCAGCACATGCTCTTTCCCAATCCTTGTCTTCAACTTGAGCAATCTGTGAAATTTGCTCCTCAATAGCCTTGCGTAATGGCGGCGTGAGATCGCCCGTATCACGCATGTCGTCCCAAGTAATTACACCCTTGTCAACATACTCCGCAAGT
>CAVKBM010000318.1:0-2694 GCA_963654355.1 Bacteroidaceae bacterium | reverse complement strand
TCTTGTTAAGGAATGAAGCTACATTATAATTAACCGTATCTCCCCCCACATAGATTTTCTGTGCTTTGACAGTAACTTCCTTTAGTTTTTGTGCTTTCTCCTCGACGAATACTGTTACAAAGGCATCCTTGTTTGCTAAATTTTCATGTGTTGCATTAATTGTCATGCCCGAGCAATATAAACTGACACTGTCTGCTTGGGAATGAAATGATACCGAGAAGGAACCGTCCTTGCTAGAGATACCCGCCCCCAATATCTTATATTTTTGTTTCAGCTGAGTTACAATGACATTGACTCCTGGAGCAGGTGTATTTGCCTCCGTCTTTACGAAGCCATGCAAGGTGGTTGACGTAGCCGGTTGGGCATACAAGTCCATGCCGACAAAAAGCAAGAACAATGAAAGAACAAGGATGAGAAGTATACCCCAACGTTCCCAGAAATTCATCGGCTGCTGAAGCATTTCTTCCAGTTCATGACTATGCCCAGACATTTCGTTTGAATGTTTCATATTTCTATTTGATTTTTCACCAAAGAATAATATACACCTCTCTTATGCAACAAAGCAGAATGAATCCCCTGCTCTACAACCTGTCCGTTTGCCAACACGACAATGTTGTCCGCATCTTTTACAGTACTTAAGCGATGAGCTATAATCAAACAAGTTCTACCTGTCAAGAATCTGCGGAGATTCTGCATGACTTCTTTTTCGTTATTAGTATCCAAAGCGTTTGTTGCCTCATCAAGAAACAAATAATCTGGGTCTTTGTATATCGCTCGTGCTAATAATATTCTCTGTTTTTGCCCAGAACTAATACCATTTCCATCTCCACCGATTTTCGTATTATATCCTAACGGCATGGTCTCAACAAACTCGCTAACATTTGCAATTTTCGCAGCCATGCTCATCCGATCTTCATTGATTATCCCCGTAGGGGCAATGTTACGGGCAATTGTATCTGAATAAATAAAACCATCCTGCATAACAACTCCACATTTCTTGCGCCACTCACGCAAGTTATAATCCTGCAAAGGGCGGCCACCTATTATTATATCACCTGATTCAGGTTTATAGAAGCCAAGCAACAGCTTCAATAATGTTGTTTTACCACTACCGCTAAGTCCCACTAACGCTGTGGTCTTTCCTTTCTCTACCTTGATATCCACGCCCTTTAGCACAAACCTTTCTGCAATCTTGTCATATCTGAAACACAAATGGTTTATTATTATAGAAGTATGGGGAATATATGTGATATCTTCCTTACAAAGTTCCTCGCCCAAGCAATAGATTTCATCAAGTCTTCCCGTACTAAGTCGGGCATCCTGACATTTCTTGACAAACGTTACAATTTGTTCCAAAGGACTATTCAACAATCCGACAACAAACTGAACAGCCAACATCATGCCTAATGTCATATTTCCCTTTATGACCATGAATGCGACGAAAGCTGTAATAAAAATGTTTTTCGCCTGATTAATCAGCACACCACCAGACCATTGGAACTGCGAGATTCTAAGTCCCTCTGCCAACGCCTTAGATATACTTACTTGTGTTCTTTCCCATTCCCATCGCTTATCATTTTCGCACGCATTAAGTTTTATATCCTGCATACCACGTATCATCTCAAAGACATTGTTCTGACTTATGGAATTAAGAGAAAACATGCGGTTATCTACAGCTGCCCGTTTCGTCATAAAGAACAGCACCCACCCGACTTGCAGTAGGCTACATACAAGATATATAACAGACAACAGCACATCATAATATAAGAAAACAGCACCGAAGACGAGAATATTGACAAAAGAGAAAACCGTTGTTAAACTAGTTCCTGCCAAGAATTCTTTCACCCGTTGGTGATCACTGATACGTTGCATAATGTCACCAGTCATCATCGTATCAAAAAACGAGATTGGCAGCTTAGTCAACTTCAGTATAAAATCAGAAACCATCAAGATATCAACCCTGACACCGATATAAAGTAATATAGAATTACGAACAAGTTCTATCATTGCATTTCCCAAGACCAAAGACAATTGGCTCAACAATACCAACCATACAAATTGGATATTTTGTTCTTTTATACCATTATCTATCATCAATTGTGCGAGGAATGGAACTACCAACATAAACAAAGACCCCAGAACCATTCCCAATAGCATTTGCGCCATTGCATTTTTGTAGGGACTAATGTACGACCACAAAAAGCCAGATACGCCTTTTGATTTGTGAGGAAGGCTCATGGACTCATAAAAATCGGCAGTAGGCTCCAAGCATAAGGCTACTCCGTTTTCGAGGCCATTTAACCAGCATTTCTCCATTTCACACGCAGAATACTTGAATTGTGTTCCGACAGGATCTGACACATAGAAATACTTATGTCCTCCTTTTTCCTTTACCTTATACAGTACAACAAAATGTTCCTGCCTCCAATACAGAATACAAGGATGCGGAACATCACTAGCCAAGGTTGCAAGAGTCGGCTTAATCCCCAAAGTCTTAAAGCCTATTCCCTCGGCTGCTTTTGAAATTCCCAATAGTGTTGTACCATTCTTTGAATAGGCACACAGTTCACGAATGCATTCCATAGGAACCTTTTTCCCATAGAATGCAGCAATCATACGAAGGCATGTAGGGCCACAGTCCAAATTACTTCTTTGGGTGTACAACGGGAATCTTCTCATTTTATTTACATCAAC
>CAVKBM010000317.1:0-2696 GCA_963654355.1 Bacteroidaceae bacterium | reverse complement strand
CCAAAGAACGAATGTATGTTAAACTTGTAATGAGAATACTTTTTCAAGTGGACTCTTTCATGTTTTATTATATTCTGTGCTTTTTTAGGTGCATGGCTTTATGTGGCAAACATAAAGAAGCAAGACTTTACTAAGCACAAAAAGTGGATTGAGCAATTCCCTTCTATCGTTTCAACTCTTGGAGTACTTGGAACCTTTGCTGGAATCACAAAAGGATTGATAACATTTGATACGACCGACCTTGATTCAAGTATTCCTCTGTTGCTTGACGGACTAAAGACTGCCTTTTTTACGTCTCTGAGCGGAATGATTCTTTCACTTATCCTCAGCAGAATTGTTGCCAGCAAATTTGAGAAGGAAGAGTCTGGCTCAGAGATAGACAAAGCAGCAAGACTGATTGTTGACACCTTGAAAGGTAACCAAAATTATTTGCCTACAATACTTAATAATAGCAATAAAAATTTGGTAAAACAACTTTCAGAAGATTCCACAATTAAGGCTATAAAGGCAGATGTGGAGCAACTGAAAGACGATATCGAGGAGATAAAAGGTCATATCGAGGAGATAAAAGGAATAGCAAGACGTTTAAGTGAACAAAATGACAAGGTTGAAAACCTGCTAAAAAATATAAATGTCTCTGCAGGAAATGCTGCTGACGAGATTCCTAGACTGCGTGCTGTCGCTGTGACTGCAACTGCATCTATTTCCGCAATTGACAATAATATTGAAGAGATAAACGGAACTCTTACGAATCTCGAAAATGAGGTATCAGAGATAAATGAAAACGTAGAAACTATCAAATCCAAAGACGAGGAGGTGTTCTGATGGCTAAGAATAATGTTTGGATGTCTGTATCAGACTTGATGACCGGCTTGATGGTCATTTTTCTGTTCATAGCAATAGCCTACATGATAAGAGTACGTGATGACATTTCTGAATACAAAGATACGAAAGAAGTAATCTATAACCGATTAAGGGACAAATTCTCCGATAGCGAGATGTCAAACGGTACGATTTCAGTTAATCCAGATTTGTCAATGAGGTTTCTAAGGGCGACAACGCTATTCTCTTCAGGGCAAATGACACTTCCAAAATCCTTTGAGATGACTCTAGACACTGTAATGCCAAAGTACTTGGATGTGTTGGTAAATCTCAATGATACACTAAAGGGTAAGTTGAAGGAAATACGTATCGAGGGACATACAGATGATATTGGGTTTCCGAAAATTAATCCTGATCCATATCGGGCTAATCTGATATTGTCACAAGAGCGTGCCCGTAATGTTTTGTTTCATATATTGAACATAATAGAACAAAAAAAATATAGGAAAGAGGACAAACTGTTACTGCGGCATTTATTGACAGCCAATGGCTATTCTTTCAGTAGAGCACTCGATTCGTCTGGCAATGAAATATTCGGCACAACCAAAGCCATCGACAAGAATAAATCCAGACGAGTGGAAATAAGGATTATAACAGACGAGAAGGCTGTGCTTGAAAAGCTTATCAAAAAGACCGGCGTAAACAGCAAAGATGCAAAATAAAAGACATGGATACAGACTATAAAAATATTATAGATGCCATTAGCGGCGAGCAAGAACTCATTCGACAACTACCATTGATTGATGACATTGCCATCATTGAATATGACGGAAGAAACATCACTGGTAGTTGCGCAATTGCGCAATATATGGAAGAAAATTCTATAGACACATCTGTTGTTACACGTATCGTTCTTTTGGGCAAGAAAAATTCGCAGATGGCTGCTAATGAAAACCATCTTTCAGAGTTGTTCCCTAACGCAAAAATAACTCATATCAACAAGCTTTGGTCTGAGTTAGAGCCACGTACGCTAAAAATATGCAATACTCTTGTGTTTCATATTGGGATGACCATAGGCATCAATGATTATATGTATGAGCAAGTGTGGGGTAACGGCGCACAATTTGTTTACTTCATAAACAAAACAAGAGTTGCTTATTTTGCTTGTGTTCTCAAAAAACGTCAGACTTCATTCTTTGAAAATCCGTTCATCGTCAGAGCGAATATGCGATTGAAAGAATTTGCATTAGAAACAGGAGCAGCAACATGTGAACAAACTAAGTTCTGCAAAGACAAACAGGAATACATTACATATTGTATAGATACACTTACTCCAAAAGATGCCTTTTTCCAATGTATAGAAGAAGCAGAGCACGGTTGTGAAGAATGTAATCAATGTGGAAATTATGGTTCTCGCAAACAATGTCCATTTGCTCAGAGAGCTATTGCCAATTATTATCGTAACGGCATCTATGTACCACAAGATGAAAAGATTGCTCATCAATGGGAATTGATGGCTGCCAAACAAGATTTTAAATTAGCACGTATTCAAGTAGCAGATGATTTAAAGGAAGGCTATGGATGTAAGAAAAATATAGATGATGCTTTGGAAATATATACATCTTATGCCTCTGAGATAGGCAATGAGCATTGCATAGACCAAATACTTAGACTTTCTGAGGAAGAACAGAATATAAACAAAGCAATTGCCATTCCTTTCATATCGCAACAGGCACAGAATGGTAATGAAGACATGATTATTAAGCTGTCTGATGCTTTTCAAAATGCTGAGTATGGACTACCCAAAGATATGGTTCAGCAGAAGGAATGGATTCAGAAGGGAGCAGAGAATGGAAATCGGCGCAGTTCAAATC
>CAVKBM010000316.1:0-2706 GCA_963654355.1 Bacteroidaceae bacterium | reverse complement strand
TCCCTATGTCCGTAAAAGCACTTCTTCCTCGGGCTCGATATTCGGCAGCTACCCTATTCAACTTATTACGAGTACGATTACTCATGTGGTTGATGTCTATCTCAAAATTATCCACCTGCACAGGTTGGTCACTCCCCTTCATCACATCTCCTTGCATCGAAGGATTACCCCCACCTTGCCCTTGGGCAAAAGAGAAGATTGCACAAGAGAACAACATCAATAATAAAAGAACTTGTTTTTTCATATTCGTTGTTTTTTATGTTTACATTGTATTGGAACTTACCTGCCTCCAAAAAAAATCATTCGTTTCCATCTATCAAGATAAAGGCATCCGAATAACGAGGCTCATCATATTTTTTCTCAACCACCAAGTCTGGCAACTGAGCACGATGGTATCTTTTTTGGATGGTTGTCGTTTTTAAATACTCCCTTGCTTGTGAGAATGCTTCTTGTAAACGCATTCCCTGTGCAAGACTCTCATATAGTTTTTTCATCAGCAACATCGTTGCTTGGTCATCCACGCTCCATAAACTGGCAATAATCGCCTTGACACCCGCGGTTTTCAAGCCTCTTTGAAGTCCATAGACTCCATCTGTACATATATAGCCCAAGCCTGACTGGCAAGCTGACAATACCATAAGATTCACTTTCGACAAGTCTTGTTCTGCGAGTTCTCTTGCCGACAAGATTCCGTCATAGTAATCTGGATTAAAGTTTCGACTATTCATGTTGATTTCCGAGCCTGCCAAAAACAAGCAACTATTTGACAATTGTTCATCACTTGCAGCAGGGGCCAAATCCGTTCCCTTATTACTAGAATCAGAAAAGTAACCATGGGTAGCAACATGAATGATTGGATATTTTCCTAAGAGCTGTCGCAAAGCCCACTCAGAAGTCTGTGTCCCTATCAACATACTGTCCTTTGGATTGTTTCTAAGAGCAGATATGCTATCCACCTCTTGAAGAGAACCTGGCAAATAAGGAAGACCTATCCCGTCTTTCGACATCTTATAATAAGCCACCTTGTCATTGCTTATACCTGTTTCTTCTTGATTGGCTAACCCATAGTTTACTCCACCACAAAACAGCACCTTGTCGGTTTGTAGCTTACGATGAGGCTCTGTCAGCAATCTCGTAGAAGTCATCCTATAAAAACGTTTCCCTTCCAATGCCTTTGGCAAGAGATATTCTATGGCAAGAAGGTGCAGCAAATCATCTGCAGCAAAATATACATTTTTCGATTTTCCTATAGCTTTTATCAAATTACGATTCCACACAAAGTCTCGTAACTGAGAACTTTGATAAATACTATTCTTCATCTCTGGTTCATTAGCCGACAAGGCATATCGCAATGTCATGTCGCCTTCTAAGAGGAAGTTCATCAAAGAATCTTTCGATGCGATTTCCACAAATTCAGGAGCCGTTCCCTCTTTTTTCAATACCAAAGCACCCAAATAAAGATTTCCCTTCTTCTCGTATGTAATAAACTCGATGGCAGTAGAATTCTGTGGCATGGCCTTTTTCACATTTTGCCATGTCACACGAATCGAGGACAAAGCCTGTTTCTTTTGCGAAAGACTCATATCCGTCTGGAACTTCCTATTCATCTGAAGCAGAATAGCTTTACTAAACAAAGCAACATCATAAAGGAAACTTGCATCTTTTGCCCCCAAACGATAACAATCCGTGGCAAAAGGTTGTTCTGCCAACCAATATTGTTCTCTTTCCGAAGCCGTCATACGAATGAAATTTTGGTCAACATACTTCTTGGTTACAGAAAGATATTCTTTATAATATGCCAACGCTTGATAATAAAAGATGCCTGTTTCATCATATTTCAGCATGAGAATCTTAGCTGCTTTTCGCAAGGCTTCCGCCCTTCCCCTATCATCATAATGCTGTTTATAATAATCAAGAATCGTCTTCATCTCGCCATAAGCCTCATCATACTTCCCCATACGAGCCAAGCACAAAGCACGTTGTGACAATATATCTTGCCTTACCGACTCATCTCCTCGAACTCTTGTATTTTCTCTAAAACGTGCTCCCATCAAAATCGTATCGAGTTGCGCTATTGCCTTTTCATACAAACCTTGCTTATAATAAATTTGGGCAAGGTCATCCCTTACCACATCAGCAAAATCAAAGTTTTGTTTTTTATGCGACAAAGAAGAAAGCAAACATGCTTCTGCTTTTTTCATATTACCTTTTAAGAATGCAGAGTTACCTTTTATTCTTTCAGCATCAGCAAGACAAGACTGATAATCAAATTGGTTTGCCAATGGATGTGTTTTCAGAGCGTCCATCAGTTCCAGATAGCAGACATCCATTTCCTTATAAATTCCTAACTTATAAGCCACTTCTCCCCAACTTCTTTTTGCCACCCAATAAGGAATCAAAAACTCGGAATCACTTAACGTTGCTACCATTTTCTCTTTCTGCGACAGCATATCCGCCATCTTTTGATTTGTCTTTTTCAAAGCATCAAAAGCACGAATATACTCTTTGCTTTCATTCAAGTCAAATCCCATGAAGTAATCATCCACAACTACATCTGGAAAGAATCGCTCTTGCGCCTTTCCTTGACTAGGGAACAGAAGCAGAATCACTGTAAAAAGCATCAAAAAACGCATCATCTTTTTTATTTTCCAGGATTATGATTGACAATCACAAAAGCCATGTTTTTGCCTGTATGATTATGAATAG
>CAVKBM010000315.1:0-2711 GCA_963654355.1 Bacteroidaceae bacterium | reverse complement strand
TGCGACAAGGTCTACACCTCCATCCGAACCCAAGAACGGAAACGAGGGCGTCCCCAAAAGAAGCAGGTCGAGATCAATAACGATTAGAAACAATTGGAAAACTCAGATCGAATACACCGACTCCTTCCAGATCTACCACCGCAACTACCGCCTGGTCGACCTGGATGCACGCTAGAAGGCGGCGCATACTCTGAAAATAGGGGGGGAAGGAGGAAAGATTATCACTTTCTATTCCGATACCCCCCCTCCATCATCCTCCACAATCATCATACAATTCTCAGACAATGAAGATGTAAGAATTACCCCTAGATACCCCCACGCAAAAACGCTATTTTTCTGATTCTATTTTTGATAAATAACCTTATCACCAGAAGTAATTCTACAAGGAAAATTCTTATACGTTATCTCAACATATTCTCCTGTATCTAAACGACGCAAAAGTATGGCATGGTATTCTTCATATCCTTTTTCATCCATTTCAAGTCCATTATCTGTTTCATAGTCCGTGTCGTACTCAGCCTGAAATACATCTCCATTTTCCATCACGACATTCAATGAACATTGTGGATTCCTATACACAAAATCATACAATAAGGCAAAATTCTTTTTTTCCTTTTCGTAGAACATGTTATTTAATTCCTCCTTGCTTGACTGGATTTGATGGAACAATGTGTGACCCATTTTTTGAGTAATGAATTATCCCCATTGTGGTAGGCACCCCCTTTTCATCACGAAGGTTTATGTATTCGCCTATTATCACTCCAAAATCAACTCGTTCACGCCCCCTACCTATCATCTCACCCTTCCCTCCAAATTCTTTTATCAATTTATCAGCATCCTCAGCTGTTCCATAAAAAACACTTCTACCTTTCCGATAATAAGAACTTCCAACAATATGCTTTGATTGTTTTTCCTTATTTACTTTTATAACAAACTCTTTCTGCAAAATTATCTCTCTCGTGGAAAATACACTTTTTTCTTCAGATACCCCAGAGCCACATAACTTCAAATTTTCATTCTCAATTCTTGTATCCCTGGTTGAAAGAGTTTTCCCATTTTTAGAGAATTCCCCATTCCTCGCACATAAAGCCACATCAGAGTCAGAACCAGCAGACGACAAGCCTAACGGATTTTCTCTCTTTTCACGTTGTTTTGCCGCCCTACTGTACAAAAAACGTTCAGCAGTCAATCCCATTAGAACAACCTCCCCTGCTTGGAATCCTGCCTTACTTTGATATCAAGCATCCTTCTCCTTCTGCAAATGTCTTTAACCACACTTGTTTGCGGCTTATAGGATACTATCTCTATACCATTTTCTTTATACTTATCAAAGATACTACCAGGACTTCCACCATAAACAATTATCTTCTTTGGTCTCAGCTTTTTTACAATAAATTCCAATCCTTCCACAAGCATCTTTCTCTTCTCTTTTTCCTTTAAACATCCTAATGTTCCTATAGCAATAGTCCCTCCACGAGGTATCCCTTCACAACAAAAACTTCTAGAAATTTCGTTTGCATACCGCACATTCGCTATCACACGAACGCCATTTTGTTGAAACCAAGAGGCCAATGCCCGTCCCCTATAAGTTTGCACAAATTGCACTGACCACGGGGCATCGATAGACATGGAAAAATCAGGAGAAATCACCCCCCGAAACTTTTCCAATATAGGTAGATATTTTCTAGGATATTTCCATAAAACTTCAAAAGATGCGTCATTCTCATAAAAACACACCCAACATTCAAAATCCGTTCGCCCCTTGCTGATAGCCTTCGAAAAAGGAACAATTCTCCCATTAGACTCAAATTTTTCAGATTTAATCACAGGTAGCTCATGCCGGCACGAGAATTTTGCATCTCGGACAAGAAAAGCATTAAAATTTCCGATAAAACCTGATTGTGATGCATTCAATGAAATTTTCATAACACAACAACGACTCTACAGACGTGGGTATTTCTTCTACCCCCTAGAAAAATCCGCACAACGTGATACATTATGACCCCTCACACAGGGCTGTACATGGTTAGCACATCGTGCACCTTACTGTCGCGTCCGGCAACTGTTGGTAGCAGTTACCGGACGTTTTGTGTTATATTATGTTATTTTAATCATATTATCCTCAAGCAATGTTCCATATCTCCCTTCAAATGTAGATTTCAGCATGTGAAATCTTTCCCATGGGTGTTGCACCCCGTGTAAAACCGTTCTAAACATATCTTGAAAAAGTGAACCTTTTTCGCACAAGACACCACATAAGGGTTCCTTTTTGCGAAATCCTTTTGAACTCATAAATATGCACGCGCTCCGATATTGAGCGTCACTGCACTGTCCTATATCCTTTGCACGGCGAAGAATTGCAGCCATGGACATTCCCCAAGTTGCTTTTAAAGAATAAAGTCGTTGTAAATTTATAGGAGGATTCAATTCATCTCGTATCTTCTCTGCAGGGGCAAGAAACTCTGCAGCAAACCCATTTGCCTCCACCTCTGCCTCCCTACCTGGAAACATATCAGCAGAAAGAAGAGCATGTCCCAATTCATGCAAAACAGAGAATCTGCGACGATCAGGGGGAAATGCTTCATTTGAGTTAACAGCCAAACAAACCACATCTCCTGGAAGCGACAGAAAAAAACCATCCAGCAAGTCCGTTTCAAAATCACAGCCGTCCCATAAAACTGAACAGCTGACTTGAAAAATTGCGGATTCAT
>CAVKBM010000314.1:0-2721 GCA_963654355.1 Bacteroidaceae bacterium | reverse complement strand
GAAGAAGAAGCTGCTCATCCTATGTATATTCAAAATACAGATGGTTCTTACAGATTGGCTCCTGAAGGTATTGGATATAAAGGATTTCCTGCTGATGCTTTACCTAATGAAACTGAAAACACAGCAGACTTCTTTACAAGGTCAGGAGTTGGTGGAGAGCACTCAAATTACACTAAAGTAGCAGAAAGAAATGGAATTAAATTAATGCAGTTTGAAGATGAGCAAAAGCTAAATCCTCAATGGAAAGTGGCATCTAAAATAAAAGACAAACTACATATAGAGGATAATTCTAAAGCAGGTAGATTTGTAGATTACTTTGGTGGAAAACCTATGGATTGGCTGCTTGGATATAAACCATTTACAATTAAACAAAACTATTTACACAATGATAGAGCAATTTTGCCAATATTTATTGATCCTAATGATACTTACGTTCCTAATTGGGTTGTTGCTGGCAATGTGGGTCACCAGTAGTTTTCCTAGTGCTGGGCCATCTTTAGAACAATCACATATTTTGGAAGAAGCCATGAAATTCACTCAGGGCAGGTGGCCTTCAAAGGCTATTAGAGGTGTTTGGATAGCAGCTTGGCATGGGAATTTTAAAAAAGAAGGATTTATTCAGAGTATAGCAAAAAAATACAAATTTAAAAAGTTCGGGTGTCTAAATCCTTTTCTTACTAAATACATACTTGATATTCTTGATGAGGAAATCATCCCAAGGATAGAATATAAATATAATTATCAAGATTGTGAGTGCTCTTATAACCTTCCTGTTTGTGCAAACAGCAAAAGCCTTATTCTTTATAGGCAAGGTTTTCCATCTGTCATATAATGCAGTGAACATCATAGTTTGGTATATGCTTCTACCCCTTCTTTGGGCAGCAATTCTTGACTATAAACTTCACCAAACACTATTTGCACCAACATGGCTTTTGCTTTGCTTGGGATGTATAATCATTCAGCGTAAGAGGTTCAATAAATTTTGTGACACCCTTTTCAGATTATCACAGATTTTTATTCTCTCCTTTGGGGATTATTATCTGTGGTCTGTCTTAATCTGCCTGTTGGTTCCTGTCATCATAACAACAGTTCTACTTATTGCCTAACAACATACCCCCCTCACATAACACATATATTTAGAGCACATTAGCATTATTGTAGGAAAAAGTTGTATCTTTGCAAAAATGAATAAACATGAAAGAATATATAACCATAAAGAACTTTGGGCCTCTGAGTAATATAGAAAACTTGGAGATAAAACCTTTCACTTTTCTGATAGGAGAGTCTGCAAGTGGCAAAAGCACTTTGATGAAAGTTGTAGCCATGATGCGCTATCTTTATAAGATGGTTAATATCCGTTTCTACTTGCGCCACTCAAAGATTACAAAGTCTCCATTCAGAATACGCCTTGCATCCATGATGCAAAGGCAAGGAATGGGCAAAATGTTTTCCAACTTTGCCAAAGATGGCCTAATAGTATATCGTGTGGAACTTGGTGAAAACATATCCTATGAGATACGCATAGAAAACAAAAAGCCTATATTCCCCACTACTATGCCACAGGAACATCTTGGTTTCTACAAAAACTCATATATATCAGAAAACCGCAACATCATACCTACTTGGGCAGAAAAAGCATGGAAGAATAAAGGTGCCACATTAGGTTTCTATTTCCATGAAACCAACAATGACTTTGGAAATGCATCTGAAGGTGACAAGTCCATAGACTTGGAGTATGTTCAGATGAAAATGAAGATTACACACCCAAAAGGAAAGCCCACAAAATATCAGATAACTCCTATTGATGAACACCATGATCCAATAGAACTCTCAGAGGCATCATCAGGCATCCAGACATCAGCTCCTTTGGCACTGATTGTAGAAGACTTTGCCAAAACATTTTCATTCAAAGAGGCTTTCAACCGCTCAGTAATGAGCTACCTTTATGAAATGGAAAACCTTAGCAGATTTAAAGCTGTCAGTGAACCAACAACTTTGCCCAAAGTAGTGAATATCCATATAGAGGAACCTGAGTTAAGTCTGTTCCCTGATGCACAATGCAAACTTATAGAGAAGATAGTATATACTGCCCTTCACTCAAAGGAAGACCGTACTGTCAATATGATGATAGCCACACATAGTCCTTACATTCTGAACTATTTGAACATTATGCTCAACCAAACAAAAGAAGACAAGGCAAAGCTAACACCAGATAATTTGGCAGTATATCGTTTGTATGAAGGAAAAGCACAAAACCTTGTTGCAAAGGATGACAATGGCAGAAATATAGTTGACAGCTATGACCTTTCAGAGATGATGAGTGCAATATACAATGAGTTCATTCAACTTGGTGTGTAAAATATGATAGAGGATTTCCTTAAACAAATATTACCTCAGCACTATGGGGTAAACTCTGATAATGTTGAAGTGCCTTTACTCAAAAGTACCATATCCCCAAAAGTATAAATGGTAGTCATTGGGCAAAGTAGAATATGCAATGTGACATTCTGTTTTTTTTTCTCTTTTCTCACTGATTATTTGTATCTTTGCATACAAGACGGATAAAATATGGGAAACGAGAATAACAGGACATTTTCTTACAATAAAGGCATCAGTTACAAGGGTAATACCTACCCTTCATCTGATGCTCTCCTTGTAGACAACAATGGTCAGCAGAGGCAGGGATTGATATTTGCTGACAATGACAGCAACTACTATACA
>CAVKBM010000313.1:0-2729 GCA_963654355.1 Bacteroidaceae bacterium | reverse complement strand
ACTAATATTAGTGCAGATGGGTATTTGGTACGTTGGCAACCTGTATCTGGAGCAAGCTGCTATATTGTGGAACAAATTGCTTATGAGATTAGTTCAAATTTTCTTCCAGTTGTAAAAAAAGAAATTAAAGAAAATATTTTAGAAACCACACAATGTATGAATTGGTTGACTGTAAATGGAACAACTAAGGTTCATGTAAAATCTGTTGTTAATGGATTTGAGTCGGAATGGAGTGAATTGGTAGATGTTCCTAAAGCAGCAAGTGGTATAAGCCCTATTATAGATGTTGCAAATAATCAGCAAGAATATTATAGTATAGATGGTATCAGATTACAACAACCTCAGAAAGGGCTGATTCTTATAAAAAAAGGTAATAAGATAAAAAAATATTTCATTGCACATTAATCTAAAAAAAGAATATGGGAAAAATATTGTCTTTATTATTTGTTTTTATTACAATGTCAAATGTTTCTGTGAATGCGAAACAAACATCGACAGTAATTTTAAAAAATGGATCCCAACTGGTAGGTGATATAATAGTTCAACGACCAGGAATAGACATGACGGTTTCAGCAACAAATGCAAGATTTATCATAGAAGAATCCAATATAGTTTCTAAGCGAGAGAAGAAAGTGAAATACGAAAGTCTTCCTCGGGAATGGAAAAGGTGGGCTTTAGAAAATAAGGTTTTGCTGGGAAATGCTGATGGCCGCTATATTATCCTTTATGATATAAGGACAAAGAATGATAATTTTACCAATGTGGCAAAGGTGGAGCAGAACGAGATGCCGAAAGTTTCTTATGTTCAAGTGGTACCTCAAAACTACAAGTTCGTGTGGACTGAATTGAAAGACATCAAAAAGATATTGCCAAAGAACCAGACGGAGAATACAATAGAAGATGAGATTGTTACAAGCAATGGGAAAAGTTACGTAGGTGTCATCATTTCACAACAGATAGGGAAGCAAATTACAATAAAGACTTCTACCTTCACAGTGGAAATTCCTACAACAGACATCAAAGAGACGATGAAATTGCCAGTGCCACGTACCACGAGCTTATATAAACTGGCAGATTATACAAATACCATCGTACTAAAGGATGGTAATACAAAAGAAGGTATAATCAAATCGCAACATTATGGAAAGAAGGATAAAGAGCAATACATCGTGTTGCTAAAAGAAAACGGAACAAGTGAGCAAATCTTATCCTCTAAGATAAAAGAGTTTCGTACAGAGTATAAAAAGCAGAATGTAGAAATCTATAAAAAGGGAATAGTTTATGTAAATGAATTCCGATTGCAAAAAGCAAGAACTCATAGTGAAGGTAATAATGTGTTCTTCATTGACAAGAAAGTCTTTACATTTCCTGAAGGAATTACCACAACATTCAAATCAGAAGGTGCGAAATTTCAAGGTGCATGGAATTTGTTAGCATTAGAAAACTTAGTAATGGAAAATGGAGAATATACACAAGGATATAACAATGAAATTCGTAAGAACAACATTGTAACCCCAACAGCAACAGATTTAGTTGGTGGAATAAGTAGCATTTCTTTTGAATACCTTTCCCCTGGCTATTATGCGCTAATAAATGAAACTGAAACGGAAAGTTATATCATCAAAATAAAAAAATAATATCATAACTGTAAGAAAAGAATAATTGGAAGGTCTTTACTAATGAAAGAAGGACAGAAGATAGTTTCTGCAACCTTTTCGTCATAGAATATTAACCCTTTAATAAATGAAATTATGAATACAATTAAAACGAACACTGGTTCAAACATTGACGATTACGAGAACATGGCTGTTCAGAAGAGCAATGTAGCAAAGAGAATGGCGGCTGGTGCAGCTGTATTCGTAGGAGGTGCAGCTGTAGCTGGTGGTGCTGCATATGCAGCAACTCAACCTTCAGATACAGAGGAGAGCACCCCTCTGACAGCAGAAGATGTTGTAAATGGTGCGGATGTGGCTTCTGAGTATCAGCCCGAAACTGTATCTGAGCAACCAACAACAGAGAAAGTGGTTGTAGTAGAGAAGCCTGTTGAGAAACAAAGTGTAGAAGAAACAGAAAAGTCTTCGGTAACTTGGGATGAAACTACCAACTATTATGTGGGTGACGAGAAAGTTGCATCTGTTGAGGAAGGTACTGTTGAGGGCCATAAATTTGCACTTATGGATGTAGATGGTGATGGCCATGCAGATTTGCTTGCCGTTGACATGGACAACAATGGTCGCTTTGATGATAATGAGGTGGTAACCTATACAGAGGAAGATCATGTTCACATGGGGCACCAAACAGCTCATGTTACAGAACAGCACTACAACAATATCGAAGATTTCGGGTCTAACAATGGAGCACAGAACTATGTAGCACAAAATCAGCCGCAACAGGAAGAGGTTATCCACAATAATTTTGAGGATGAGAAGACTGGTGAGTCATATCATGGTGACTACGCAGACAACAATCCTGATTACAATCCTCACATGGATGGAGGTAATGATAACGACAATTATCTTGCGGAATATGATTCGTATGAACAAGACGGCAACAATAACTATTCTGCAGGAATGAACGACGATTCATATTTAGCAGAAACAGAGCCATACGAGCAGGAAGACAATACTGAGAACTATATGGCAGAAGCTGATACTGATTCAAATGATTCTTTTGAATCAATGATGAATAGCGAAGAGTTCCTTGGTTAACAAGGCACTTCTTCCCTATTC
>CAVKBM010000312.1:0-2744 GCA_963654355.1 Bacteroidaceae bacterium | reverse complement strand
TTCTATGCGGAGGAGTACCACTTTTGATAAGTAAACTGTTTATAAGATTAGGTTACTCTTATCATGGTAATTATCTATCTGTTGTAGTTGCATTTACTTTAGTATATGTCATAACGACAATAATTACTTATTTCATCTATAGATACATCCCTTTTATAGTAGGCAAGAAACATGAATAATACAACATCCCATATATAGTTTTCCCAACATTCAAAAATCTGTTTAATACAATGAAAGTTTCCCCATCCATATCAGTTATCATTCCTGCATACAACTCAGAAAAGACTATAAAGAAATGTATTGAAAGTATTTTGACACAAAACAAGAAAGACATAGAAGTTATTGTCATTGACGATGGCAGTACTGATGACACCCCTATACTCTGTGACTATTATTCATATATTGATAAACGAGTAAAAGTTATACACCAAACCAACCAAGGTAGAACCGCAGCAAGAGAAACAGGTGTCAGAAAGGCATCTGCCGAATGGGTATGTTTTGTTGATTCTGACGACATGATTCCCCAAAACTGTCTCGTTGATTTGTATTCCATGACACCTAACGATACAGACATTGTTTTTGGAAATGGATATACCTTAGAGGGTGAAAACAGAAAGGTGATACCGTTAGAGGAATTTAGACATCTCACAGTTAGGGGAGAAGGTACTATAGGAGTACCTTGGGGAAGTTTGTACCGACGTTCTATACTCAAACATTATCTATTCGATCTTCCACGAGACATCTACATGGGAGAAGATTATATATTTTGGCTTAAACTTATATTTACCACATCAAAACCTGTAAACATTGTATATTCCAAGGTATATAGCAAAGGAGCAGACACTACAAGTAGTTCTTTCATTTGGACAATAGAATACGCCAACATTATACATACTCTTAGAATGCAATCTATTCCCAAAGAGAAACATTTTCTATATGTCAAGGAAACAATAGAGGATAGAATCTGCAATATCATAGCTGTTGCCGTATCCCAACCTCAGTCAAAATGGAAAAATAGTTCATTCTATATTAAGCTACAGAATGACATGCAAGTAAATAACTATCATCTTGGAATCAAACAAAAGCTATTTTTAGCTCTTCCATCACTGAAATTAAGAAAAATATATTCTCTTTTAAGTAATATCTGGGCATCTTTCTGTAATAAATTAATGTAGCTTGACTATTTGGTCATAATCTCGTTCGTTGCGTATTATACGCTTACGTAACAAATTATATTCTTCATTCAGTATAGGCGTACCTGTATAGTTCGTGGATATAGTTATCCCCTGATGCAGCATAGCCTATACATAAAAAACTTTATATCAATAACCCCATGAAGTTGCGCTCTGAACTTCTTCACCTTAGAGTTAAAAGATTCAGCGGATGCGTTGGTAGAGAATTCTACAAAGTAATTAAGAACTTCCCTATTCCTTTAGTTTGATAGTGTCTCTTGCAGCTTTTACCTCTCTTAGTGAAGATGCAGAAACCTTGTCATACCATTTATGGAGCTCTATCTTTGCAGTGGCAGGAGTAAAGGTCTTGCCTCCCTTTTATATTAAACGAAACAAAGATAATATTTTTATTCAAAAAATACAAACAAAAAACATTTTTAAGTAGATTATCCACATATTTTTAGAAAAATATCTCCTATTTTCATTTTTTATCTGTATTTTTGTAGGCATGAAACTGAGTATCATCATACCTATATATCATACACAAGCTACTCTCAAAAGATGTATTAAGAGTATCTTAATTCAACCTATCACCAACTATGAGATTATTCTTGTAGATGATGGTTCACCAGACGATTGTCCTCACATTTGTGATGAATATGCTAAACTATACCAACATATTTCTGTCATTCACAAGTCAAATGGAGGTTTAAGCGATGCCCGAAACGCAGGAATAAACAAAGCAAATGGAGAATACATTACTTTTATAGATAGTGATGACACTCTTCAAGAAGACACCTTACGCCAACTTATGGCTGAATTAATCAAATATTCACATATAGATATATTGGAATACCCCGTATTAGAACGATATGGGCATCCTCATAGGCAACACTTACTATCTTTCATCCCTCATGAATACAACAATAGCATAGAATATTGGTTACAAGAAAAGGCTTACAACCACACTTATGCTTGGAACAAAATATACAAACGTGACTTGTTTAAACATATATGTTTTCCTAAAGGAAAAACTTTTGAAGATGTGCTGACCCTTCCCTATATTATTGGCTTAATACCTATCAATGAAATATCACTACCAATAAACATCCGAGTTACCAATGTGGGCAAATACATATATCATTGGAACACAAAGGGTATCACTGCCAATGCCAAATATGAGGACTGGCACAACCTCTACCAAGGGAATGGAAAGACACTTGAATATATCTTCCAAGAGTTAGAAGAACGCAAAGAGCTATTAAAGAAGTATTCCAGTTCTCTGCAAGACTTCATGACCCAGATACTCAATATTCTTCTTGACCTCTATGAGCTATCTGGCAAATTTGAGCCAAACCCTCCTCTTATCCACTATGTGGAAAAACTGAGTAAAACGGTGAGGATTACCTCTTACAAACTCAAACTTTTAAACATATTAGGTTATCATACATTATGCAGACTCAACAAGTTTATACACAGAATATACAGACACCATTAGTAAGTTGTATATTTTTGAATGTTAATTATAAGTAACAAAAGGCATAATTCCCATGCTTTTGTTACTTATAATAA
>CAVKBM010000311.1:0-2757 GCA_963654355.1 Bacteroidaceae bacterium | reverse complement strand
GCAGAAGTTCGGCTATTTCTGCCACTTTTTTGTCCTCCTCCATGCTCATGCGGTATATCCGGCAGCTCTTTTTGTCGAGCCTTGCCATGCTCTTCTGTAGCCACTGTTCGGTTTCATGCATGGAGATGAGGCTCATGCCGTCTGCACTGCGAGGAGAGGTGTACTTGATGTATTGTTTGTGTGAGTTAATGCAGTTTTGGTGTCGCCATCGGTCTTTGATGAGGTTGCTGATGGTGCTATGTACCAGTGCCGGCAAGGTAATCTCGTTGATTATCTTGTCGGAAGAAAGGAGGCGGAGAAAGGCATCTTGTACGATGTCTTGTGCGTCATCTATGTTTAATTTGCATTTGAGAGCGTAGTGTATCAGATGCTCTTGGTGTCTGACATAATAGTCTTGGATGAATAGATAGTTGTTGCCCATGTGGTAGTTTGTTTGAAGTTTTTGATTGATACCGCAAAAGTACGAAAGAAATCATGATATGGGGGAGAGGATTATACGGAAAGGTGGGTAAAAATAATCACGAGTGGTGGTCTCCGTCATTTTTTCATCAAAATTCCCCTATTTAAATGAAAAAAGTATTTCCGCTAAGAATGCGATAATATGAAGCAAATGACTTTGACTCAACTCCTTTCCAATTTTTGTCATAGAAAAGAGTGTTTTGCTTGGATTGCGCAAAACGCCTCGCTCCACCATGAGGGCGGACGATTTTTGCTCCCAACGGTCGCAGAAAGTGAGTGTACCAACTGTAAACTGTATATCAATTAACAAACTAATATTGCCGATTCACAGGATGATTTTTCCATTTTACATTGGACACTATTGTCATTTACTAAAAATGATTATATCTTTGCAACGTGATTAGTTGTAATGCACTTCTTGTAAGGGCATTTAAGAGTCAATATATAACAAGTAAGTAGAAATGAAAAAGATTTTATCTTTGCTACTGTTTGTCGTCTGGATGGCATCATGTAGCAACAATGAAGATTTGTTTGATTCAAATTCAAAAAAAACTGAATCAACTCTGGTGGAAACATTTAAAGTTTCTCCAGAAGAGGCAAAGGAAGAACTTGTTGGTTTTCTGGACAAGATGGGTAATTCTTCCCTAACACGAAGTACAACCAACAAGAATATTGGAGAGGTACAGGCTATTCGTAATAGTTTTGTGAATGCTACAACACGTTCTATGTCTGAAGAAGGTGACATTGATACATTGATGTATGCAATTAATTTTGCAGATAATCAAGGTTTCGCTCTTGTTGCCGCAGACAAGAGAACCTCTCCTGTATTAGCTATAATAGATGAAGGGACTTTTAATGTAGATAGTCTTTCCGAGGACAAGGATGAAGGATTCTTGGCATTTATAGATAATGCTATAAATATGGAAAAGGAAGATATTCAGAATTATTCTGCTCAAACACGTTCGATGCAAACTAATGGTTATGTGGTAAACACAATATATTCACCGATATTGCATACTAAATGGACACAACAAGATGTTTATGGTCAATATTGCCCAAATGGAATCGCAGGATGTACAATTATAGCAACAGCTCAAATATTGTCACATTTTAAAAATATTGACATGTAAATTGGGCTTACAATGGAACAATAGGCTCCTCAGACCTTCATTGGGACAAAATAATTTCAGATTGTGATTCTCACGATGGAAAATTGTTGAGTTCTTCTTGTTCCACATCTGCAAATGAAGTCGCTCATCTCGTTAGATATTTAGGAATTGCTTTTGGAGCAAAGTACAATAAAAAATCAACAAGTGTAGGAGAATCAAAAGCAATAGATTGGTTTAACAAATGGGGAGGTTTAAAGGCTAGTTCTTTAAAGGAATATAATGAGTCTGCTATAGTCTCAGCTATCAAAACTGGAAATCCTGTGTATGCAAGAGGTAATTCTGGCAAGAAAAAAGTTCTTGGTATCCGTGTTGGTTGGAAAGGCGGTCATGCATGGATTTATGATGGAGCAATAATTGCTTCAAAGGATGGCAAATCAAATACTTTTGTGCATTGTAACTGGGGATGGGGTGGCTACAAAAATGGCTATTACTTGAGTAACGCTTTTGACACAAAAGCAGGAGCTACGATTTATGATTCGTCAGACACTCAAACAGGAAATACTTCCAATTACAAATACAATTTGGAATATTCTATTATAAAAAAATGAGAGTAAGAAATGAAATCTATACTTCTTTCAATTATGTGTTTGCTAACAATATGCTTGAGTTTAGCATCATGTGGCAATGAGGATGAGAAATTTGAAAACGTCAGTCTTGAAACTAAAGGTGCAACACTTTTGCAACAAAAGGACAATTCTTATTGTGTTGAGGTTTCACATTCCGGTGGTGATATTACATTTACTGCAACAGGAAAAAACAAAAGCAACGGATTTCTGTCGTCAATAAAGATAGGAAATGCATTCATTGAAGTTACAGATGCAAATAGGACAGAGCAACTTCCATATACAGTATGTAATGAAGCTTGGGGAAAAGTGGAAATCGTTTCACTTGCTCCACATACCACACACCTTTTACTTAACCCTAACACTTCCAACAATGACATTGATATACAATTCGTTTTTGGAGGAGGATATAAAACATCTAGGGTGTTGATAAAACAGTTGGCAAAATAAATTCTATGAAGAAATAGGCGCTTTTGGTACAAAAATCAAAACCACCTATTTCTTGTTATCTATCCAACCATTTCTTTAACAAAATTGTTTTTTCCTTGCTTATTACTATGTTGTCA
>CAVKBM010000310.1:0-2765 GCA_963654355.1 Bacteroidaceae bacterium | reverse complement strand
GGATAAACAAAAAAGACCCACAAAAATCTTCTTTCGTTGATAATTGTGAGTCCCCATCCTAGTTCCAATAGTAAAAGTTTCCAGACTTCGACTTAGTAGGATGTGTTAGTTGATGAACCATGAATAGCCCTCGGTATCTTCATTTTTGAGGGCTTTCTGGATTCCTAAAGCAAAATCAGTACAGTTCTGGTTTCTGTCAATCCACTTGTCTATATAAGCGGACTTTACAGATTCATTAGCGAGCTGTAGTAGATTCCAAGTTGTAATGTCCTCTCCCTCTTTCTTACCGAAATTAGGGTTAGACACATAGTTTTTAACCATCGAGTTTACGGCTTGGTCGCCGATAGTAAGCGATGGCAGTTGTTTCTGTTCAGACGGTGAAAGAAACTGATAAAGTCTCATTCTACCGATAATCTTACAGAATAACTCTTCGGAGATAGCTGTTGATTGCAAATTCTCCAAGAGCTTTAATGTTTCGTCCTTGTGAGGGTTAAAACCGTTGAAAAGTTCAAATGACTTCTGCATTATGTCTGCTTCCGTCATACAGTCTATGGTTCCTGAGTTTCCGTCACAAGTGAGCATTAAGTTTGAACATACTCTTACTTGCCAACCGACAAAGATTTTGAATTTTAATGCGGTTGGACGGTTATAGAGTTTGTCCTCATTGTAGGCTCTCACTCCACCAATACAAAGGTGAACCGATTGCCCACTGATAGTTTTTGTAAGGTTCTTGACATGGCAGCAAAAAGCCAATCTCTGATAAAATACGGTTTTGTCTGCATCTGTCAATTCACTTGCTTTCTTGTGTTGAGCTGATGGTATTCTTCCGATAATGGGATGTGATACACGGCACTCAACAGGTGTTAGTTCTCCAAATACTTTCTCGGCAACACTTTTTACTGCACCAATAAAATTCTGGTGAGATAATGTCAGCGTTCCGTCAACAAAAGTAGGAATAACGTTCTTTGTTTGCAACTCTTCAAGCGTGATAGCCTGGGTGTTGCTCTCTATGAAGTTAGGATGGTTGTCACCCCAATCTTCTTCAACAACTTCAGCCTCGATTATATCATCTGATTTTTCGAGACCCAAGGTTATGTCAGATGTGATAGTCCCTGCTGTAGGAACAATCACAGTTGTTGCTTCTTTCTTCTTCATGTTGTTATTGTTTTGAAGTTGTTAGCAAACTGTAAAGTAACTTAGTCGTGGGAAGAATGGAAAGCGTATAATCTTTGCCTTTTTGTTTCTCACGAGTTCCACCTTGCCATTCTTATTGACGGCTCTGATGATAAGTTCTGATTTCATTTTGTTCATATTTACTACATTTTGAACAGTTAGAACTATGGGAGCCTCCAGATTTTATTTTACTGGTTGCTCCCGATAACTTTTTGTACCCTTTGAAGAAAAATGTGATAGCTTCTAAAAGGGCTATAATTGTGTCGAGCGTTTCGTTTTTAGTCACATACAGCCTCGACATTTATTGTGTCGGTAGGCGTTGGCTTTACCGACTTTTTGTTTTTGTACTTGCCGTAGATGGTTTTCCCAAGGTCTGCGGCTTCAATTAGTGTGACTGCTACACAAAGTACACGGTAGCCAATCACAAGAGTTTTTTTGATGTTCATATTTTCTGATATTTTACGTTGTTGTTAAATTGTTTTGTCTATTACTATTAGTAAGGCTTTGAAGCGATAACAGAAAAGACAAAAAATAGAGGTTCAAAACTCGTTGGTTTTGACCTCATAATAATAACTTCAAGCAATAGCCCGACCTGCAAATTAACCGCATCATAAGGGTTAAAGTTCCAGCCAAGCCAAAGTTCATGTTGTTCCAAATTCATCATCTGGCAATCCCTTTCTTTCTGCTTTGAAGCTCGTCAAGAATGTTATCTTGACTTTGTTTCAACTATAAGAGTATCAAGGCTTTATAAACGTTCATTTTTATACCACCCACAAAAACAGGCAAAAATGAACGAAAAACCTTATATATGTAATAAAGTCAAAACTAACGATCATGTTTGAATATATGTTTTCCCTTGTTACCGATGAATTTAAAGTAGTTGGTAAAGGACAGGAGACTCAACACTCCAAGGAACAGAATAAGGTTGAGAAATCAGTAAAAGGCAAGTTTATCAGAGACCTTGAAGCACTCAGAGATAATGGATATTCTCTTACCTCTGGAAGTGATATTGAGATTAGCTTACAAGACATTTTGAAGATTTGCCCAAGAGACAGAAGAAGAGTTGATGCCTATAATTCTTTGAAGTCATATATCAATGAAGAATTTGACTGTACTCTTTATATCACATCACAAAAAACTAAAGGAAAGGAGGAATAACTATGAAATTTTTAATGCAAGGAATTGAAATTGATACCAGTAAGGTAAAGTACAAGCCAGCTTTGGAAGATGTACTTTTGATGGTCACTAAGACTTATTATCCAGATATTAATTTAAGCAAGGTTGAATATGAGTATGACGAGAAGAATAATTCTGTCATCCTTACGTTTTACAGAGATACAAAATATCATCTTCTTGGTGATATTAAAGATGTAGATGCCAAATTGATAACAGGACTTCCAGAAGATGTTTTTTATCCAACTCCAGGTAAAAACTACTTTTTCTTGTTAGGGTATGCAGATGGATATTATGTTGACCAAAAGGATATTAAAGATGAATTTATGTCCTGTCAAGCTATAGAAGATGTTAAGGATGTAAACTTCAGTACATTTGACAGTTACTTGAAAATTATGATTTATGGTAAGTAAAATTAG
>CAVKBM010000309.1:0-2773 GCA_963654355.1 Bacteroidaceae bacterium | reverse complement strand
CCAGATTGTGTGATAGTAAGGAGAAAGGGACGTTTGTATGTGATTAACAAAAAAAATCCTAAGTACAAAGAGCGTCAGGGATAATATTTTTATTATCTTTGCGAGAAAATTTTAGTTTTATATATGGCTATAAGAATTGTAGGAGTAGATTTGCCTCAGAATAAAAGGGGTGAGATCGGTTTAACCTATATCTATGGTATAGGTCGCAGTAGTGCAAATAAAATTCTTTCTGAAGCTGGTGTCGACAAGGACATTAAGGTAAAGGACTGGACAGACGCGCAGGCATCAAAAATTCGTGAGATTATTGGTGCTAATTACAAAGTTGAGGGAGACTTGCGTTCTGAGGTTCAATTGAACATCAAGAGATTGATGGATATTGGATGTTACAGGGGGATTCGTCACCGTCTTGGATTGCCATTAAGAGGACAGAGTACAAAGAACAATGCTCGTACTCGTAAGGGTAAGAAGAAGACAGTTGCAAACAAGAAGAAAGCGACTAAATAAAGTTAGCTAACGCTGAAAATATAGTTTAAGATATGGCAAAAAAAGCAGTAGCAACCAAAAAAAAGGTAGTAAAAGTTGACGCAAACGGACAGTTGCATGTTCACTCTTCGTTCAACAACATCATCGTATCACTATCAAATTCTGAAGGACAGGTTATTTCATGGTCGTCGGCTGGAAAAATGGGATTCCGTGGATCAAAGAAAAACACCCCATACGCAGCACAGATGGCAGCGCAGGATTGTGCAAAGGTAGCGTACGACTTAGGTTTGAGAAAAGTGAAGGCATACGTAAAGGGTCCAGGTAATGGCCGTGAGTCTGCGATTCGTACAGTACATGGTGCAGGAATCGAGGTGACGGAGATTATTGACGTAACACCACTTCCACATAACGGTTGTCGACCACCTAAGAAACGTAGAGTATAAAACGATATTCTATAAAAACAACTTTCGAACCTCTGCAAGGTGAAAAGATTGCAAATAAAACCTCTCAGCAATCGCGGCTGCACGTTCAAGGTTTGGAAAAAAAAAAAGAAAAAAATGGCTAGATATACAGGTCCTAGAACTAGAATTGCACGTCGTTTTGGAGAACCGATTTTCGGTCCAGATAAAGTTTTGGCAAAGAGAAATTTCCCTCCAGGACAGCACGGCGTAAATAGAAGAAAGAAGTCTTCTGAGTATGGAATACAGTTGAACGAAAAGCAGAAGGCAAAATATACATACGGAGTATTAGAGAGACAGTTCCGCAATTTGTTTGAGAAAGCTTCAGCAAAGAAAGGTGTAACAGGAGAAGTTTTGTTGCAACTTTTGGAGTCTCGTTTGGATAATATCGTTTATCGTTTAGGAATTGCGCCCACGCGTGCTGCTGCACGTCAGTTGGTTTCACACTGCCACATTGTAGTAGATGGTGAGGTTGTGAATATTCCTTCATACTCGGTAAAACCTGGTCAAGTAGTAGGAGTGCGTGAGAGATCAAAGTCTCTTGAGGTAATTGAAAATGCTTTGGCTGGATTCAATCATAGCAAATATGCATGGTTAGAGTGGGATGGTTCTTCTTTGTCTGGTAAATTCTCTTACCTTCCAGAGAGAGTTGATATTCCAGAGAACATCAAGGAACAGTTAATCGTAGAACTTTACTCTAAATAATAGATAAACCATGGCAATTTTAGCATTTCAAAAACCTGAAAAAGTAATAATGTTGGAGGCGGATGACTTTCATGGAAAGTTTGAATTTCGTCCGTTGGAACCTGGTTATGGTATTACGGTTGGTAATGCTCTGAGGCGTATATTGCTATCTTCGTTAGAGGGATTTGCGATAACGTCGATAAGGATAGATGGAGTTGACCATGAGTTTTCTGTTATTCCGGGTGTGATTGAGGACGTTACAGGAGTAATTCTTAATCTGAAGCAGGTCCGTTTTAAGCAAAAGGTAGAGGAGTTTGATAGTGAAAGAGTAACTATCAATGTTTCTGGGACTGAGTTTAAGGCGGGTGATATTGCTAAACATTTGTCTGGTTTTGATGTCCTCAATCCTGAACTTGTAATATGTCGGTTGGACAAGGATGCGTCGTTCAATATTGAGTTGAATATTGGGAAAGGACGCGGATATGTTCCTGCAGACGAGAACAAGGTTCCTGGTTCTGAAATTGGAGTGCTTGCAATCGATTCTATCTATACACCAATCCGACTTGTAAAGTACACCGTTGAGAATTTCCGTGTAGAGCAAAAAACTGACTATGAGAAGTTGGTTCTTGAGATTACCACGGATGGTTCTATTCATCCAAAAGATGCTTTGAAAGAAGCTGCGAAGATACTCATTTATCACTTTATGTTGTTCTCAGACGAGAAGATTACGTTGGATTCAGCAGATGAGGGGTCAAATGAAGAGTTTGATGAGCAGGTGCTTCATATGCGTCAGTTGCTTAAAACAAAGCTTGTTGATATGGATTTGTCTGTACGCGCTTTGAATTGTTTGAAAGCAGCGGATGTAGAGACTTTGGGTGAGTTGGTTGTATTTAACAAGAGTGATTTATTAAAGTTTAGGAATTTTGGTAAGAAGTCATTGACAGAGCTTGACCAATTGTTAGATACTTTGAATCTCTCGTTCGGGATGGATATTTCTAAGTATAAATTAGATAAAGAATAAGTAAAATGAGACATAATAAGAAAATCAACCACCTTAGCAGAAAGAAGTCGCATAGAGATGCTCTCTTGGCGAATATGGCTATTTCTTTGATTCAGCATAAGAGAATCAGCACTACTCTTCCTAAGGC
>CAVKBM010000308.1:0-2778 GCA_963654355.1 Bacteroidaceae bacterium | reverse complement strand
GTTGCATAATAGTCTAAAAATCAATTCTATGCAAAAGCTAAAAAGTACGAGAATGGCTTTCTTGGTATTCACTTGTCCTGCATTAGTCGTGATGTGCGCAATTTGCTTGGTACTGGAAGAATGCCACAAGGATGAAAGCGAGAAACTCAACGCTGAAATCAAAGAATTGCAGGTGGAAAATGATAGTCTTCGCAAGGATAATGAAACCTTAAAGGTTGCCAACCGCAAATATCAAACGGACAAGGAAATTTACATAAAACTGGACGTTGTAGGTTGGGATTTTCACAAAATTGGCGAGGCCGTAGTTAATACTGCAAGAAAGTAATATGCTGCAATCTTTTGAATTTGCAAATAATGCCGTAAGCCTACTATTGTCTGTATTCTCTGTTATTGTAGGTATGACTTACCCCTTGTTGCTGCAAGCCATACAGAGAATAGACGAGCAATATGGCAGTTCCCGAATCTCCAAAATGTTAAAAGGAGAAAGGGACTTTCGTGTATTCCAGTGGTTGGTTGCGATAGCTATAGGCTTGGCTTTTGTTTCCATCTTTATATTACAGTTGTTTGACGGCCACACGATTCTGACTATTTTGTGGATATCGGTTCATTCGTTGCTAACATTGAGCTTGTTGATATCTACAATTTCACTTGTGTATACCATCTTGATGTATTACAGTCCGGATGAACTACTGGAGTGTATTGATAGATTGAAAAATAGTAAAAAGGGGCAATCATGTTTGCTGGAAACATTTGACATTGCAAAATATGCGGCAAACATTGAAGACGAAAAGGTGTATCGAATCGCAACTCAGATGTTATCATCCAGCCTATATGAACATATACAAAAAGAACTGAAGAAAGAAGAGACGGCGAACAATGGGGTATGCTTTACGGCAGACCAGATAGACTTGATGAAGCAAATCCTCAACATGGTTTGCAAGTCCGACAACAATTTCTTTGTCCATGAAAGTATGTTGGTCAATGTTTGGTTTTATCCTATCCATTATGTTCCCATTTCAGAAGAGACCTGGCAATTTATATGGTTCTCCGTTACAAATGTGTTGAATGCTGACCACGACAAGTGGTTTATGAATTACTGGACATTCGCGGAACAGTATTATAGATTCTATCTAAAGGATATAAAGGATACCACAAACGATGCCGTCAAGCAGAGATTAACCTTCAAGCTTTTTCATATAGCATTAGGGGCACATTTGTGGCACAAGGGGAAATACGATTTACTAAGGCAAGTCCTCCGTTTTACGCAAACATTACCGCCAAGCTACCTCTTGATAGACAACACATTTGTGGAAATATTAGAGGACATGGCGCGAATATATGATTTGAAAGACCGCCACCCATGGGCTCTCACCAAAAGATATATGATGTCGGACAAAGTAAATGACGTTTATTCCGATGATTATATCGCAAGTATGTTCAACTCCTACTTCTCCTTATTGATGGTAAGACTGAACAAGGTAGGCAACAATGGTTCATATGTTGACGCCTTGTTTGAACCAAAAATAAAAGAAGAAAGTTCCATCCGGGAACTGAATGAACAGATACGATATGTAGACATTCTATTGAATTTCTTGAACGACACAAACTTTATCGAGAAATTAAAGGAAATAGGATATGATCCTGCCGTATGTAGAAACTCGAAGGATTTGTTGGAACAATACAAGTCAAAAATAGAAGCAGCAATTCAGGGGAAAGTAGATAATCCAGAGCCAGACCCGCAAAAAATAAATTACATCAAGCAGGAATTGGTGGAAGAAGTCAAAAGGCAAAGACTTTACCTTCCCTCAAAAAATCAGTCGAAACTTGATGACAACAATATTTCGAGAGACAGCTTTTGGGTATATCAATCTCTTAAAGTTTCAACTGCAGACTATGCCAAGTACATGGCTAGACTTAGTGCGAATATGGAAGAAGCTATAGTGGCCTCTTTACTGCTTCAAGAGCAACAACACTACAACCGTTTTTTCCTGTTGAACAGGCCTTCTGCTACGTATACTGTTCGATTCAAGGATTTAACGAAGGCATTCAAACGCCTGAAAGTAAACGAACGACATACGATATTGTCATTGGGGGTATATTTAGGAACATTTTCCGATTTATACGGACAACATCCTTCCTTTAGCTATTCTGATGGAACGGGGAGTTTTAATGGAGCTGACATCCTGAGCATACCTTCCAACGTACGTGCCTTTGTTGTGATGTTAGAGAGTGAACTTCCCTATATAGAGCATGTGGAGGTTCTGTCCAAAGAATCAGAAGACCTAAAATGCATAGATGCAAACGCCATGTTGTATTCCAATGTTGAAGCCCTTTCAGAAACAAATAATGAACTAAAGGTTGCCAGAAAAGTTGATTTGGTTTACAAGAAAGGGGCAACAAACTATATAATGCTAAAAGTGGAATATAACACCGACAGCTCTTTATATGATTTAGAAAAGATTGATGCACTGTGGCAGACTAATGATATGAAGAATGATGTCTTGCTATGAATTGTGTGACACCATTATATATATGACAGAAAGAAGAATAAAGCATATGGACAAACCAAAGATTTCGGTGATACTCCCCTGCTATCACGTGGAGGAGTATCTTGCCGCCATTTTCGAGGACTTGAAGGCGCAGACCTTCAGGGCTTTTGAAATGCTGTTCGTCAACGACGGAGGCGGTGAAAGGCTATCACACATGCTTGCCGATATGGAGAAGCAAGATAGTCGTGTGGTGGCCATAGACAAGATTAGGGGGGGGTAAGCTCTGCCC
>CAVKBM010000307.1:0-2783 GCA_963654355.1 Bacteroidaceae bacterium | reverse complement strand
TTCTATTTTATAGATGGTGCAAAGGTATTATGGAGGCAAGACAAAACTTGTCCGACCCCTTGAAAACATACTATCGCAAGATAGACAATAGCAAAGCTGCTAATCCAATCAGAGTGATTATTATATTATAAACTTTGCTTGTCCAGAAAGACCTTTTAGCAAGTTCTTCCTCTTTAAATTTCTCGAGTTCAGCGATTTTCACATCTTGGCTCTTTAGATAAAGTGACAATTTTTGATTCAAGTTTTGTTCTTTCTCTCTAACAGATTCATTCAATTGTGCTTGAAGAAATGCCAAGTTCTGGCAGATAGAATCCTTTAACTCAGACTTCAGATTAGAGAATTCTTCGTCTTGCCGAGCAGTTTGACTTCTTACCTCACTGCCCAAACTCTTTACTTCGTCAAGTGCAGAATTACAAGAATACTTGAAAGAATTTAACTCCGAGATTAAAGCTCTTATCTGACTATTTATTTCTCTGATGTTAGCTTCAACCTTATCAATTTTGTATTGCATATCTTCCTGCGCGCGAAGCTGTAACACCACATTATATATCTCTTGACGTGCAAGGTCACTGAGTTCTTCTTCAGAAGCATCACGTAGCTTCATTTCCAATTCACGCACAACAGTCCGGTTGGCAGCTATACTCATTACGCCAAGTCCAAACAGATAACTAAGTCCCTTAGCCATCTTTTGTTGGTTTTGGAACAATTGCTCGTTTGCAACAACATTTTCAGAAAGAGCATCTGCCAAACTCTGGTTGGACTTTTGCAAAGCCTCAATAGCTTCTCTCTTGTTGTCATGAAACAAAGACCGATCAGCATTTTTTTGTGAAGCTTCATCTGCCAAGATCTTTGCTTCATTTGCTTTGCTTATGGCAGACTGTATCTTCTCGTCAATTGCTGATATTTCGGAATACGTTTCACCAATGACTTTTGGCAACTGGTCCGTACTTACATTCGGTATTTCAATTGGATAGTTATTTCCCATATTTCAGAATGTTTGAAATGTCATCTAATAAACTTGGATTTCGTTTTTCTATTGTGGGGACGTTCCGAGCCATTGTTTCAAGAGACTTACCCATTGTTTGAAGGCTTTCTCTCATAAAGTCAAAAGCATTTAATCCTGTTCGCTCCATTTCTTTAATGGCTTCGTCTGCATCTTTTGCTGCTATCCACATATCTGCTTGTTTATAATAGAATTTTGCAGAAGACAACATAAGTTGCTCAGTTAGCCTATGCATACGTTCGTCCTTTCTTTTGTTGCATTTATAGCCCATGTACAAATCGGTGCCAATAGCTATAGTAAATCTCCCGATGCCAACGAAATTGACTCTAAGTGCCATGTTCGAAAAGAACATCGCTGGTTCTCCTCCAGATTTCAATCCGGCTCTAATGGCAGCATCAGCTGCATCAACTGCAACAAATGTCCCCGATGCTATAGTCATCATTCTTGTAATAGTCCGATTCCTCCATGGCACTACATTGTTCCAATCTACGCCTTTCCAACCTTCATTCTTGTTATATTCGAAAATAAGATGGCGAACAAAATAGAATGTGCGCACTAACAATTCATTTAAAAGCACAGGAACGGATTGCTTTCCTGCGTATTCAATTATCGCCATTTCCGAACGCAAATCCCATTTTCCTTTAGAATACAAGTCACTAACAATCTTTGGCAGTTCAGTGTCTTTTAGAAGAGGTAACGAAGAAATCTCCTTTAAAACAGACACGAAAACACCAGGAATTCCCATACCACCACCCGCAGTATTTTTTGAACCTCCCATATCACTAACAAGATGGCCAAACCAATTGTCTACGACTTTTAGGATTTCAATAACGGCTGGAGAGTAAGATAATGCGACGATTAGTCTATGAATGGGCTTAGGCAATTCTTTGGAATTCTTCTCTTTATACTTAGATTCTGCAAGATAGACTAACCATCTTAAGACACCGCTTATCACTACAGGTGCCCATCTTTTTACTATTTCTTTCTTGTCTGTTTCCAATAATACGGAATGCCATTTCCCTTCGTCGTCTACAAAAATTGCTGTTCTAAAAAAGCATACAGCAATAGATGCAACAAGGCCAAGAATGGTTGGATGATGAGCCATGTCTTCAAGATGATGGAGCTTGGTGCTTGATATACCTAATCCTTTCCATACATTATCTTGGTCTACCGGGAATTTTCCTTCCAAGAACGATATCGCACCTTTTAGTCCCTGTCCATTTTCTTTGTAACCTCTTAATTTTGCATATTTTTCAATAAACTTATTGACGTGTTTGTTCGCATCTGCTTTTAACTCCACAAAGTTGAATTCGCCAACGAAGAATGCATCAATCATGCCTGTAAGAAGCCCAGAAGAAACAGCAACAGTGTAATCAAGAATGTCTGCATTATTTGTAAGACGATTTATGTCTACATTGAGATCATCAATAATGTCTTCGTTCTTTCTTATACGTTCTTCTATATCTTGCAAAGAGGTCGCAATAGAAGTGTCATCCCCATCTTGTGTTAGGGATGACATTTCATATTCTACTTCCTGTTCATCTTTTGATGTCTTTAATTCTATTATCGATGTCATAAGTTTCGTCTTTTAATTTGTAAAGCAACTCCACCAAAATTCAACCAATCATAGCAACTCTTAAAGCTTGCATGTTTGTTATATACACAACTGTATGTACTTGATTTTCTTTGTTTATACAAGAGCAGTTGTCCGCTTGTTTCGGCATGGAGTTTTCTCCGTCTCTTACGCAGAGACGGAGAAGATGTAAAAGTCAATGGATTT
>CAVKBM010000306.1:0-2786 GCA_963654355.1 Bacteroidaceae bacterium | reverse complement strand
ACAATCCACTTGGTCTTTCTGTGGAACAATGTGTGGATTTATTGAAGTTTTCCAACGTATATTCTGATTTTTGCGCAAAGTTAAGATTGTTGCCAACTTTTGATGCCAACGAATTGTGGGATTGTTTTGAAGACAAGTCTACAGATACATTTAATCGTGTTGTCGAAAAGCTTAGAATTGCTGTCAGTCGTGTTGTAGCTAACGCACGTTTTAAATCGAACAAGCGAAGTGTCGATGAATTTGCAGAAGTAAGCCGGGATTATGTAGTTCAGATTAAAGATATCCTTCATAAGGATTTCTATGAAAAACTTATCCAATCGCAGATTCTTGCTGAATACAAGAAAATTGTAGAGGAAAATGGAGTCGAAATGTCTCTTGCTATCGCATACAATGGAGGAAGAATTCTGAAAGATATAATGGGAGACAAATGGACAGGTTCACCTATATGTGACTACATCAGTAGTTTGCTTAACCATTTCCAAGAAAGTACATCTTTTGATTTGTTCGCCATTAACAATGACGTTCCGATGTCTTTTGCGGCGTTTTGCCAAAAAGGAGATAGCATTGATAGACTCCTCGACTATCTGGAACAATGCGGTATTAGTAATGTAAAGTTGGCTCTGGGGTTGTATGGAGCTACTTATGGATTCGCCTCTCTGCCGAAAACTTTCACTTCGCAACTCATAAATGGCGATAAGGAATATTATAAGAATGTATATCTCGCTGTGTATAAGGCTTTGTTTGGAATAGAACTATCTGATGCTACATTCCCGCAAAAAGGAAATGAAGGAGAGAGTGCCGTTATTACAAGTTCCATCGGTAACAGCTTGATTAGTAAGATAGATGAAATTGAACCTAAGCATTCAAAGCAAGGCAAAATTGAAAAAGCAATAACAGAGGCGGCTCGTTTGGAAGATGCAGTACAAAGTCCAAGAGCATTTATGTATATAGCAGATAATGTTTTGGGGACACGAACGGCTGCATATAAAGCTTTAAAAGAGGCTGCCTTTGAGAACGACACTAACAGATATTCTCCTGAAGAATTCCGTAAGCGAGTCATGGAGATAGTAGCTCCAAAACTGCCTAAAAACAAGAAGGACAAGCAAACTGTATTGGATAAGGTTGAGTATATAATAGAATTGGAATCCAAACGCCAAGATGAAAAAGCGTTCTTGTATATTTTGGATAACCTACTCAAGCCTACGGACGCAGCCTATAAGAAGATTGCAAAATTGGTAAGTAAATCTGCCGAGAATTCCATCTGTAGCAGTACTGCATGGGCTTCAGGTAATGAAAAAATACCAAAAATGTCAAATGTGCAAGCTGGCAATATCCTCCAAAATAAAGATTGGATAGAAGAAACTTCTCGACTTATAGCGGACGAAAAGAGTAAAAAGCAATACATTACTGACATTCGTTGGTTTATAGAAAACCATTCTAGTAAGTCAGGCTATTATTTGGATAAAAGTAAAGACAATTCATCTGTTGTCAACCGTTTAGAGAAGTATCTCAAACGTAAACAAGAACCCAACCCAAAGATTCTATGGCTTGCTGATATCTACAAAAAAATCCCTGTGGATAATATAATAGAGTTTATTAAAAAGAAATTCAATGTTTGATAAAATTACAATAAAGAACGACAACGGTGATTTAGTTGAGGCAACAGCCCCTGTTATAATTTCAGCTAGTCGTTCTACAGATATACCAGCATTTTATGCCAAGTGGTTCTTTAACCGCTTGGCAAAGGGGCATTGTGTATGGTATAATCCTTTCAACCAACAACCGATGTACATATCGTTCAAACGTTGTAGGGCTATTGTTTTTTGGACAAAGAATCCGGCCCCCATCTTGCCATATTTGTCGGAACTTGATAAACTCGGTATTCACTACTATTTTCAAGTCACTCTTAATGATTATGTAAAGGAAGGCTTTGAGCCAAATGTCCCTCCTGTCGATTTAAGAATTGAGACTTTCAAAAGACTCTCTGAGATGGTTGGGAAAGAACGTGTCATATGGCGTTTTGACCCACTTATTGTCAGCAAAAAGATTACGACACGGGATTTGCTTAGCCGTATATGGTATATTGGTAACCAGTTAAAAGGCTATACAGAAAAACTAGTGTTCAGTTTTGTTGATGTCAAAGCGTATAGGAAGGTACAGAACAATCTTATTAAAGAGACAAATAGCTTTACAAAAGAAAATGTAGAGAGTGCTGAAATGTCTGCTATGCAACGCAAGGAAATCATTGATGGGTTGGTTGAGTTTCGTGAGAGATGGCGAGCTGATGGCTGGAAGCTAACCTTGGCAACATGTGGCGAAGATGTAGATTTAGACATCTACGGAATAGAGCATAATCGTTGTATTGATGGGGAGTTAATGAAACGAATCTTCGCTGATGACGATGAATTTGTTTACTATTTGCACACACTGAAATGGCCAGAACGAGATATGTTTGGTATGCTTCCTGCTATACCTGTTAAGCAGAGAAAAGTAAAAGACACCGGACAACGTAAGGTTTGTGGTTGTATGGTTAGCAAGGATATTGGCATGTATAATACCTGCCGTCATTTTTGCGTTTATTGCTATGCAAATACAAGTAAAGAATGCGTAATGAATAATGCCATGAGACATTCGGACGACAGCGAGAGTCTAATAGTGTAGTATGCGCTATTGCCACAACGCTTCTTCTTGCCAACCTGTAGGGAAGCCCATGGCATGCAAATCTATATTAGGATATTCTGCGAACAATTTGAACAGAGAACCTTTCAAGTCCATGCAAGGAGTGA
>CAVKBM010000305.1:0-2800 GCA_963654355.1 Bacteroidaceae bacterium | reverse complement strand
GTATGGAGGAGTCTCTTCTGTCTTTACCGTGGTGGGGAATGAGATTATATCCTTGACAAAGATTCGTTCACAGCAGAAAAAGAGATGGAATGAAATGAGACAGAAAGAGTGCTTCTTCGCTGATAGTTTGTTGTCGATAAAAGGCCAGCGTGATTTCTATCGGAAGGCTTCGACACGTGGTCCACTAGACCCAACCGACATGAATTTTGATGGCATTACATTTCGTGCAAAGAGAAATGGGCAGGAAGTGTTGAAGATGGTATGCCACATAGATACTCTCAAACTAGACCATATGTTCTTGCATAGCAAGTTCTATCTTGTGCTTGACACTTTGGTATTCCATCCTTATCAATCTTATCTGCCTAATCTCTCAGCTAACCGTATCACGGGATATAGTTTTGAAAATCCTAACAAAGGCAATAAGCCAAATGGGCTTGGGGAAAAATCAGGTAACCCAAGTAAGGACAAGTTGCAAGAAAAAAAGCCAACAAAAGAAGAAATAGAGTTGGCGAAGTACTGGAATACGATTAGCAAGTTCAGCTTTGTTGACCAAGATGAGCCAACAATCAATGTTCGCATCGACTTGCTTTCTTCATGGATTAATGAGGCTGTGCAGGTTTATCAAGATGTGAAGTTAGGTTCTTTCTCTGTCAATATTCCTTTTAAGGAGAAAGACTTGAAGGATTCTGTATATTTCTATAGTCGCCAAAGGGCATTGGCGGAAGGGAAAGAAACTATAGATATTTCTGGAGATTGCTTTGTTGTTCCTCGTTCTTATATGCCTGTGGAAGCCAATAACCCTTCTTGGGGAACAGGCGAGTATAAGATGAAGGTGGTCATGAGCGAGAGATGTAAGTATAATCCGAAAGAAGGTCGCTCTACCAATTGGCATAAGGACTATAAGCAACTCGTTCGCTTGCAGAACAATGGCAAGGCAAGGAATGAATATGTCACAAATGTCGTTAGTACGTTTAGAGATGGCAAGGATAATATTATCAAGGCGACCTATACGCCATTGATTAATGCAGGCTTGACGATTTTGAATTCTGCAAGTAGTGGCACTATGGGTGGAAAGGCAATGGGCGGAATGAACGGAACGCCTCAAGGCACTGGACAAGGAACTGGTGCTGGTCAAATGCTACAGGGAGGACAGCAAGGTGGTGTTGTGCCAGATAAAGTTGTTCCTCAACCATAAAACTTATTTTTAGAAGTATGGCATCAAAGTACGATATATTTATCAGTTATAGAAGAAAAGATGCAGGTGATAAAGCCGAGCATCTAAAAGACTTGTTGGAGTCTTATTATAAAGAGAGAATAAGCTTTGACAGAGAAAATCTTACTGAAAAATTTAATGTTCAGCTTATAGAACGAATAGACCATGTAAAGGACTTCCTGCTTGTTATTGGCAAAAAATCTCTCTGTTATCATGATGAAGACAGAAATGATGAATCTGTTGCATTCTATAATGAGCTAACAAGTCTATCGCAAGATGATTTTGCTCAGCGAATCAATGAACTGGGGCCAGATGCCAATGTTGATTATGTGCGTATTGAAATCGGACGTGCGTTGAGAAGGCACGATTTGCATATCATTCCAATATTATCCTTTTGGATGCTGTAGATAATGACTTTGCTAAATAATACATAACAATTGGCAATAATATGACAGTGTATAAAGATATTCATCAAGCGATTTTTAATCATGTAGAACAATTAGAACTGCCATTGGGTACATCTAATAACGATGTGTATATGGCAATTCGGCAAGTCATGCGTGATAATCCTGAGATATTTTGGTTCTCTCATATTTGGAACTATTCAGAGGAAGATGGAATTCTCAAACTGCACTACACCATTAATAAAGAAAGGAGTGAGGAAGCTAAAAGGCAAATTGAAGATGTGATACTCAATGAGTTTCATATTATGAAGGTTCAAAGGTTGTCATTAGAAGAGCAAGTCATGTATGTTTATAAATGGCTGGCTCTTTATTGTAACTATAATATTTATTCGGCTTATAACCAAACGATATATAGTGTTTTTGTATATCGCAACTCGGTATGTACAGGATATGCTAAGGCTGCTCAATATCTATTTAAGCTATTGGGTATAGAGAGTCAACTCGTTTTTGGCAAGTTGAAGAATAGTGAGCGTCTAAGTCGTCATTGTTGGCTCATGGTAAAAATAGAGGGAAAGTGGTATCATTTTGACCCGACATTGGCGGTGCCAAAGACTGTGGGAATCCTTATTAGTGCAGGAGTCAATCCTGTTGTTGGTGCCGATGGATTGAGCTACAATTATTTTTGTGTAGATTCTGAAACAATAAAAGATTCAAAAGAACCACAAAGTGGAAGCACGGAATGTATTGAAGATGAAGTTAGTTTGCCAATATGTTCTTCGCATATAGATTATTCAGGATTGCAGTATTTACATATTCCTTTAAATGAGGAGAGACAGCTTGGGCATGTTTTGACAGGTATAGGAACGACAGCCGATGTTTATACATGGAATCAAAAATGTACTATTCAAAAAGTAGTAAAAGTTTTCCGAGAGCAAATCCCACAAGAGGTGATAAATCATGAGTTCTGTATGATGCAAGAGTTGGCACATTTACCCAATATTTTACAGGTAGATTGTATGACAGAGGACGGAAGGAGTATTGTCATGGAACAAGCTACTCCCCTTTCTGACTTGCTGTCTTGCCATTATTACCAATTATCATTTTCAAAATTCTGTCAGCTTCTCTTGGATTTAATAGATGGAGTGCAAGAATGTCTTGACCATGGAATTTTTTATAGGGATAT
>CAVKBM010000304.1:0-2816 GCA_963654355.1 Bacteroidaceae bacterium | reverse complement strand
GGAGCAGTGACAAGGCAAAGGGTACCAATTTGCCGATAAAACTGGTTATCTTTACGGTCTGTCTTCTGCGTGTCACCACATTAAACCACAAAACCAACAATATGAAGTCCGGTACGACATTGAAAGCCATGCCTCGTATGATAAAATGCTGTATGAGGCCTGAGTACAGAATCCAATAGAGCAGGAAGAATGCTATTTTCTTATTTCGTTTCATCTTTTTGTGATTTATCCTTTGATGGGTTTCAGAACTGCACGAACAACTTTCCTTGCGCATCCTTCAATACGTCTCCAGCAATAGCCGATTCTCACAGAACCTAACTGGGGGTATTTTACAAAAGGACAGAAGGACAAGAGGTATTCCTTGTCTACATTATCGTCAAATGCGGAAAACACATTGGGCGAAATTCTGAAAGTTTCAGCCTTTTGAACATTCGGCATCACATACATGGGACGGCTTTGCAAATGTAGATACAGATATGTTTCCTTTACGATGTTGCCATTAGCCACGTAATAACGACAAACATCTCCTTTGTCCCAAAGATATAAAGCTTTTCGGTACTTTTCCATTTCATGTCCGTATGTGGGAATATGGGATTCAAGCCCCACATAGTACATTCTTCTGAACTGCAGTCGCGACACTGCAAAGTTCAAAGAAAGGTCCTCGTCAAATACCCTTTTATTTTCATGTTTGAACAAGTTGTGGACATTAAAGTCGTACATCGTGTCTTCGTCAAAATTGAAGTTTTCGGGTCTCGAGAGATATTCCACATAACTTCTTCCCTTGTACTCTTTCATGAACACCCTGTTGTTCTCGGGCGTGTTCTTATAAATGGTCATGTGTCCGAGGGCAAATATCTTGTCATATTGCGACAAGAAATCGTCCGTCAGAGTTTCTCCTAAATTGCCCATAACGGTGTCAATGTCACAATGACCCCAAAAAGAATAGTCCTTCAGATAATTCTCGAATACATAGCCGTAAGTAGGTCTAAAATCGCAAAATTTGTAGGGCTTGTCCAAGGCTATTTTGAAATCGAACTTTGACACGAACATCTTCTTTATCTCCGCGAAGGTAGTCAATACTCTTTTGACATTTGGGGGATACTCGTATGGCGTTTCGTCATCCGTGAAGATAAGCCAGTTAAAATCTGGATTAGCGGCACAGGATTTCAAGAACAACGGAAAATAATTCGGGAACCTCCCGAAATATGGAATTATAAAGCAAAGTTTTTTATTCATGCGTAAATAACATTACCAGTTTATTGTATAACCAACTCATCAGGATTGGCATCAAAACACATATTACGAAAAGCAAGGAGTGAGGAATTTGCGACTGACCGAAGCACATAAAGCACATATAATGCAAGGTGTATATGGGCAACGAATACCTCTTTCCTATGTCTACCAATTTACCCCCCCCCATTTCAAATTTCAGACAGAATGTCATCACAGCAATGACCATGAGAAAAGAGGTTATAGCCGTGTAACCTATTCCGCCGTATGTGGCAGTTCGTTGATATAATTTTATTTCTGCGACGAACGACATTAGGGCAAATACTGAAATCCGAAATGCATTTTCAATCAGAAATGTTTTGTATTTGTTGATGTATGCTCCCAACAAGACGAAAGGGACCCCCAAAGTAAAGAAGTTAGCAAATATCCAGTCTTTCGGGAAGGAATATCCATTGAAAACAAATACCGAATATCGCCCCAATACGAGAGAAAGCACAAATGCAAGAACTGCTATCAGGCGAAGCGTATTCTCCCGAAACTTGAATACGAATAGGAATAGATACAATACCAATAACGCCTCAACATAGGCATTCAGATACCACGCGGGAGGACATAAGTTGCCACCGACAAACACTGTCGTCAGAAAGAATATCGGAGAATTGATGTTTAGGGCAAAGATACCTGTTAACAAATACTGTACTACGTAATACAATAAATATAGTGCATCCACTTCCAAAATCAATCTCAGCGTTTTGATTATTCCCCTCTTTATCTTATCCTTGCTGATGAAAGTATCGGGGTCAAACAAAAAGTAACCAGATATTGCCAGAAATATAGGAACTGCCAATTTTGAGAAAAGGAAGATATACTCATTGGAATACCAAACATGCAAATAAACCACACCCAAAGCACATATCGCCTTCAAGGCGTATAGGGAGGGTATTGTTTTATTCAGACTCTTTCCTCTTGTCATATAAATCTGTAAATAAAAGTCACAATTTTACTTGCCAACCAATACGGCAAAACACGGTTCAACCTGTTTTTCCATTCTCGGGCCTCCAAGTCCTTGCTAGAAGCCCAAGATATGGTAAAGTGGTGAATGCTGTAGGTGTTCTCCGTCAAGTACAACATTTCATCTGTCACGTTGCTTTGAGGACAGAGGTACTCTGGCGAGAACGCTATACATTCCGGCAAGCGTTGCGTCTCGTTGTTGGCAACGAGGCCGTGCTTAGCCAATATGCTTGTCTGGTAACGGGGACAAGCGATAAGGTTGAGACTTCCATCCGCATTGTAAAAATGGAGAGTTTGGTACAAATCAATCATTTCCTTAATGTATGGATGCCCTTTCTCTGCTCCATAGCCAAGGCCCAAATTGACAGAGTATTCCACAGGGACGCCCTTCTTCATGCCAACCGGGTCGCGGCTCTCAAAACCACAAAACATCTTCTCACTGAGCAGGTCGTCAAGCGACTTGACAACTTCCACGTCCGTATCAAGATAGATGCCACCCTCATTATATATGACATCCAGACGGGCATAGTCGCTTACGAATGCCCATTTCTTCTCCTTATAGGCATCCGCCATAT
>CAVKBM010000303.1:0-2838 GCA_963654355.1 Bacteroidaceae bacterium | reverse complement strand
CAGTTGCAAGATTCTACGTGAAGCATTTAGTGTGCTCTAAACGCCTATACCAAATTTTTATTTTATACCTTTTAGTTTAAAAACGCCACAAAATTATAAAAACTATCGCCATAGTCTATCAAAAAGGCATTCGCATTTGTATTCGCATTTCAAAAACGTCGATTTCATCGAGCTACAATATAGTCAACAATTTATCCAAACTCTCAGCAGAACCTTGCTCGCTTGTTATCTTCTTATACAATCGCTGCTTGGTTGTTGATATGGTCGAGCTTGCCCGATTTGTCAACAATGCTATTTTCGAAGTTGGAACTTTCGCCTTTATCAAAAGGCAAACATGAAATTCATGCTCGGACAATTTACTACAACTATATAACTTTTCTTTAAATCCAGGATAATAGTTTTCTACAGACTCTTCCAACGACATCCATCCTTCTTGCGACAAATGTTTACCTGTTTCCACATAACTTGCCAAACCTACTTGCTCATAGATTTCTACATTCAGTTCCTTCTTCGTCTTCAAGAGAGCACCCAATCTCCACTCTTTTATTTTATTCTGTAGTCTTAGCTTTTTCACAATGCTCAATTCCCAATAAGAAAACAACACAAGGAGTAAAAGAATTAAACTTATGATAGCTATCAGCAATGCTATTTGTTTATTCTTATTTTGTATTTCCAAGACATTTCCTCTCTCCATCTGATGTGCATAGTCATACAACGCCAATCCTTTCGCCTCTTGCTCTTCTGCCCCTACAACCTTTAACGAATCAGAAAGCTGCAAATATGCTTTCAGATACTTTCTTGTTTTTTCATGATTTTCTAATTCACAAGACAATCCAACCAGACGTCGCAAAATCTCCAACTTCAATGCACCTACAGTTTGGGGCAATATATCGGTAAAAACAGAATCAGCCTCTTCGTCCTTGCCAATCATCTGCAAATAAGCGCCTTTTATACTACCTTCCTCACAACGGTCTAACAATTCAAAGTGATTAACTAAAGCCATATACTTGGCAACAGAATCGGCATTTACATCTAAATAAGAATTAGCCAAGTGAAGCAACAATTCATGCTCCATATCTCCATCTTTAACTTCTCGTACCTTAGTCAATGCTTTTCGGAAGCACATATTAGCGCTATCCTTCATTCCTAAATAATCAAAAGAAGTTCCCATATCACGCATATCATACAACATCCCAATCTCATCAGCTAAAAGACTATCGCAAAGAAAAGCCTCCTTATAAAAAGAAAGAGCCAAGCTCAAATTTTCTTGTCTGCCAAACATTTCGCCCAACTTCGCATTCGTGATTCCTCGTAATCTTATGTCTTCACGCTGGTCTAACTGAGCAAGAACCTTGCGATAAGATGCCAATGCAGATGGAACCTCCTCGCTTTCTACAAACATTCTTCCCAACATATAATAAGCCCTAGGCAACAATTGCTTATCACCACTATTCTCATAATACCCAACCATTTTTTGCACACTGTCCAATGTTCCAAAAGGCATGTACAACTTATCCTTCGCCGTCATTTTCAGAAGCCGAAGGTACATGACATCTGCTTTCACCATTGTATCAAGATACAAGGATATAGAATCCAACTTTTGCAAAGCTACATTTGGATTAGAATAAACCAAGCTGTCAGCCTCGACCAACGAAGCAGGATAATGGTGTTGGCAAGAGGTAACGACAACCAAAGCCAAGAATCCTACAACAAATACAAAAAACTTATTTCCCATGACAACGTGTGAGATTGAAGCAAAAATCCCACCTCCTCACTGCCACCAAGCAATCAGAAGATGGGAATCACTAATATGTCTCAAATGTCTTTTTCCTTATATATTATATTATTGGCTCCACTCGTTATCTTAAGAGCCTCAGGATGTTCTGCTATAAAGCTATTGATGTGGCGAACTCGCTTATCTTCCAAAATCTCATCAACGGCTATCAAGATACCCGTCTCCTCCACATCACCAAAACCATAGTTGATGGCTGTGCCGAAAAGTTTCATCGTTGGGCTAAGTCCCATATAGGCATTGACCAATGGAGGTATGTTGTAGCCCAACTTGCGAATTTCCCGGTTCAAGATACGATAGTCTGACTTGAAATCCTCTTCGGTAAAGAGAGCAGCCATCTCAGTCTCAGGTGTCTCCAGTTTGAGAGGTTTCATTGGGATGACCAAGTTTTCCTTATCATCAAAATGCTTTTTCAAGAAGTAGAGAATCATGTCACGTCCCCGGCGAATGTAAGAAGGATACATGGTCATCTTGCCAAAGAAATACTTGAGTTCAGGATAAAGTACCGTCAAAGCGCCCAAGCCATCCCAAAGATTGTCAAGAGCAAAGATGCTCTTGGTGTTCTTGCGAACATTCTGATATTCCAACGACACGAACGAACGCCCCAGCTCCACAGTATAAGGCATATACTCCTTGAGGAAAGTCTCCGAGAAATGGAACATGTGGCTCGTTGCCAGCATCGGTTGCCCTTTCTCATCCAACTGCCAATCCCTGCCCAAGAGATAGCGATAACCTCCGATAATCTCATCTGCCTCAGGATTCCACACGATAAGTTGCTTATAGCAATTCTCCCCAAAGTCAAACTCATCCAAGTCCATAGACTTTCCTGAGCCACCGCCAGCCGTACGAAAGGCTATCTCACGCAAACGTCCAATCTCTTTCAGCACGTGGGGCGAATCGTTAGCCGTCACGATGTAAATCTCATTATGACTCTTGTTGGTCATACGAAGTTGCTTGTCGGGAGTAAGCTCGCTCTTCAGCAAAGCTTTGTCTATTGGTTGTATTATTTCTTCTTCCATCTTCTTGATATATAGGAAACTATAGTT
>CAVKBM010000302.1:0-2847 GCA_963654355.1 Bacteroidaceae bacterium | reverse complement strand
GAACTTCCCGAAGGAATCTCTTTGGGGAAGAGCGGAAGTGTCGGCTTTGGAACACTCTATAAGTGTGAGCTTCCTGACAATTTCAAAAACTTCAATCAATAATATAATGGCAAAAGTTCTTATATCTTTTATCGGTACCGGACCTTTGGTGAATAGGGGGACATCGGGCGAGGAAAAATCTGCCCGCGAATACCGTATGGCATCCTACCATCTTGCAGACAAAGATTTGGGAGAATATTCCTTCACCGCAGCTGCGCTATATGACACTTTGGACATTGACAAGGTGATATTACTTGGCACAACTCATTCCATGTGGGAAGAGGTGTATCGTTATTTTCTGGAGAAGAAAGGTGAGTCTGTAGACGATAGTGTGTATTGCGAGATTGCCGATCATTGCGAGCAGTCTACAAGTAATACCGACCTATCCGTTCCTCATATAGACAAAATAGAAGCGGCTGTAGGCAAGGATGCCCATGTAGTCTTGATACGCTATGGGGTAAGTGAAGAGGAAATCAATGAGAACATCAATATCATCCTTCAGTTGAACCAGTTGCTTTCCACAGGTGATGAGCTGGTGGTGGACGTAACCCATTCATTCCGTTCTCTGCCTATCACCATCATGAATTTGCTGCTCTACCTGAAGAATGTGAGCAACAAGAACATCAATATTTCCCATATATATTATGGTATGATAGAGATGAGCAGGGAATATGGATATGCTCCTATCGTGGATCTGAACAAGATTTTGGAACTGAACGACTGGATAGTAGGGGCCAATACCTTCCGCCAATATGGTTCTGCCTACAAGATTGCAGAGTTGATGAAGGGGATGGATACGGATGTCAGCAGACGTCTGAAGCATTTCTCCGATGTGTTGAACCTGAATCATCTCGCAGCCATCTCACAGGAAACCCAATCGCTCAGAGCCATTGCGAACAGAGAATTCGCTTCTCAACTCCCTGAGATGATAGTCAAGCCTATCATCAAGGAGTTTCTGAGGAACTTTCAGAATACGGAGCAGAATCCAGCCTTGTTCCAATACAAACTGGCGCAGTGGCAGTTCAAGCGTATGAATTTTGCCTCTGCCTTGATTTCCTTGCAAGAGAGTATCTTGACTTATGCTTGTGTACAATCCCGTCACAACCCTTTTGACAAGAACGAACGCCAGTCAGTCAAGGATGGAATCTGCGAGGACAATGGAACGATAGCCTATGAGCTGCGTGGCGTGTATTTTGAAGTTACGAAAAACCGAAATGTAGTGGCTCATGCTTTGGAAACTGACAACTCTGCAGAAGAGATTATTCGTAGCCTAAGAAAGTCTTTGGAAGTTGCCGGGAAATATATTTGCTGATTTGTTGGAATGGACAGATTATGGGAAAAGACATCATTACATATCAGAAGCGTTTGGAACTCATAGACGAGTGCCTTCGCAAGTTTGAGCAACCCATGAGTGTGGAACAAATTCAAAAGTATTGCAATGCCAGGCTGGATAGAAATTTCAGCCTTAGGATGTATCGTTATGACATTACCGAGACTATTCCCCGTAAATATGACGTAGAACTTCATGTCGATGTGATTAACGGCTTGAAATGCTATACCTATGCTGACGAGAACTTTTCCATCAAAGGGGAGGTCGCGGTGGATGGAATTGACTTATTGAACTTCCGAAAAATAAAGAACGCATTGACTGAATTCGCGGGAATGGGACTGGATGCAAGTTTGACGGATGTAACAGACGAGATCGATAAATTTCTTGGGTATGATGGACAAAAGCGACCTGTCATCTCTTTTGAGAAAGTAGTCTTGGAAGCTCGTGGGGATGTTTCGCCGCTAGATATGCTCAAACCCATGTTTAAAGCTATCATTCAGCATCAAACCATGAACATTCTATACGAGGTGCCCGGAAGAGGCAAGCGTGAGTGGACCATCTTTCCACAGTTTCTCAAACAATATAACCAGCGTTGGTATCTGATTGCTACCCGGCACCATGATGAAAAAGAAGACAAGGTGTATCATTTGGCCTTGGACCGCATTATACAGTTTGAGTCCAATCAGCATATACCTTACAAGGAGTCGGGAATTGACTTTGCTGATTATTTTGAGTATGTAGTGGGAGTTACCAAGCCTGAAGGGGCACAACCCGTCGAAATCAAGCTAAGGGTAGAGCGAGGCGAATATCCCTATATAGAAAGTAAGCCTATTCATTCCTCCCAAGATGAGTTGCTTGAAAGTGACAAAGATGAAAAATATGTATATATATCATTGTATGTCTATGACAACTATGAACTGAGAAGTAAGATTCTTTCATATGGAAGTAAAGTGACAGTTATGGAGCCGAAGAACTTAAGAGATAAGATTTCGCATGAACTGATGCTATCATGGTCAAATTATAAAGATTAGAAGTATGACAAGAAGGGTTTTTATGTCGATTTTAGGGGTTGCTTTTTACAACAACTGTCGATATGCAAAGGGAAATTTTACGGGAAGTAGTTCTCCCTTTGTACAAAAAAGCCTGTTGGAGTATCTGCAGCAAGAGGAAAATTGGTGCAGGGATGATACTGTACTAATATTTCTTACAGACCAGGCCCGTCAGCAGAACTGGAATCATACGATTGAGACCCGCTTCAGCCAAAGGGAAAAGAAAGACGTTCCTTATATTGGACTAGAGAGGATATTGCAGGGCATGGAAGTGTCTTTTCGGGCAGTATCCATTCCCGAGGGCAAAGATGAACCACAAATGTGGAGAATCTTTGAGTTGATTTTTGAACAGCTTCAAGAAGGAGATGAAGTATATCCTAAATTCCGCAACACTATAATTTAATATTTTTATAAGCACCTGGACAACAA
>CAVKBM010000301.1:0-2881 GCA_963654355.1 Bacteroidaceae bacterium | reverse complement strand
TAGCGCAAAAAAACAGCAAAAAGTGGGTACAACAAATTGGACACCCTACTTTCAAGGTACACCATAAACGTATAAAAAAGAAAATCGCCCTCCGTAATGTTTAGGGCGTGAAAATCAATAAATTGCAATTCAACCCCTTCCAATTCCGCCTCTAAGCAAGAATTTTACACGCAAATCGCCGAAATTCAAGAAAAAGTTTGGTGGTTCCAATAAATAATTGTATCTTTGCATCGACAGAATCCGCCACGCTTCCCATAGAACAGCGAACCAGGGCGGGTCTTTTTTTATATACCCATATGGACAACGACAGAATTTACGACAAACTTCCTTTGAGTATTGCCGACCAGATAGACAGACTCAAAGGCTTGGGATTACATTTCGGAGACGAACAAAACGCCGCAAAGATACTTAGCGAAGTGAGCTATTTCCGCTTCGTCGCATACTTGCGTCCATTGGAGGCAGACAAGGTTTCACATCGCATGAAACCCAATGCCACTTTTGAGAAAGGCTTGGCAATGTATCTCTTCGATAATGAGTTGCGCAGTATACTCTTCTCTGCCATACAGAAACTGGAGATAGCCTTACGCACCAAGATTATTCAGCGATTCTCTATGGAACACGGCTCGTTCTGGTTCATGGACATGGAGCTGGCCGACAGCGAGCTGAAATTCCTCGACAACCTCAATGCCTTGGTTCGGGAAGTAAGTCGTTCCAAAGAGGAATTCATCAAAGAACATTTTCAAAAGTATAACAAGCCAGAGATGCCTCCAGTATGGAAAACTCTCGAACTTGCAACCTTTGGAACACTCTCCAAGCTTTACTACAATTTTGCTGACAAGAAGGCGAAGAAGCGTATCGCCAGAGATTTTAACCTTCCCAACCATGAGGTGTTGGAGAGTTGGATGCGAAGTGTGGCTGCTTTGCGCAACTACTGCGCCCACCATTCACGCCTATGGAATCGCAAACTTAATGCAACGCCAATGCTGGCAGTCCGTTTGCGCGGTGAATGGATTGGCGACGCACAGACCATCGACTCCAACCGTCTATACGCTGTACTGTGCGTTATCGCCTATTGGCTCGACTCTATGGGCTATAAGCAAGAGTTCAAGAATTCGCTCTTTTCATTGCTTCGCAAATATCCAAGTGTTGACGTTGCAGCCATGGGCTTCCCCGCAGGTTGGCAGGAAGAAGCATTGTGGCAATAAAATCTAATAATAGCAAACATACAATATCGGTGACAAGAATTACAAAATGTAACCTTGCCACCGCTTTTCTTATTCCTTCTTACCCCCTACCTTGCAGTTGGGCATAAACAGGAAGTGAACAAAAATGCTGCTACCAAACTCTTCATTGTCGTGCTTTAGCATTTTCATTTACTTCATGTTGCATGAAACGCTTAAACTCATCGTCAAAATATCCCCCAAACTCTTTCCAAGCAGTTTGATTCTGTTGACAATTCATCATCGTCCTCATTCCATCTACCCATAGGTTCCAGATATAATCGTCTATCATTCCCTCTTTGTGCAGGTAGAACTCTTCGCTGCAAAGGTCGAAATACAACCGAATGTACTCCATTCTTTTCCCAGGATTCGAGTATAGATTGAGGATGATTTCTTGATATCTACGAGTATATTCTACAAAAAGTGCAAAACGGTTCTGTCTTTCTGCACATTCCAGTGCAGATTTAATGGCCCTGTTATTGCAAATAACAGAAACCACAACAGCGGTTATTGATACAACAACGCTGATAATCATAATAATACTTTCCATTATAGTTTATTTTCTTTGGTTATACTTCAGACCCATCAATACAAACTACGACGGTATTTGTCGCCATATATTGCTCTAGGTTATTATAATCATCCTCGCTTAAAACATTGTCAACTTTAACCAAATATCGGTTGTTGTGATATTCAAACACGGTACCTTTACATACGTCTACCGACATATAGGATTTTTCGCCGGTAGCAGGATTCTCAATCAATTTCGGAACACGTATAATAATTTTTGTCCCATCCACTACCGTTGAACTAGTAGTTATGTCCAGTATTTTTTTGTTTTTGATGCATAAAAAGTCGACAGGCATGCCTATACGCTCACATATTTGTCGGTACATTTCTTTCTCTATATTGTAAATAGACGTCGTAACATCAACTGTCCTAGCTATTTTATTTTGGGCAACATCTATGGAGCTTAATTTAAAAGAGACTTTGTCGTCAACAATTTTTAAATCTTGCAAATGAAATAAGTATGCGGCCCCCATAGCTTTCATCTGTTCTACTATATGTCCATTGATGAAATCCTCCGTTTTTTGCAATTCTCGTTCTTTTTTTAATTCTGGCAAGTGTTCTTGCTCTATAAGAGTTGCAAAAGGGTGTTTTGTTAATCCGTGTGGTGATAAATGTCTCAAAGAATGTTAATGTTCTGCGCTATTCAGAGCAAGCACAGAACTAAATTCGTATCTTTGCAGAAAAAGCTATGCTTCTCGACCAGTTTAATGTTAGATTCCCTGATGAAGATGCTTGCATCAATTATTTTCGTAACGTACGTTGCATTCAAGGCGTGACTTGTACGCAGTGCGGAAAGATTACCCATAAGTGGATAAAAGGCAAGAATGCATTTCAGTGCGAAGACTGCGGTTGCAGGATGCCGCTTACGAAGGGCACCGTGATGGAACATAGCAAACAGTCAATGCGAAACTGGTTCTACACCATGCACCTTATGACTTCTATTAAGCAGGTTCTTTCAGCGAAAGAAGTCCAGCACCAACTGGGTATGGATGAATATCCTCCAGTATGGTTGATGATGATGAAGCTAAGAAGTATCATGGGAAAGCGTGAAACCACCTATCAACTGTCTGGTGAGGTTGAAGTTGACGAGG
>CAVKBM010000300.1:0-2895 GCA_963654355.1 Bacteroidaceae bacterium | reverse complement strand
ATTTGCCACTGGGAAACCTGCTCGCCAAGTATTGTTCGTACGTTGAAACGAAATCTGTATAACTTCAACGTGTCTTTTTTTGGTGCTTGGATTGTGGTCTAAGGCAGTTCCGCAAAAATTGAAAATATCTTCACCTCATTCATTCTCTTGTCGTAAAATCTGCATGAATGAAGAGGTAAGAACGGCTTTGTAGTCGTTAATAATGTGTATTTACACAAAATAAAAGAACTTTGGGGTGTTTTGCAAGTAAACAGACGTGGAATTGGGATTTCGTCAAGCATCACTTCTAATCCTTATAGAGATTCAATATCCCAGTTTACGTATCTATATGGGTAAATGGACATCTACAGAGTTGCCCACGCTTCAAAAGTCTTCACTCTGTAAAATGTCGCAAGGCAAAGTCTAAGGAAGTCAGTGTTTTAGACGTAACAAGCATGATCTATGTTATATATTGTTAAAGTTTTAGTTTTAGGGGCTTTATTGGTTGACATTCGGTGGATATTTTGTAATTTTGTCTACAAACAAAAATAATATAAGTCATGGCTAACGAAATGAACATATTCGCAAGGCGGTTACGCCAAGCGAGAATCCGAAACAAACTCTCCATGGAGGGTCTAAGCCTGCTTGTTGATGGTAGCATTTCCAAGCAGGCCATATCTAAGTATGAGTCAGAGAAGATGATGCCATCCAGCAGTACCGTAATTTTACTTGCGGATGCACTAAAGGTTGATGTCGATTATTTTTTCCGCCCATTCACCTTTGACATACAGGATATGAATGTTTCATTCCGCAAAAAAGCGAGTATCGGAGTGAAGGAGACCGAAGCTTTGAAGATTAAAATTCAGAACGAGGTTGAAGCTTATCTCGAAGTGGAAGAAATACTCCAGATTGAGAGACCTGCTTTCAAAAAGGCAGACTCGGGCATGATGCATAAGACTGAAGAAATGGAAGATTGTGCTCGCAAATTAAGGAATGAATGGAAACTTGGAATTGATCCGATTTCCAACATACAAGAGATGCTTGAAGCCAATGGATTTAAGGTGATTGTCACCGATGGCCCAGATGGTTTCGATGGTGTAAGCGGAATGGTAAATGACTGCAAACCCATTATGGTCTTGAATAAGAACATTCGCATGACCGAACGGCTTAGGTTTACTTCGCTGCATGAAGCTGGACACTTATTATTCAATTCGAGTATAGACCCGAGTTTGACTTCACGCGAAAAAGAAAAGATGTGCGACGCGTTTGCAAGCGAAATGTTGCTTCCTACCGAAGTCTTGAGAAAAGCCCTATATGGGAAAAGCAAGATTTCGCTAAAGGAACTTATGTTCTTGCAAGAGTCTTATGGTATATCTATAGATGCTATTATGCACAAGCTGAGAGATCTTGGATATATAAGCCAGAAACGTTACGAGACTTTCCATATTCGCAAAAACATGAATAAGGATCTCAAAAGAATAGTTGAGGAAAGCCGCTTTAAGGAAATACGCATCTCTCGCTTCCCAGCGATGGTGTATAGTGCACTTGCGCAGCAGTTGATAACCACGTCGAAAGCAGCTTCTTTATTGGGTTGTTCTCTGACGACAATAAGAAATAACGTTAATGTCATATAGCCAATGGAAGCAGTCGTAGTAAGTGACACAAATATATTTATCGATTTGATAAGCGTGGGATTACTTGACGAATTTTTCCATTTGCCATTTGAAATACACACGACGGACTTGATCGTTCATGAATTGAAGGATAACATACAGCAATCTATTGTTCAAACATACATTAACAGCAATCAGCTTCACGTCAAAAAATACAATGGAAAGGAGTTGATAGACTTGGCAATTATGAAAAATAGAGTCTCAAAAGATTGCAATGCCACCATCCAAGATTGTTCGGTATGGCTATATGCTGACGAGAATGGCTACTCCCTGCTCACAGGTGATGCCAAATTAAGGCGAGTTGCAGAAAAGTCAGGAGTAGATGTCCATGGTATCCTTTACATCTTTGACAAATTGGTGGAACATGGCGTTATAGATTACGTCATAGCCAAAGGAAAGATAGTGATGTTGTCACAGATAAACAACAGGTTGCCCATGAAAGAGATTCAGAAAAGAGTTTCAACTTGGGAAGTCAAAATACGGAAAGGAGGTAGTCTATGAAAATATGAGTAATAGAGACGAAAAATCCCCACGCTATTTGGCGATAGCATAGGGAGAAGAGGTTCAACTTCGCGATGGCAAGACCTTTAGTCTCACATTGAGGAACGGGCAGTTGCACCATTGAGCATTGCAAAAATAGCAACTTTCCCACAAATCGCGTTTATTTTTAAACACAAATTAGGTTTTATTAAATATTAAGAATCATGAAACCGAATTTAATAATGGGAAAGCAGAGTCAATCTTCCTCGTTGTTTTCTTTGAAAGAGCAATATCTGCAGACCCACAATGAAAGAGGGAGATTGTATACAATATGCGCATTGTCAGAAGCACAACAACGCAAGTGTACTTATAACAATATGCATATGTCTGTACGCATGAAGTTTACAGAGGACAATGGACTACCAATCGTCCAAAGTTACACAGGCGCAGTTGATTTTCAAGTTTTCCCGTATACGGAGAGGAGTAAACACGCAAGTGAGAATTCTGCCTTGCATTTCTTTCTGGATGATTACAAATTTAATTCGGCGATTACGCGTAACCTTGAAACGACAACACGTAGCGTCATAAATTATGACTATGTGTTTGCTCCTGACTGTTCATTGTATGTTGATGTGTCCAAGCAAGTCAACTTACAAGCACTTTACCATTCTCGATTCGCAGCTGCATATTGGCAAAGTTGGGGATTAAACGTTATACCCGTAGCGAGTTGGGGAGATGTAAAATCACTTTCCTATTGCTTTGA
>CAVKBM010000299.1:0-2921 GCA_963654355.1 Bacteroidaceae bacterium | reverse complement strand
CTTTAAATGCGTCCGTTTGGATTGATGTAACGCTTGCTGGTATGACAATATAAGGCAAAGCCGTGCAATTATAAAATGTTTGCGTACAAATAGACGTTAAAGTACTCGGGATGTTGATAGATTTCAATGACGTACACCCATAGAAAGTGTAGGAAGAGAAATATGTGAGACCTTCATCAATGGTTACGGAAGCTAATGATGTGCAATCCTTGAAAGCCCAATAGTCAATTTTCTTGACTTTAGAAGGAATATGGATCGAACTTAATTTACTGCAAGAGGCAAATGCGCTATTTCCGATGAATGTGACATTTTCTGGAATTGTAATCGCTTCTAATGACGAACATTCGCCGAAAGAATTGATTCCTAAGCTGGTGATTGTGCTTGGCAAGGTTAATGACTTTAATTTCTGGCAGTTTTTAAATGCGCTATTTCCTATTTGTGTCATTCCTTCCCCTAACTCGACATTTTCTAATGAAGTGCAGTTTTCAAATGAGAAAGAGCTAACATTTCCAGGAATTTTTGCCGATACTAGGGAAGTTGAACCACTCTTAAAGAAAGAACCGATTATACACGAATTTACACCTTTTTCTATTTCGATACTAGTCAAGGAATTGCATCCTTCAAAGATGCTGTCTCCAAATGTTCTAACGCTACCAGGAATGCTGATGCTAGTAAGTGACGTGCACCCCTTAAAGGCTTGGGCTTCTATTTTAAGCAACGTGCTTGGAAGCGTTATCGAGGTTAGGTTAACGCAATTGTTAAATCCTAATTTGCTAATTGTCGTTACCCCTTCGGATAACACGATTGTTTTCGCGGAACAAGTAAGAGAGGATGAAGTGATTGTCTTAACACTTCCAGGTATTGTTAATGTTTCAATGGATGTCGAAAGGAATGCGCACGACCCAATTGAGGTTAAACCATCAGGGAGATCGATGGATGTCATTGCAGTACATCCTTCAAAAGCGTTGTTCCCGATCTTTTCCAATGTTGATGGGATATTCAAAGAAGCCAATGAAGAGCATCCGTTAAAAGCTTTATTGCCAATTTCGGTGATTCCTTCTTGAAGGTTGATTGATGTAAGGGAAGCGCATCCATTGAAAGCATTTCCGGAAATTCCAGTTATTTTATTACCGACTTCGACTTTGCTAAGAGAAGTGCATCCGCTGAATAGACTGTCTGTAATAGAAGTTAAATTTTCCGGCAGTTTAATCGATGATAAAGCTGTGCATCCATAGAATGCTTCGGAGCTTATACTTGTTATTCCGTTATGCATAGTTATGGATTCTAATCCGGAATAAGCGAACGAGGAGTTGCCTATTGTAGTTATATTTTCTGGCACGGTGAACGTTTTTAAAGACGTGCATCCGTTAAATGTGTTTGATTCTATTGCCGTAATCTTATTTGGCAATTTCACGGAAGTTAGGGATGTGCATCCTGAAAGGAGATATGCGCCCAAGAAAGTAATGCTATCTGGGAAAGAGATGTTTTCTAATTTAGTGCAGCCAGCAAATGCTGATGAACCAATGGATTTCATGGTATCAGGGAATTCGACAGATATTAAGCTGATACATTCGTTAAATGCTGCGTTATTTATAGATGTTATGCTATCTGGTATGACAACCGTTTCGATAAAACGGTTATTATAAAACGCATTACTGCCAATGCTTGTTACTGGCAAGTCATTGTATACGCTTGGAATTATTATGGTTTTGCTAGTTTCCCATCCAATTCCGGCGACATAATAAGACTTATTATCGCTATTTAACTTGAAATTTAGTCTTGTTGATGAATATTCGTAGCCACAAACGACGCAAACTCCGTTTACTATATCGTGATCCTCTTCAAAGCCTTTTAATGATTCATAGCCTTCATCGGTACACGCTTTCCAGTGCTTAGTTTCATCATGCTCCCAGACGTCCGAATAATTATGTGGAATTTTAGATGTTTCGGAATCTGTATACTCGTATTCACATACTTTGCATATGTGAGACGTGTAGCCCTCGGTTTCAAATGTCGGCTCCGTTACATAATCTTTGTAATCGTGCTTTTCTGATCCACTTTTAAGCGATGAATAGCCAAGATCTATACACGGGTGCCAATGATAATTTTCATCATGATCCCACCAACTCGCAAAATTGTGCTCTAATTTTTCGGTGATTGTGTCATCGAAATAATAGCCACAGGTTTCGCAAGTGTGTCTAGTGTAACCCCCTTTTGCGAAGGATGGTTCTATTATTTCATCTTTAAATGTGTGCTTATCTTTCGCGTCAACCACATCATCTCCGCATGTTGATTTATGCCAGTGATAAGTCTCATCGTAACTCCATCCTTTTTCGAATGAATGCTCGTGAACTGAAGATGAAGAACTTTCTTCTTCGCTGGATTTTATCTCTTCGCTAGAAGATTGGTTTCCTCCTTCTTGTTTTGAAGAAGATTGGTTTTGCGTTTCCTCGGATGATGATGGAATTTGCGTTTTCTCAGATGAGGATGAGCCTTTCGTTTCTTCAAATGAAGATGATGCGTGTTGAGATGATTCGTGGTTTTCGCTTTCTCGAACTGAACTTTGATTGTTTGTTCTTGAACAAGATAAAAGCAGCAATGCGCTAAGCGATAAAACGGCTAATTTTTGGTTTGTTTTCATTCTTTACCCCCTTTTTTGCAAAAGTATTGATATTATTAATGGGTAAGCGCCAAAAAACCGCTAAAGATTTATGCTAATTTAAGTTTTTTATCGGATTTTCAACGGAAAGGAGTTTGAAATATGTTAACAAAACCAGAAAATGGATGGAGCGAATTCACTCTTAAAAACGTTAAAAGCAAGTTCTTAAGCTTTATTTCCGATCTTCCTTTTGACTGGGTTGAAGCAGCTATTGAAGGGCTATATCACGAAAAACCTTTTTGTGTTTATGGTTTTATGGAAC
>CAVKBM010000298.1:0-2928 GCA_963654355.1 Bacteroidaceae bacterium | reverse complement strand
CCAAGATACGAAGTGGCAACAGAAACATCTATCGTGAATATGTGGACTTCAAAAGGTGGAACGGAAAGATTGTGCCTTCCATTGAGCGAAGAAGAAAAATGGAATACCTGCTTCTGTTTACTCCATAACATAAAATAAGGTGTAAGACTTCTATGAAAAATGGAATGTCCTACACCTTATTTTATATATCGCTATTGCATGAGTTCTGCAATATGTCCGATAATTGAATTTGTCATATCCAAAGGTTTGGTGTCGTCAACATCAAAGGCTTGTCCATCGGTGAAAAAACATTTGAGCTTCGTGCCTGTGTATTTCAATGTGCAGATGACATTCTCGTTCTGCATGACGGATAATGTTTGGTGACTGTCAATGCTTGGTTGGATGGCAACATTGGAGCGTAGCTTTTCAGCCAAGAGCAAACGGATTTCTGCAAATTTCTGTAGCAAGCGGAAGAAATGGATAGCCTTGAACACTTCTGTGTAATTGGCAACCTCATTCTCAATAGGCTCGTATTTGCAAGCCTTTATTGAGAAGTCAATCGCTTTTTCTCTGTTGGCTTGGTTCTTCAATATGCTCTCACGAAATGCGCTGTTCTTTTGGTAATAGCGTGCCGTCTTCTCGTATTTTGGCAATACGCTTTCGATGGCAGGGCGCAAAGCCTCGTATGTCTCGAAGTTGGTTCGGGCAAACTTGTCCAAGAGGTGATAGAGAAACCAAATCTCAATGCAAGGGTGGCTCTCGATGAAAATCACTCCTTGCTTCTTGTATTTCTCCTTTGCCTCTTGATAGATGGCATATTGCGCCTTGTTCTTGACCAAGGTATCGGTGTCGATGACGAGAAATATCGCATCGGCACGTTCCTGAGGGTTCTTGCGAAGTTCCTTGTCTATGAGCTTCAAGTTCTGCTTGTAAGAGCTGCGGCTGTTTTTCGGAATGTCCGGCTCCATTGAGAACTTGAAACGGTTGTTGGTACGCAGCCATTCAAAGTAGTACCATTCCGTAAAACCCTCGCAATAGATTTTGACGGTATATTCAAGCGGTCTTTGTTGTTCCATGCTGACACTCCTTTCTTTATTCGTCAATGAAAATACTACCCAATTGTGGCTTTGCACCCAATTTCCCTGCTCTATAAGCATTGAGTATTGACACCTCTTTGTGAAGCCCGAAATCCTTGGCACGATAAATCTCCGTTGCGCCCGATTCATTCTTGTTGGCAAAATACACCATGTCCCTGCGGATGAAGTCTTCATCAAGGAGCATGAGACTATGGGTGGAGAATATCAGTTGCGCCCTGTCTGAATTGACAAGGAATGTCTTGATGATGTGGGTGAACAGGTCGTAATGCAGCGAGTTTTCCAACTCGTCACACAGCAATGTCTGATTGTTTCTAATCAGAGTAAAGAGTAGTGCCGACAAACCATACATTCGGTTTGTTCCTTCAGATTCCACCAAATTAGAAAGGCTTCCCGTATAGAAAGGTGTCTTGTGGGTAAAGAACAATTCTTCTGTGGATATGCTCTTGTCCTGTGGCTCTGGAATGCGTAATATTTTCGCAATCTTTCTGAACTTCTCCATCGCTTCCTCTGAAACTTCACCTTTCTCTTCCTTGATATAGATGTCTGAAATGTTGAAGTCTGCCTTCTCAAGCATTTCGCAGATGAACTTCTTACTGTCGGCATCCAATCTTACCACATCGTTAGCCAACTGACCAAGGTTGTCGTTCTTGTCAAGCAAAGGCAAAAACTCGCTCTCGAAATAATTGAAAACCTTGTCAAGCTCCACGTTCTTCTCAACGTTTGCATTTTTGTAGGTCGTAAGTACCGTTGCATTGGAAACACAATTTGACTCAATGAACAGCTTCTGTGTTGCTGATAGTTTCAACAATGGTCCGAAAGAAATAGAAGAGTTGCTTTTCTCCTCGTTCCAAGTGCGCTCGTAAAAGAGCGCACGGCGATTGTTGGGATAGAAGTATAATTCTTCCTTGTAAATCTTTTGGCTGTTCAATACAACAGAATACTCGTATCGCACATCACCGATATAGAAAATCAACTCAAACGATGAGTTTTGGTTTCGGCTGTCTTCATCCATCATGAATGGTGTAAGTCCTGTTCCTGTACCAGGCTTCTTGGAACGGCTGGCGACCAAATAGAAAATAAACCAAGCCAAGGCTTTGAGAATGTTGCTCTTGCCTGATGCGTTTGGTCCATATACAACACCCAACTTGGAAATGCGGACACCTTTTATCTTAACGACTGCATAGTCTTCATACGTCTTGTCGGCAGATGCTGTAAAATCCAACGTCTGCTCTTCTCTTATTGAAAGGAAATTCTTTACTTTGAACTGTAATATCATATCTTTCGTACTTAAATTCGTAATTCTTTTGCAAAAATACGAATAAAAGACGAGATATTATGTCTTTCGTGGCTAAATTTAAGAATATTTTTCAGAAATAGCTTGATAAGAAACAAAATATACTCTTCAAGCATCGCAGATAAGGGAAAGACGGTTCTTTGCCACTTTCTTTCCGCTCTTCGGCTCATGAAGAAAGTGGCGGAACGAATTTTCATCGCTCCGCCAATATGGATTTCTATGTCGTTGCAACCATTCGTTGCTCAATAAGTCTTGCGTTATTGTTAACCAAGTTGATGATGTCGGCATGGTGTTCGGTGTCCTTGTTCTGAAGTCCATGACATTGCACCACTTTCATCTGTTCAAGCGAGAACTCCACCGTCTCAACTCTTTGCTCGGCTATTCTTGCTGAGAAGATGATGCAGTCGGGATTGAGTGAGTAGTTTGTTCCGCTGCCTACACAATGGTGCATTGCCTTACCCTCAAGTACGTGCTCCTTGACACTTTCAAGCATTCTTACCACGATGTTGCCGTCCGTGAACATCAAGCCAAAGAAACGGCTCTTCATTTCCTTGAACT
>CAVKBM010000297.1:0-2958 GCA_963654355.1 Bacteroidaceae bacterium | reverse complement strand
GTAAATAGCCAATGGCTTTTCCTGCTTTAGTTCCTTATAATCAGCAATATAGCAGACAAAAGTTTATAAAAGTTGGGTACATCAAATTGGACAGCCTATTTCTATAGTGACAAAGAATGATTTTCATTGCATCGCCAAGAAAGAACGCGATGGTTTACGCCACCAGCGGTCTAAAACTCAGAAGGGGCATTGAGCCCCCTCTGAGTTTGCCAAGAAAGAGACGCTCAGAATTGTCCCCCAGCAGTTCAAGCAGAACCCTTTTGACACAGTTGAGTTGACTTACCCGAAGAATACTAAAGTCATTCCAACCCACCTTTGGTCATAGGTATTGTTTTTATCTTGACAATGGCTTTGTGTATGTATATCGGAGCAACATGGTTCTTCAACGTTTCAATCTTGCCAACCAGGGGGACGGCACATTCAGAGTCACAAACTTGCAATCGGCAGAAAGTGCCAGCAACTCAAATGTCCCTATCAATGAAGCCCTATATGCTGTTGAGCATCGGTATAACTTAGTCGGAGAAGAATAGTGCGTCCACAAGGAAATAACAACTATTCATTCGATTCGCACCGTTATTTTCCATCAAGTTTATCAAGAAATATCTGATTGCGATGCTTTGCTCGCTCTAAAATATCTGAGTACTTTATCACTTCCGTATATAGAGAACCGTCTTTTCGACCAAACTTGGCAGATACTGGTAAAAAGGGCTTGAAGATATAGCCAAGATTTGGAGCTTCTTGGAAATAAGGATCACAATCATGTATTTCCTCTATATCTATATTTTCGCCTATCAAATAACCATAATATTTACAGAAACCAAAAGATGGGTCTGACAAATTGTTAATCAGTCGAGCATAACGGTTGATTTGGTGTAAGTGGTTGGCAACATCAACGTCGGGCGCCTTAAATTCCACAATTATACAACGTCCCTCTTTGGGGAACAAAAATATGTCAGGACGTCTCTTTCCGCCATCATGTCTTGCCTTAACAAGATAAGCTTTCTCTTCATTGGTCATATCTTGTTTTAATAGTTTTTTGCCGTCAATCTCTATTTCTTTCAGCTCTAAATCCGATGCCCCAGAGAAGTAAATATATTCATCATTTAATAGCCACATGTCGCTATTCTCCGGGTCGTTATTTGCTGTTTTTTGGCGAAATATCAGATTATGCAGAACGTCTTCGTTAATCTTCCCCGTTTTTTCTGCATTTTTCTTTTCATTCTCCAAAATAGTATTGAAGATGTCTAGTACCAGCTTGCGTCTTGCTATGTATTTGGTAAGATTTGTACGATTTTGCAACGGAATAAGTCTAGTAAAAGCCTCTACATGTTCTTTCAGTTCCTGCTGATATTCTTTTTTATTAGGTGTCAAGGCCTTAACTTTCTCAAATTCAGCTTTTATCTCAGCATCTCTACGAGCCGTTTCATCCATTTCTGTCTTATATATCATAGAAAGAATTTGCGCATCCGTGTCTGAAGACTTTACTTTTTGGCGAAATGCTTCAATTGAATCTTCATCAATAAGGAACATGTTTTGAAGTTCTTCCAAATTGCGCAAGGCTTCTTCTCGTTTTGCAGAAAACAATGGATACATGTCTGCTATTTTAATATTAGTTTGAGCTATGATGTTATCTATAAGGAGTTCCTCCTCTGCAAATAGATTGCCTTCATTCTGCTTCTTGAAAGCAGACTCTTTAACTAAATGTAGATTGCCACGTAAATCATCATCCACATGGTCAAAATATTCTCCACTCAACAAGAACATGTATCGTTTTCCATCTATAGAATCCTTCTTTGGTAAGCCATCAATAGAATTCTCTTGAGCCAAAGCACCATTGCTGACATAGTATATAGAGTTATTGGGTAACTCTGTGTCGTTTAACACGAAAGACATAAGCGTAAACTCTTCTGTACGGTTTGTCTCTATAACCTTGTTATTATCGTCTAGTTTACTATACTTGACAGTGAAATGTTCAATTCTGTCAGCTTCAGGAATATCTTCTTGGCGTATATATAGAGGTTCTAATGCCACATTGTCCTCATATCTGACAAGTTCAATAGTCGGAAGACTGGTACGGCTTTCGCACAACCGAGCAAGGAAATGATGCTTTATTTCTATGATGATATTCTCCAAAGAAATCTCGCCATAAAATTTAGCGTCTCTCTTTTCATCCAAAATTCGGTTTAAAGTAACTTTTGTATATGGTTCCCAGTCTGTTACATCCTCTTCGAGATCTTTGCGAAGAATCGCATTGTTATTCAAAAAAGCGGGTTTCTTTGACAATGTCATAACAATATGTTTACCATGATGGCTATCAATGGAGTACATGCTATCAAAACTCGTTTCATCAAAGTAGTGCGCAAATTGAATTCTTCCTGTGCCTTTATTTCTAATGGATTTGCTGTTGTCTCGTAACGTAAGCAACCTGTCATAACTGCTAGGGTTGATACCGATACCATTATCAACAATTACAATCTTATCCAAGGTTGCAGTTCTGTTCTCGGTATCATTTTTAAATAGTCCCATGGTATAGTGAAATTCCATACGAATTCTACCATGACGCATAAACTCACCATGGAATCTCTCTTCAATAGACTCCCATGCATTGGAGAACGCCTCGTACACTGGTTGAAGTTGGACTCCACTCTTCTTGATGGCATTTAATTCATTTTTATAGAATATGCCAATGGCTTTGATAAACTCAGACATAACAAAAAAACACTTGTTTAAGAATATTGTGGTTTTAAACTCTCCCCTCCATGTATCTCTCTGGGTCGCGCAAAAAATCCATAAGATTAATGATATACACGCCTTCTTCGTTCATGTAGGTAGGCTGTAGTCCGTTGACAATTACAATCCTGCGAAATCCGTCGCGGAGTTTACGTAGTGAGGCCAGTTCCTGGTCACGCTTTTCTTCTGTTTCCATCGCATAGGCCGATTGGATGTACACTCGCTCAT
>CAVKBM010000296.1:0-2982 GCA_963654355.1 Bacteroidaceae bacterium | reverse complement strand
GTAATGTCAAACTTTGGAAAGAAAAGAACCTGCGCAAAAATCCAATGATTAAGCGGAGGAACATACTTTGTGCTTAAAAGTGGGTACATCAAATTGGACAGCCTAAATTGGAAATTGGACGATGGTACGATTATCAAAGGAGGTTCGCGCAAATCTGTTTGCCAACAAGCACGAATAAACAGAAGTGCTCTGAAAAATGGTTTCAAAGATGGTGGAATATTGTCATCGAAGCAATTGAAAGATGTGGCTACATTAGTTGTTTTTCATCAACCAATCTCTCTACAGAACTGTCTTTCTCCCAAAACGCAAAGTTGGCTACATATTTCAGACGAAACCACCTTTATTGAGAAAATTTGCGATATAACCAATTGCAGTATGTCTATCGAACAGGAAGACATGCAAGAATTGATGGCTAAGCTCAATTTGCAGGAAGAGTTCCTTGACAACGGATATTCAACCAGCGAATCTGCGTTTGGCTATTTGATGCCTGCTGCGTCCGAGGATGATATTGTTGATATTGAGAATACCGCAACTGTAGTCAATACATCAGAAATTGTGCCAGAGTTGGATGTAGACAGAAACAAGGAGCAGCTTCGTTCTTTTGTTTGCCAAATAATGTCAACGCTTTTCCGTGATAACAATTTTTCTGTTCGGATTCTGCCTCCAAGCCAAACTATTCTCGAATTACCTGCAGAGCAGGTGGCACTTGTTAAAACATACAAGTATATAGTGTTGGTTAATGGTGAACGAATTGCTTCTAAAGCAAAAAGGCTTGAAAGGTTCGTTCATAAAAAGGTCATCCCCATAAATTCTGATAATATTTATTGGGGTGAAGGGGATATGCGTCCTGTTGATAGTGGAACATACGATGAGTATTCTAGTCAGAACAAAAGTACGGAGTTGACTTTTCGTAAGTCTCGAACAACATTGCCTCATTGGTTAGACAAGTTCCTTTTCGAGGAGTTGTCTGCGATGTATGCTCCTGAGCATTCTCGTTTTGAATATAATCTTGACTTAACAGAGAATGAAGTCAGAGTCTATTTAGGGACATATTTTCCGCGTAGCTATGCAGAAACTTTCTGTATAGCAGATAATTTGTTCCAAAATTCCAAGATTAAGGAAACGTTTAATTCCAAAAGAAACATACGTATCCTTGACTTTTGTTCGGGAACTGGCGGAGAATTGTTAGGTCTACTTTCTTCTATCGACAAATATTTTGCAGATAGAAAGACCTTGGAAATTGTCGCTTGTGATGGTAACAATGTGGCTCTAAACAACTTGTCGCTTATTTTAAGCAGATATTCGTCATATTCTTCAAATTGTATAGATGTCAGAACTATTGAGTGTAAAGTTTCTTCAGAAGAAAGTCTTGCAAAATTGGCAATACCTCATGGGGAATATGATTTTATTCTTTGTAACAAGGCTGTTTGTGAGTTGATTTCACGTGATGTCATACCATTAGGTTATAAGGTGATTGCGCAATATCTTGGGAAAATGCTTTCAGTAACAGGATTGTTTCTATTGCTTGATGTTACGACAAAAGATGAAAGGTTGCAAAGATTTTATCCACAGATAATGAATTTGCAACTTAATGAATTGATGCGAGAGTCTGAAGATTTGGACACTTTGTTGCCTCTATCATGCGGTACACATAAAGATTGCAACTCGGCTTGCTTTATTCAGCAAACTTTTGAAATAACGCATCAACAAAAGCAAAAGGATGAAAGCCGAGTTTGCTACAGAATACTTTGCAAGAAAAAACTAAAAGAAAGTATTTGGAACAAGGAACTAAAAGACATGGCTCATGTTGTCAATCCCCAGAAATTTCGACAAGGATTAGACGGGGCATTTTGCTCTTATAGCATGGCTTACAACAAAGATATAACCGATTCGTTTAACATAAACATACTGTAAAATGGCAAAAAGAAGCTTTTATGTAAAAGATTCCGAACTTGATGACTATCAGGTTAAGGTCATAAATAAGAAAACAGACAGCTCCTTCATCGTTAAGGGGTGCGCTGGTAGTGGAAAGTCTATTCTTGCTCTTTGGAAAGCAAAGCAAATCCAAGACGAGCATAAAGGCTCTTATATCTACATTGTGTTCACAAAAGCCCTTATGCAGTACATGGCTGACGGCATTAAGGAAGTTGGTATTTCACAAAGGAATGTGGATTACCACTGGCATTGGGTTAATCGTGCTTCTTGCCCAAGTGCTGACTATATTATAGTTGATGAAGCACAAGATTTCTCAAAAGAAGATATAGAACTATTCAAGTCAAGGGCAAAAAAAGCACTTCTTTTATACGGAGATTCCGCCCAACAGTTGTATACTTTCATTAAGGACAAGAAGACCGTGTCTATGGAAGATATACAGTATTTTACAAAGTATCCCGTGGAACAACTGGTGTTTAATCATCGTTTGCCCAAAAAGATAGCTCGTCTTGCACAATATCTTAATTCTGAGCGAGATGAACTTGAAGAAAGATGTACAGAAGAAGGTACGGAAAAGCCTAAGATTTTGAAGTACTCTTCTCTGGAAGCACAATTTGATGCCATCATTTCTTTAATACAAAATAAGAATATGGAAGATGTCGGTATTCTATTCAGACACAACGATGAAGTACAGCGTGCATATGAGTATTTCAATCAGAAGGGACTAAACGTAGAGGCTAAGTTCAATCAGCATATAGATTTGGATTTCACTTCTGACAACCCTAAGTTGATGACATATCATAGCTCAAAAGGACTACAGTTCGAACATGTTTTTCTCCCTGATTGTAATGTAGAGGGGACTGACGAAAGAAATCCGCTGTACGTTGCTATCACACGTTCCTATCGAGGATTATACATTATGCACTCTGGTGATTTGTCTAGTCTTTTCGATGATGTTCCACAGACTTTGTACGACACATCGTTGTCTACAGGTTCTAAACTAAAGTTGTAAATAGAGAATTTATGAAACTTTACATACCATCTTGTACA
>CAVKBM010000295.1:0-2997 GCA_963654355.1 Bacteroidaceae bacterium | reverse complement strand
CCTTCATGTAGCTCATGCAACAGGAGGAAAAGTGCCAGAAGTCTGAATTTCTCATTGTATTATGAGAACGAGAATGCTGCGCCACTGCATTTTGCTCTTACACACGAAGATTTGATAAGATTCAGGTTATCTAACCGGTGTCAGGACATTAAGGCATATCTGTGTGATGAAGGCAAAGACATGCCTCCTACGTCTGCGGATACAGACTCTTTGGCTCGTGAGTTTAACTCAATGTTAGGAATACAAGCCATTTATGATGAGCATAGCGATATCGTAGAAGAAATATTGTGGAATCATAAGATATACTCCACAGGACTGATGTCTGCTTTGAAGAACCAGTTATCATCCGAGTTAGGATTGGCTAATTTCGATATCAAACGATTTATTCTTGGAGGATATTATACGCAAGAGATGGATTTTCTAAAGCGTCCACTGACTGTACTAAAAGAAGATATCTGGAATCAATTGGAAAACGGCTTCTCAGATTAAGAACAATATATAATGATATGTTCGACATTTCCTCTTTCTTTACAGAAGATACCACGACATATGCTGCTAATAGCATTGTAATGTATGTGTTTGATGAGGCAAGAACTGATGAGTTTATAAAAAGTTCATTGGCTTCTTATCGTCGAGCATATATTTCAGATGAAGATTTGGCAGAAAATATGGCAGAGTTAGGTACGCAGAGAAGTGAAGAAATAAAGGACGTTCTTCCAGTCGAACCTATCATTCAGTCAGGTGAGTTCGCCGAGATATTGACATTCTTGCTTTTCAAGACACTTCATCCTGAATATAACATCACCCCGATATGGTGGCGGTGGAAAGAGGAAAAAGATCGCGCCATTCATTTTATGGCTCTTCTGAAAATTCTTCCAAGAATATACAGCGGTTATTTGCTTTATATTGTTATTGGCCATTATAGGCATGTCATGTTGGGTCTATGGAATGGATAAAGACAAATCTTTCATAGCTTCCCTATGGCAATTGGTGTTGCCGGTAATTACGTTGTCATTAGGTTACATATTTGGTAAAAAGGAATAGATAGGTGTCAATATAAAAAGACTCTTGTAGGAAAAACGACATTTTGTATGAAACAACGATTAGTTTATATAGATCAACTTAAGGGATTCGCCATTTTGATGGTAGTTATGGGGCATGTGTTGCAGTTCTGTTTTAAGGAGACTGTGCCTTCCTTGACATCGCAAGTAATCGTGTCATTCCATATGCCGCTATTTGCTTTCTTGTCAGGATTGATGTTTACGACGATTTGTGATTTTACGCAGGTTGCAAGAAAATTACTGAAGCAATCGCATAAACTCTTATTGCCGTTCGTATCTTTTCTGCTCATCTATGCATTTACCATACGCCCCGAGGAAAATATGATTACACATCCTTTTAAACTGGGTTTGTGGTATCTCTTGTTCTTATGGCAATGCTATTTGCTAACTCATGCCTATGACGTTGTCATATTAAAGTTGGTAGACCAAAGAAATAAAAAGCTATGTGTACTTATAGACGCAGTTTGGGTGTTGCTGACGTATTTGGCATTTAAGATGGCATTTTCGCATTTGCCCCAAAGCATAAATGGGGCATTAGGCATTATGCACCTATACAAATTGTATCCGTTTTTCTTTGTCGGATGTCTGATCAAGCGATATGCATTGTTAGGTAAACTTTTTGACGGCAGAAAGATCTATTCTGAATTGTCATTTGTTTTATGGATTGTCCTGCTGATCGTTTCCTTACGAGCATATACATCCCAGACTATAGTAATCCTATTAGGTGCATTGTCGGTATACCCCATAGTATCATGGTTTTATATGAATTCGGGGGGGGGTAATACAATATGCGGAAAGATGTTAGACTTGTTTGGGCGATATAGTTTAGAAATCTATATACTCCATAGGTTTATGACATCAACATGCGATATGACAATGTTAGGTAAATACGTCCAAGGTACAGGCAGTATCACAATTGAAATATTGGTTGCGTTGTTCGTTGCCGTGCTATTCGCCTACATTTGTATATACGTTTCCCGTTTTATCCGACTCAACAAAATACTCTCCATAGTTTTACTCGGAGACAAAAAGTAGAAGATATGTTATCACAAATCGTTTTATGTCTGTCCAAGATAAGAAGCTACGTTTTCTGCTTTAGGCATTTGCCTTACCAACAGGCAAAGTTATGTCCGATATTGCTGCATTGGCGCACAAAGACTTATGTTTCGAAAGAGGCAGAAATAATAATAGACCATCCCAAAAAGTATGGCATACGCATAGGAATATGGGGGGGGAGTTATAGCATAACAAATAGAAGGACTATTTTCCAACTGTTTGACCGCGCAAAACTCCACATGGATGCCACGGCCACATTCAGTAAAGGCACTCACGTAATAGTACGCGGCAATGGCTCTTTGACCATCGGGGAGAAATTCTTCTGCAACGCAGACTGTGATATTCTATGCAACAAAGCCATTACCTTTGGGTTTGACAATCTCTTGGGTTGGAATATCACCCTGTTGGATTCTGACGGACATGACACCTATGTAAACGACATCAAACAGCAATCCCAAAAGGAGATAAAGTTGGGTGACCACGTATGGATAGGAGCAAAGTCTTCGATATTGAAGGGCGTCTGTTTGGCAGACAATACCATCATACCCTATGGAAGCATTATACACAAGAATAATAATGATAAGAATGTTGTGTTCCATAACAAAGTCTTGAAAGCAGACATTGTATGGAAAGACTAATCAATAAGATAAAGAAATGAGAATTAAGCATTTTGTAGTGACACGTTTCAATATGCCTATATTCCCCACTCGCACAAATGGGGATAAGGTAAACAACAACGATGTCGACTTTCTAAACAAACGACTCGATATCTTCGAACGTTATTGTATGCCATCGTTGAAAAAGCAGACCTGCCAAGATTTTCAATGGTTGGTCATGTTCGACATCAATACGCCACAGGTGATAAAAGACCGGCTTGTCC
>CAVKBM010000294.1:0-3003 GCA_963654355.1 Bacteroidaceae bacterium | reverse complement strand
TTAGACTTACAAGAATCTATGCGTAATCCACACACTTTTGCAGGTGACCCCAAAAGGTAAGGGTGAAGACAGAGCTGCCTTTTCCAACAACAGGCATTATCGGAGCAATCGCGGGCGATTGCTTCGGAGCGGCTTATGAGTTTCATCCTGTAAAGAATGAGAACTTTGACTTATACAAAGCTCCTCGTTTTACGGATGACACTGTTATGACTTTAGCTGTGGCAAAATGGCTGACGACAGATCAAGAGCATACTCATGAAAGGCTTGTAGAGTGTATGAAGGAACTTGGCAGAAAGTACATGTTTGCTGGGTATGGGCAGAAATTCTTACGATGGATTGTCAGCAGAAAAACAGAGCCATATAATAGTTGTGGAAATGGTTCTGCCATGCGAGTTAGCCCTTGTGGATTCTATGCCAAAACTTTAGACGAGGCTTTGGCATTAGCAAAGATTTCTGCCGAAGTGACTCATAACCATCCTGAAGGAATCAAAGGAGCGCAAGCTATCGCTGCTTGCATCTTCCTTGCTCGTCAAGGTAGAAGCAAGGTCGAAATAAAAGCTTACATCGAGCAAAATTTCGATGGTTATAATCTTCATCGTTCTTTGACAGAAATTAAGCAAGACTATCAATACGAAGTAACCTGTCAAAAGAGCGTTCCTGAATCCATCATCTGCTATTTGGAAGCTGATACTTTCGAGCAGACCATCAGAAACGCAATCTCTCTTTGTGGCGATGCAGATACAATGGCATGTATGGCAGGTGGAATAGCTTCTGCTACCAAAGGCATGGAAATGTCTGAGGATTTTGCTTGCTGTATTTATAGGTATATACTTGATGATTGTCTGCGTCAGGCGTTAGATGAATTTAATCAATATCTCAAAGACAATGAAAGAGCGTAAATATTTATTATTAGGTCTATCTCTTTTCTTTTTCAACATTTACTCCGTTAGTTGCCATAATCAGAAAGCTGCTGCGGTTGAACAAAGTGATAGCGTAGGAGAGGTGAAAACAAGAATAGTGACTTATTGGAAATTATCAGAAGCCAGAAATATGCCTATGGTGGTATAAGCATGGCGATAGATAGCTCCTTTTCCATAATGGATACCCTGCCTTTTCCTTTCAATGATAGCTTGTTGATGGTGATTGGTATGCAGGACCAGTTAGGACCTACTTATAGCTTTATCGTCAATACAGAAAGCAAGAAAGCGATATTGTTGCCGTCAAATCGTGGATGCCTGGGATTTACTTCTGAGGAGGGACTGCCTATTTGCCTATCTTTCAGACATCATGCCAATGGGGAGCCTGGCAGATACTCTGTCGTGTCCGTATATGACTATGAAGGAAAGTTGGTCAAAGAGATGTCGTTTGAAGGATACAAAGAAAGTGATGACTGTAATTGAATTATATAATCTCTCAACAAGAAAGCCATGTATGGGGGAAGGATTTGTCGGATTAGCAATGCATTTTTACGAAAAATGTCAATATCCGCAAACTTTTATACCCGCAAAATGTCAGAATCCGCAAACTTTTTAGTGCAGAAAATGACAGAATCCGCAAACTTTCCATGTTCTGATATCCCTGACATCACAGAAAAGTAGGCTTTCTTATTCAAAAAGTTGGTTCATCGTCACCTCGCTATGCACAATACTGTGATGCTTGCCGTCTGCCACACCGTATGTGGTCACAAAGGTGTTGACAAGCGAGAGCTTCGTCTTCGTAGCCATCCGGAACAGTTCCATACGTTCTCTCACCTGTTGCTCGTAAGATTCTGTAATGTGATATTCCGCCTTGCTGAATTTCATTTCACATAAATGTACGATGCGGTCGGCACGTTTGATGACCAAGTCTATCTGGGCGCCTCGCTGGGAGTCACTTGACGCCTTGCGCCACGAAGATACTTCTGTAGCCATGCCTGAGATTCCAAGTGCCCTCTTGATGGCATCCGTATGTACCAAGCATACGATTTCAAACGTCAATCCCTGCCATGTAGATACCAGACGGGACTCAAAGTTATGACTCCACCACAACTCGTCTCCCGATGTGTCCTGGGCAATGAACTTGTAATAGAATAAGGTGTAGAAATCTACCAGGCGATAGGTTGCCTCTCTTGTCTTGCATCCGAAGTTATGGTTTCGGGAGATGAAATCACATCTCTCCAAGTTTGTCAGCACACGTGTGAGAGTCCCTCCGTTCACGCCAACGGACTTGCTGATTTCCGAGCGCGACATTCCGCCATGGTGATTTGCCAGCGCTTTGGCTACATTGATATACAAATCGGCATTACTGAACAAAGCATTGTATAGTTCATCAAACTCACTTCTCATAATTCCGCTTTGTGAGAAGAACAGCCTGTCCACATTCTGCACCAAACTGTCGTCAGGGTTTAGCAGACTCAAATAAAATGGAATACCTCCAAAGACCATATAGCATTGCAACATTTGATATCTGTCCCACTTGCAGTATCTTCTTTTCAAATACTCTTCTGTCTCCTGTAGTGTAAAGGGGCGGATATAGATGCTGCAGGTGATTCTGGCATGCAGTCCCCCCTGGTTCTCTATCAAGTTGTCCACCATCCATGACGTGGCAGAACCGCTGGCGATAAACACGATGTCGCTGCGACGTGCAGCCCATCCATTCCAAAAATTCTCTAATGCTGACACGAAATCAGACTTTTGGGTGTCAATCCATGGCATTTCGTCAATGAATACCACCTTCTTTCTGTCCTCGTCCTGCGATTCGAGATACTCTTCAAGAGCGTCAAATGCATCAAACCAATCTGCAAACTTCTCCGGTTTTACACCGGAATATTTCTTCAAGGCTCTGGCAAAATTAGTAAGTTGCCTTTGCCGTGACAGATTATGTCCGCCGACAAAAGTAAAGTCATACTTTCCCTGATAGTATTGGTCAACGAGGAAGGTCTTGCCAACTCTTCTTCGTCCATACACTATCACAAATTCCGAACGGTCTGATGCCATGACTCTTTGCAGTTCATTGCACTCGCGT
>CAVKBM010000293.1:0-3012 GCA_963654355.1 Bacteroidaceae bacterium | reverse complement strand
ATTGTTCTCCGCTATAGACCGTAATCGAGCATAGATGTCGTTGTCCACATTAGGCCCAATTGCCAATACGCAACCGCCACCGATTTTGATATCTCCTTCTTTTATAGGATTCATTCCTGGATAATCTGTTGCATGGGTAGCGTCTATCGCAATGCAAAGGTCTGGGGAAATTTCATTGGCTGCGACCATAGCACCACGCATACCGATTTCTTCATAATTGGACTCTACCAAGTAGAGGTCATAAGCCAATTCTTCGGGCACTATATGCTCTCCAATGTTCCGCAGAACTTGTAAACCGCAAGCATCATCCAGACCTTTGTCTGTTATGAGGCCATTTGATAACTTAACAGACTGCGAACAGTAGTACGCATAGTCTCCAACAGAAACCTTTTGTAAAGTCTCTTCTTTGGATGTAGAGCCGATGTCTATCCAAATATCTTCCCAAGATATTTTACCTTCGTTCTCTGGACGTTGCAGATGTATAGGACGTTTGCCTATTACTCCGATGACATCCTGGCTATTATGTGAAATGCTGACGCAACGGCAAGGGAGCATACTAACGTCTATACCACCAGCTGGCTTGACGTTAATAAAGCCCCTCTCGTCGATGTATGTTACCATCATGGCTACGGTATCAGCATGGGCGATAAGCATAAGTTTCTTGCCCCTACCGCCAATATGCTTTATCTTGTTGCCAAGGAGGTCAATCCATTCGTCTGTTTTCATTCGATAGGATTCTTTAAAACGATTGTAGTTTATAACTTTGTGTTATCGTATTCCTTTGAGCAAATTGCTTTGGCAAATTGTATCAACTCAATAATGAGGTATTCTTCAGTAGAAATCGATAGGTCATAGCAATTCCATATTGTTTCTAGAATAAGACGAATCTTTTCAGGTTTTACGTCTTCGAAATTTCTTAGCATATCAATCGCTTCCTGCTTATCATGCTTCATATTTTTAGATGTTTGCATGATCTCTTCCATTTCCTCTTTGTTATTCATATAGACTGAATTTTAGATAGTTGTTCTATTATTTCTATTAATGATAAATTCTTGTAAAGGAGGAGGAAAGGTATACCTTCACCCCTCCATAATTTGCAATATTGTTACTTAAACACTGCTACGATACAGGATGCCACAAGTGGACTGACCGTATGCGGGGCATTTGCTTGCATAAACGACATTGCTCTGTGCGCTGATTCCAAGTTCTACTTTCATGACTGTATTATTTGGAGGTTACAGGTGTGCTTCGGGAGACACCATTTATCCCTTATTGTCAAATTGACGATGTAATTCCAACTTCTTAACAGGAAGAGCTTGTAGCTCCTTTATAAATTGCTCCTTATCCATTGCGTCTTCATGCTCCATAAGCTTATGAGCTAAATTATAGCGAATCTTTGCCATATAGCAGTTTGTCTCTGCTGCTTTTCGGAAGTCACCATGCTCTGTAAAGTTGACACCTGCACAAAGATTACAATAGTCACAATAGTCATAGTGCCCACATTCCTCATAGTCTCGAATTACGGCATTCTTCCACTCTCTTAAAGGTTTGCTCTCTTGAAGAATTGAACGAATGGCTTGTTCTTTCAAATTTCCATACACTTGTGTAAATGCTGTGCAAGCTCTCAAATCTCCATTGGGGGACATGCAGAAGCCCGTGGCACCTGCACCGCAGCTGCATAACGACAAATCACGTTTTTGTCCACCATAGTTGGGGGCTTCTTTTCCGACATATAGTGCAAGGTTGTTGTCACGAAGAACGACATTCAATTGTTCCTCTGTCAGGCGTAATTGCTTTGCGCACAAATCGCCGTCATTCGACTCAGTGATGTTAATCTCGAATTGTGGTTGAGCACCATATTGCTTAGCCAAATCAGCAACCATATAGTACGAATGTACATTGGGCTGCATGATGCAACATTTGAGATTCATCGGAACTGCAAGTTCGGAAAGTTCTTTCACAACCTGCATAGACCTTTTCCAAGAACCAGGAATGCGAGTTATAGCATCGTGGTCTTCTGCAATTCCGCTATAGATACTTACCCCAACTAAACGTGGATAATAATTGGCTAACCGCTTGACATCTTTAGTAAGACGTTGCCCATTTGTAAATATATCTATAGCTACTTCTCTTTCGTACAAGTAGTCTAGCAACTCCCAAGTGAATTCCTTTGAGAAAGGGTCTCCTCCACTAAGACACACCTTAACCAACCCGGCATCGTTCATGTCGTCTATGATTCGCTTGTAATCATCCACAGACAATTCCTGAATGTCGGCTCAATGCGAAACCTCTTCATTGTTACGTGTCGCTCCTGAATTATAACAATGGATACACATTTCGCTACAACGATAAGTCAATTCAAACATACAGGAACATATGGTTTTACCGTCATCTACAGCGTAAGAGTACAATTGTTCGGCATTGGATATAGCCATGGGCAGCTTCTCTTTAGTTTCCATGTCCACCCATGCTGGCTGTTCTTTCTTAAAAGCTGCAAGTTGTTTACGATATTCTGCTATACCCTCTTCCGTAGGCCTCTCACGGACGAGGAGTCCTTGTTCCTCCAGAACGTTACAGAAAGAAGAAATCGACTCTTCTGCAATTTCTGTCTTAGACGCGATATTTGCAATAGAAATCATGCAGTCTCTCCCGACAGCAAGGATTTCACCTATTACATCTGCTGAAAAATCTTCAAAGAAGAAACTGAAACCTGCTATAAGATTGTACATTAATGCAACATGCTTGTTTGCATTGTATCTTCCGCAAGTCCAACGAGGACGATAGTATTGGGTGCTTGTAGTCATATCTTTTTAGCTATGTCAACAAAGCCCTTCATCGTGACGTTTAGTACAATTCGTTTTACCACTGAACGCAAAAACGTGGGCTTCCACCTCTGCTCGTCTGCTTCTTTAGGCCCTAGGAAAGCCCTGTGTGTTGACGAGTAGAGTGTCTGCCCACGCCAGTATCTGCACGTATCTCCGTATAAGTGTGCATGAGGGAATATAATATACC
>CAVKBM010000292.1:0-3041 GCA_963654355.1 Bacteroidaceae bacterium | reverse complement strand
GCATCCAACATTCCCACAAACTCTATCCATACTTGTGTTGTATGCAATATATGCTTAATATCCTGAAATCCAACAACACATTCTCACACGACTTGGCGGCACTATTAGAAAAATATCCCAATGTGGACGTTGCTGCTATGGGTTTCCCTGTAGGTTGGCAAGAAGAAGCGTTGTGGCTATAAACAACTACCATAGGGCAAGATACAAACAAAGGAGTAGCGCATTTGCACTACTCCTTCGTTGTCATAACAGCAATGTATTTAATTGAACAGCTTAATGTCATCCCACTCTACAAGAGGAATTACTTGTCCGAATATGCCAAGGCTGACAGTTACACCATCTGGATGGATAGAGTTTTTTAGGACGCCAGTGTTCCAGAACCATGACTCGTCGAGTTCCAGTGTATTGTTGCTCTGAAAGGAAACCCTTATGGCTTCATTGTTGAGATTCTTGTCAAGGTACGATTCTGCAAGATTCCCCATTCCTGGTATGAAGCTGTCGGCCAAGTCGCTGGCATTGTCCTTCACGTAGTCTCTTACACACTCAATTGCGTCCTTGGTCACTTCCTTCTTGTGTTCGCTTATAGAAGGCTTTGTGTTCCACGCCACCACCAACAGAATAATGGGCAGAAAACTCCATAGGCAACCCATGCACGATGATGCATCATCCATGGCGTCAGCTGCAGAGTATGAGCCAGAACTTGAGGTCGCTTTCTTCTCGTTCGGCTTCACTTCGGCAGGTTTATTTGCGTTACTCACCAGCCATTCGCCGCAGTAACGGCATTTCGACGCTGATGCCATAATGGTTTCGCCACAGCAAGGGCACACTTTTGTGTTCTTTGTTGACTGTGATACGTTTGTCGTTTCGTTCATGTCAGTCGTTGTATTTAAGTTTTGAAAATTGTGGTATATGCAGAGCTATAGAGACAATAAATGCTATCACGGCTGCAATCCATGACCCGAAGAATGCCTGTGCGAAAACGGCCCACAGCACGGAAAACGCCACACACATAATAACCCGGGTAAACCGAATGAAACTCAACACCTCAGATATGGCAATTCCGATTGCACATTCCCATAATCCCCAGTCGTAATAGGCGGCATATAGTCCTACAATGACAATACATTCAATTTGCAGCAGACATCCCGAATTCTTTTCATCCTTCTGTTCTTCCAGCATCTCTTTCATGGTCTCCTTGCTCACGGTCAGACCGGATGCCGCGGTTTCGGGTGCAGCTTTGACACCTGTTGCTTTTTCGTACTTCCATTTCTCGTATTCGCCTAACCATTCGCCACAGTATCGGCATTTGTTGGCTTCTGTCTTCACCCATTCACCACAGGCGGGGCATTTCTTTTCCAACCATTTGCCACAGTGGATGCATTTCTTGGCTGTATTCTTGATCTCCTTGCCACAATATGGGCAGAGTTTCGTTTCTTGTTCCATTAGTCGAGATAAATTATGCGTTACCACTCTTCATCATGGGCTGCGGAGTCCTCCTCAACTGTATCGTCATCAACCGTGTTCTCTATGTATTTCTGTAGGGTATCTGGCAGATGCTTTTCAGCGTAGTAACCAACACCGCCAGCGACGAGAGCCATGCCAACGAATGGAATAAACAGTTTCTTGAAGTCATCGTTGTCCATGTCGTGTCCGTGGCTGGACAATTGTATGATACATCTCATTACGATGTAAGCCTGTGCAATGTCAACGACACTGCCGATGATAGAAATTATAGTTTTGGTGTCTTCACTACTGTCGTTCATTTGCATTATCAATGAGATAATGAAAAACGGGATGACAGCCAAGCACATGATACCGGTATACTTCAGGTAATTTTTCTCTTCATCCTCGAAATCGCATATTTCTTTGTTCTTGATTGCCTTGATACCAAAAATGCCCAAACATACCATTGACAAGACTGCAGCCATGAGAATAAGCAAACCTACCGTCATTTCACCTCCCTCGTCCGTTACCATCAAGCTGAGGGCATCTGCACAGTTCACAAACGCAACTCCGAGTGCGATGCCGCTTATGGTCTGTTTACAATTGAAGCCAGCAGGTTTTAGCAAGGCGTATAACAAGATGAAAAGTCCACATTCTCCTAACACGGATACAGCATTACCAAGCCACATTGGGAGTTTTCCGACCAATACAAATACGTCAGCAAGAAGCGAAAACTTTCCCCAGTGTAGATTCGATGTATCCTCAAAATCCATCAGGTTGAAACCTTCATCATAGGCAAAACCTACAAGTGTTCCTATCACAGCAAAAATAAAGAACCATACTGCCATACCAAGGATGTTGCCAGCTTTTTCTTCATCATTGCTCTCTTTGCTTTCTCCTTCGTGAGCTTCTGCTAGCTGTTGTTCTGTTGGTTCTGTTTCCACCGCTGGCGCATTCAAGTCTGCTTCTTTTGTTTCACTTTCTGAAATTTCTTGTGTTGGCATGGAGTTGTCTGCATTTCCTTCTCCAAGCCATTCGCCGCAGTATCTACACTTCTTGGCTGTAGCCATGATTTCTTCTCCGCAATAAGGGCATGTTTTCTTGTTCTCTTCCATATTATGCTAGTAAAAGTCCTGCGGCTGCTTTACAGGAAGTGACAGATTGGGTTGTAATACAAAATGAAAAAAGCGTAGAGCCATTCTGCCGCTCGTTCCACGCTATTAAGGCCTTCGCATTGCCCGGATTGTCGAAACGAGCAACGGAAAGCCCCACGCTGATGCATATATATAATCCATCCTTTGGCAGAACTCCACACAAAAGCGGAATCGAGCCATAAAGATTAGGTATATAATACACCCAATGGAGCGTTCCTGTTGCTTTGTTCTTGACAATCCGTAGAGTTTGCGAAGTTCTAATAGCGTCAAAACCAAAGCGCACAAAAACGCCTTAATCATATGTATGTCTCACCCGACCTTAGCCTATTAAGGCTTCCGGTATGGGTACAGACATCGCAAAAATACAATTATTTCTACAAACTAAAGAATGAGTCCACTTGGAAAAGTGGGGTTATTAAATTAAGCATATGTCATTGGTCGTAT
>CAVKBM010000291.1:0-3044 GCA_963654355.1 Bacteroidaceae bacterium | reverse complement strand
GCTATACCGCCGAAAAGAGTGCCTACACCAGGTATAACAGAGCCCAAAGCAGCACCAGCAGCAGCCGTACTTGCAGTTTTTGTAGCCCAACCTACCACGTCTCCAAAGCCTATTTCAAGTTCCTCTAAAGCGCCAGTAAAATCTATTTCAGTTTTCAACTTCATAGAGTTACTAAAATGAATGGGCTGTATATTCACTCCATCCAAATCTCTTATCTTCCGATTTGCAGTATCACTGATTCTTTGAAGTTCGTTTTGCACAATAGTCCGAACCTTTTCTTCCAACTCTTGAATTCTTCGTCGTTGACAACCTTCCGCCTTGTATTTAATACCATCAGGGTTAGCATCTATTAAATTAAAGATGTCGTTCTTCAAGTTGCCATAAGCGGCATCGATTGCATTTTTCGTTTTATTCGTTATGTTTTTGGATGCAGTCGCCATACTGTTATTACAAACTTCGCTTTGTACATTTCGCAAATTAAACTCCAGATTTTTCAAATAATCCTTTTGGGCATCCATTACTGTTTCCATATCCTTTGCAACCTTGCATGCTAAGGATATTAATTTTTGCTTATTGGCTTCTATAATTTCCGCCTTAAAATTTGCGGACTTTTGTTCCACCAAATTTGCCAAGGTCTTGAACTGACTAAACTCAAGAACTTTGTCGGCGGAACCACCAAAATATCTCAACAATTTCTGCTGACCTCTAACCAAATCCTCTCGTTTGGGAGAAAAAGACGCTTTTGCCGACATGGCCAACAATCCTTGCAGAGTAACATGCCCTGCATAAACATCACCAAGAATCGACTTGAATTCTGTTTGTATTAAATCTTCCGTTTTACGGATACCAGTTGTAAGCAAAGTTTCTCGTTCGTCCTCTTCATCATAGTTTCCTACGCTGCCACGTACATTGTAGATTGAGTACACCTTCACCCAATCTCCTAAATATTTCTTTATCTTTTCAGCAGTTTTTCTGTCAGGTTTTTTATTGTGCCCTTGAACATAGAAAACACAATGCGCCTTATGCAAAGCGGTTTTGATAACGTCTTTAAATTCTGCCTCATCACCTTCTATACCAGGCACGTCTATCAACGTAAAAGGTTGCCCAGAAATCGACATACGATATTCCGCGTATGTCTTGGTGAAATCATGTCTTCCATCACCAACAATAAGTCCATCCTCTTTTTTCCGCTTATCATCAAAAAGTATTCGAAAGGTTTCGATGATTGTACTTTTACCAGCATTCGTCTCACCAAAAAATGCAATGACAAGATTATCCCATACTGTATCCCTCAACGAAGACTCCAAATCTTTTTGAGCTTCCTTGATTTTCGAGTCGAATGCAACAGAGATTTTATCTTTAACTTTGTTGAATTGTGAATTCACACCATTCAACTCAAAAATTTCTTCTTGGGATTGCTTCAAGATTTCTTGCAGTTGCTTGTAGGCTCTCTTTATTCCTTCTTGAGATGACAAATCAGAAGACTTCGAATCTCTTGCTGCATTTTTCAAGACAGGGTTAGTTTTTGCTTGTTGCACTTGGGAAGTCCTGTTTGGTAGGATATTCTCAATATTCTTCAACAAAGCCTGGTTAGGCAATTGCCTTGCCAAATCATTCAAGAACGCAACAATGGGATTGTTGTTGTCTATCTTTTTGTTTAGCATTGCGTAGTCGGAAATGGCTAGGTCATAACTTGTCTGGTTTTCCGATTTCTGGATATAAAAGGTATTTTTCTCGTGAATGATACTGCGAATGTTAGTCCAAGCTACCTCAAATCCCTTGCTGGTTGTAATATTGCGAAAATAAATCCGCATATCGGTGATGATACACCCAGACGGAGTTTTTTCCGCACTATCCTTCGACGACCAAGTCGCATCATGCTTTGATACCCACAAAACATGCTCATTGTTCTTCAACTGCAGGTTGTTCAAAAAAGGATTGGAAATGGCATCCACATTGTTGAGACCCAAATGCACACTTCTAGGCCACGAAACAAACGGCTTGAACAACTGCTTGTTTTCATGAAACTGCTCAAATATATAATTTCCCATCTCCCAAACGTTTTACTTTCCCTTGGTCAACATCTTACCTATCAACTTCAAGATGTCTGTAACGACACCTCCGTTACCTTGAGGACAAACGAAATCGCCCCAATCTTTTGGATTATTTCCTACCTTCATAATATTTCGTTTTTAGTCCAACTTCTTAAACTCAAAATCATTCTGGTTGCAGCACGCCTTCTTGTAGTCGAAGGCATAGAGGCGCATGTAAGCCTCCTGCACCTCCTTGGCCCCATTGTAGAATGGAGTGGTGGTGTGCTGCAAGGTCGTTACCGTCACCACCATTTCGGGGGTGAGAACTGTGCCGTTGGAGCGTTTGATGCGCTTCGGCTTCACTTGGAATACCTTACTCATTAGCAGTGCGTTTTAAGTTATCATTTCGTCATGTCGCTTATGCAACGACTGAATTGTGTGGCAAAGGTATGAAAAATCTGCGAACCATACAAGTTCATAATGGTTCACAGGCGAAAAAAGTTAGTCCCCCCTTTTATCTTTAGATTGTCCATGTTGTTGAAATCTTATACTTCTTCCCAATCTAGCATTCCCTTGCCCAAATCATCCAATTCTATAGCCAATCCAATAACTTTTCGTTTGTCGCTCCTGTATGGTGCAAGATATTGGTTCTGACGAATCTGGTCAGCTCCAGCTTTCTTTCCGCCATTATTAGATAGTTTCAACTCTATCACATAGATGAAGCGAGGAGTTTTGGCAACAATATCAATTCTGCCTGTTGCTATCATTTTCTCAACCTCAACTTTCATGCCCACAGCATTGAAGAGCGTGCTGATGATGAGGCGATAACGTTCTTCCATGTCCATGCTTGCCAACTTCTTGTTGCTATATGGAACATCGGCAATGAGGGCTTTCAAGTGTTTCATAGCCTCTGCTACGTTTCCTTCTCGGAGTGTCTTCATCAAGAGGGTTTGAACGGAAACAATCTTAGAGTTGGCTCGCATAGTTAAAGCAGGTACAACCATCTTATAC
>CAVKBM010000290.1:0-3050 GCA_963654355.1 Bacteroidaceae bacterium | reverse complement strand
GATTATTTCAGAGATGGTGTAGGCTACTTACAATCGGCTGAAAACGAGGTTGATACTCCGACATTGTTTGATTTTATGTGAGGTAGTTGTATGAATTTTGATAATCAGATGTCTATATTTGACTTCACAAGAGAACCAATTAGCATAACAAAGCCTATTCGATTGATTGAGTTGTTTGCCGGTTATGGTTCACAGGCTATGGCTCTAAAGAGAATAGGTGCTAAATTTGAACATTACAGGGTTGTGGAGTTTGATAAGTACGCTATTGCAAGCTATAACGCAGTGCATAGTACTGATTTTCCATCTATGGATATAACAAAAATCCATGCTGGCGATTTGAATATTTGCGATACTGACAGATATTGCTATTTTATGACCTATAGTTTCCCATGTACGGATTTATCGGTTGCAGGCAAACAAGCAGGTATGAAAAAAGGCAGTGGAACAAGAAGTGGTTTATTGTGGGAAGTTGAAAGGCTTCTCACAGAAATCAAAGACAGCAATGGAGAACTGCCACAAATCCTATTTATGGAAAATGTACCGCAGGTGCATGGAAAGAAGAATATGGCAGATTTCCAGAAGTGGATAGCATTTTTGGAAAGTATCGGATATACGAACTACTGGCAGGATTTGAATGCTAAAAACTACGGAGTGGCGCAGAACCGGAACAGATGCTTTATGTTTTCATTCTTAGGGAATTATTCATATGAATTTCCAAAGCCAATACCACTTGAGAAGAAAATGAAAGACTATCTGGAAGATGAGGTTGACGAGAAGTATTACCTAAATAATGAAAAAGCAAAAAAGTTAATAAGACAACTTATTGACACTGGTACATTGCCGAAACACAATCTTGACAGACAGACAGACAGACAGACAGACAGACAGACAGACAGACAGATCTGTATTGACGGAACAATCAATGAACCACAGCAAAGAGAAATTGCAAATTGTATCAAGGCAAGATATGACGCAGGAATATCAAACTTGCGATCAGACGGAAACTTGGTTGTTGAATGACAATCAAATTGGAAAACAGACAGATGTAGCAACTTGCCTTATGGCTAGAGATTACAAGGGTTATGGGAAATTTCAATTAGGAAACGGAGTGATTGAATGGAAGTAATAGGAAGTATATACACAGAAGTTTCAGACAAATTTCAAAAAGGCATTATCGGGGGGGGTATCTCCCGATGTGTCAAAGCTGAAAAACACGACTTAGGAGTGATTATGGCAGATGTAAAAGTTTTAGGTTCACTTGAACAAGGTTTTGAGAGTACAGGCAGAATTTATGATGTGGGGGGGTGCAGTCCAACATTGAGCACAATGCAAGGTGGTAATCAAGAGCCGAAAATTCTTGAAACAAAGCAACTAGGATTTATGGATAATGGCACAGGCAAACATCAGTCAAACACAGTATATGATGAAAATGCGCTTTGCCCTAACATCACAACTGTTGAGGGTGGTGGCACACAACAAATTAAGATATGTACTGAAAGTCAGATAGTTGCTATGCGTGGCAGAAATCTTGATAATCCATCAGATAGAACAACGGGAATCCCAACAGAGCAACGATTAGAACTAAACGAGCAAGGCACAAGCAACTGCCTAACAAGTGTACAGAAAGACAATCTAGTACTTGAAAAGCCACAATATCGTATCAGAAAACTAACACCTAGAGAATGCGGCAGGCTTATGGGGGTATCTGATGAAGATATAGACAAGATGGCAGCAGTCAACAGCAATACTCAATTGTATAAGCAGTTTGGAAATTCTATTGTGGTTGATGTTATGTGTGCAATGTTCAAAAATCTTAAAATAAATCAAGAATAAGAGAGGTGAAGATAAATGTTAAACAGAATAATTCTCAAGCTGATTATGTGCAAATTAGGACTTAAAAATGGTGAATGTTTCAGATTTGCAAACCAGAAAAACCCGAACACTTTTTACAGTTTTGAGGATGATATGTTGATGAAACATTTGAGTGAAACTAAGCGTTGTCAATCAGAAATATCACTGAACTTTTTGCTAAGTGATAAGTGCAAGATTACAAAGGAGTAACTTATGAAAGACGAAACGAAACAGGAAATAAGATTTGCATTGGAAATATTTAGGAAAAGTCTTATCGACAATGCTGTGAGTATAGCAGTCAACAAAGATGATGGAACATGGTATTTCTTTGATACCGAAACTTATTGCAAGAACGGGGTTTTCGATGGATTTAAAGTCGATATTCAAAACTTAGTGAGGTGAGAAAATGAAAATTAACATTAACAAAGAAATAGTCTCAAGAAGCCTTGATACCTACGGAAACGGACTACAGCTTGTTGTGTGCATGGAAGAATTATCAGAGCTTACACAGGCAATCAGCAAGGAAATACGAGGTAAAGGCAACCGAGATAATACCATTGAGGAAATGGCTGATGTTTTAATTTGTATTGAGATTTTAAAACAAGTATTTGGAATCACAAACGAGGACATTAACAGCTGGATTAAGTATAAGCAGGAGCGGAACTTATTCAGAATGAATTGCCCACAGGCTGATTAAAATACATCAAGCAGAACTTGAAGAAATATAGGAGATGATAATATGGCGATTTACAGAAACGTCCAGTTGTCATTTTGGACGGACAATAAAATCCTAGATGATTTTACCCCAGAGGACAAGTACTTTTATTTGTACTTACTTACAAATCCTCATACAAATATATGCGGTTGCTACGAAATAAGCTATAGGAGTATGTCGGATGACACAGGCTATAACAGAGAGACAGTTGTTAGACTACTTGAAAGATTTGATAAGGTGCATGGTGTTATCAAGTTTAGTCCAAGTACAAAGGAAGTACTTGTTTTGAATTGGTATAAGTATAATTGGAGTAAATCAGAAAAGGTGCTTACAGGGGTGTACAACGTAGCAAAATACATCAAGAATGAAAGCTTTAAAAAATACATTTTTGATACTGTTGAGAATGTTAGAAATAACACTTTGAATATACCCTATGAATACCCTATAGAGACATCTGTTTCTGATACTGATTCTGTATCTGTAT
>CAVKBM010000289.1:0-3072 GCA_963654355.1 Bacteroidaceae bacterium | reverse complement strand
ACAGAAAAATATTTCTTGTAATTTTCTGCAATTTTCTCCGCAATCTGTTGTCTGAGCCATTGGGGTTCCAATACTTCCACTTGGTTGCCAAATGAGAAGATTGCCGCCTCTAGCTCTTTGTTTGGACGCACTTTAATATATAAGGTATGCTCTTCTTCACTAATTACTTCCTGCGAGGTATGTAGCGGCTTTGACACGATATATGGAAATCGTTTCTCATCAAATTTCAATACCACTTTTTCTGTTTCTGGATGGTCTTCAGGTATGGTAACCCCGACAACATCATTGAAACGAGTGGAAAAATCAATATCCTCGTTTGGGATAAATGCCACATCTGCAGGATGTGTATAACTAACAATCCGATCCAATGCCATATTGGTAATACGGTTTCCGCATTGCTTATTCTCTTCAAGGCCAAAGAGGAACCAACGGTTATTGTATTGTTTCAAGTGGTAAGGATGAACGATGACCGTCCTTTCCTTGCCCTTGTAGGAACGATATGATATTTGAAGAGGTTGATGATTGACCGCAGAATCAATCAACTCAGAAAGATATTCTATGCCTTTGAGCATTTCATTCTGCTCAAAAGAAACCACATTTTCCTTATTGGACTTTATGCCAAAGCGATACTCCAGATTGGAAATGACTTCTTCCAACCAGGTATTTCCGGCAATGCCTCGATATTTGCCAAGCATTTCTATTGTAGAACGAAGACTGTTGACTTCTTCTACTGACATCTCATTATTGAAGATAGAGAAGTTTCTGTCAGTATAACGATAGTAACATCTTTTGCCAACATACTTGTACGCTTCAATGGGTGCATCGTAGGAAACTCTATCGCGCATAAACTTGATGTCTTCACGAATTTGGCGAAGACCAACCTTGGTATTGGCAATGTCGTACAGAACCTCATTGACTTCGTCAAGAAGGTCGTCTATCTCATATTTCCTACTGAAATCGCTGAAGCAGCGGTCAAGTATCTGATAGCGCAAAAGCGCATTTTTGTTAGTTGGCATTGGCTCAAACAGATTTGATGTTTATACTTTCCTGTCAGTTGGTGGGGCTGGCTTGATTACAACGTGGTCATCCGTACGGACGAGGTCGTTGATTTCACATTTAAGGCAACGTGAGATCTCGATGAGATTCTCCAGACTTGGCTGAGTAGTGTTTGTCACCCACTTAGAGATGGTAGCGGGGTCTTTGCCTAACATCGTTGCCAAATCCTTATTTGATAGCATTCGCTCAGCCAGCATCACCTTGATGCGGTTCAATGGTTTGTTTTCCATATTACACCTATTTTATATTATCTGATTGCAAAAATAATGTTTAGTCTGGAATAAAAGCATGGTTTCCGCAAAATAATACATGTTTGCAGTCAAAAAATGGCGAATGTGCCAATTTCTCGCTTAACTTTCGTACTTTTGCATGAGCGAGAACTGAGAATTTGTAGTCACTATGAAATTATTTTCTTCTGTGCAGATAGACCACACAACACTGTCTTACCTTTGCGCTTGATAAGAAGAATTCTGTAACCCTTTAAACGTTTTAAGTATGAAAGAACTAAAATGTCCCAAATGTGGAAATGTATTTCAAGTTGATGAAGCAGACTATGCTTCTATACTCTCTCAGGTAAAGAACGCAGAGTTTGATGCAGAAATTGAACGTCGTCTTGCAGAGATAAGCAAGCGCCTCATGGCAGAACAGGAATTGGCTTCTTCCAAGAGCGAGCAAAGTTTTCAGAAGCTGCTTTCCAAGAAGGACATTCTTCTTGGCGAGAAGGATGCTACCATAGAGCGGATGAAGGCTGAAAACGAAGGGCAGATTGCACAGATAAGAGGACAACTAGGCACAGAGATAGAGCATCTGAAGATGAAGTTGCAAAACATAGAGAGCCAGAAGCAGAGTGAGCTGACTATTGCCATCGCAGAAAAAGACCAGACTATCGCACAATTGAACTCGACCATTGCGCAAAATGATAACAAACTTCAGTTGGCAGTGATGGAGGAACGCAACAAGGCACAGCATAGTGTGCAGGAAAAAGAGAAAGAATTGAGCCAACTGCGTTCAGATTTTGAGTTGCAGAAACGCGAGGCTCAGATTCATGAGTCTGCCCTGAACAAACATCATGAGGAAGAACTTCGCATGAAGCAGGAACAGGTGGATTATTACAAGGACTTGAAAACTCGTATGTCCACAAAGATGGTTGGCGAGACGCTTGAGCAGCATTGCAGCATAGAGTTTGAGCAATACATCCGCCCGATGATGCCCAATGCTTATTTCGACAAAGATAATGATGCTGCTGACGGAACGAAAGGTGACTTTATATTCCGGGACTCGGAAGATGGTACGGAGTATATCTCTATCATGTTTGAGATGAAAAATGAGATGGACACCACTGCGACCAAACATAAAAACGATGACTTCTTGAAGAAACTCGACGAGGACAGGCGCAAGAAAGGTTGTGAGTTTGCGGTGTTGGTGAGCCTGTTGGAAGCTGACAACGACCTGTACAACAACGGCATCGTCAACAAGAGTCATCTCTATCCGAAGATGTATGTCATCCGTCCCCAGTTCTTTGTGCCCTTCATCAACCTGCTGGTACAAGCATCAAGAAAAAGTCTAGAATATAAAAAACAGCTCATCCTTGCACAGAGCAAGGAGGTTGATGTGACAAACTTTGAGGCAAAGATAGAAGACTTCAAATCGAAGTTCGGCCGCCACTATGAATTGGCCTCAAAAAAATTCGGTGATGCTATCAAAGATATTGACGCGACCATTGCCAAGTTACAGAAAGTCAGAGATGAATTGGTAGGTTCGGAGAACAACCTGCGTTTGGCCAATCAAGATACAGAAGATTTGACTATCCGCAAACTTACCTATAAAAATCCAACGATGAAGGCAAAATTTGAGGAGGCAAGAAAGACAGACTTATGAAATCATATCTGGAAATTCAGGTTCCATTGCGTTACGATGCGCAGTGGCTTGGGTCTTTGAGGAGGGCATTTAAGGGCTTTCCGGTCAGATGGCAAAAGGGATATTTCCACATCACTATGGCGTTTCTTGATGAGACAC
>CAVKBM010000288.1:0-3142 GCA_963654355.1 Bacteroidaceae bacterium | reverse complement strand
CGTCAAAAGACATCGCTTTATAATGGGAGTCGACAACATATTGTGCATCTACGTTAATGCACATAAATGTCAGTGTCAAAAGAAATATTATCTTCTTCATTGCTAAATCTTATTTGAAATTATGTTAGGTTGAGAGACTACCATGTCCAAATGGAACTGTTGCTATTTGAACTGCGTTGTTGGGTCGTTGTGTTGCCAAATATATCTGCATGTCCTGTAGTTGAAGTTCCTGTTGTATGACCATAAGAGTCTCGATGCGTGGTAGTAGTATTACCAAACATATCTATGCGTCCAGTTGTAGATGTTCCTATTGTACGGCCATAGGAATCACGATGGGTTGTAGTCGTGTTGCCAAACATATCAGTACGGCTGGTAGTTGAGGTTCCAGTTGTACGTCCGTACGAATCACGATGGGTAGTAACTGTGTTACCAAACATGTCTGTACGAGTAGAGGTTGATGACCCTACGTTGTACTGAGCGAAAGCAGTGCTACTGATTATTGTCAAGACTGCAGAAAGGATTATTTTCTTCATTGCTATAAAGTTTTTTGTTTTTGATGGAGCAAAGTTACGACATGCCTACGAATACATCGTTCGTAGCTAAATATTTTTGTATATTTCGCTCATTTCTGCTGCTCTTTTAGCTACTTTCTCTTTGATATCAGACGGCTGAAGCACAATAAGTTCCTTCCCAAAAGATGAAAGTTCACGAATCAGTTCATAATTCTCTATGCAATCTATTTGGAAGAAGCGACCGCCTACTAGAACAGGGTGTTCGTCTCTTAAATTTGCCTCAACTTCAGTCTTGATATGCTTCTGCGACTCATGGAGAGGTTTAGTCTCAACGTAGTCTCTCGATTTGTCACTAACCCAAAAGACAATCTGAAGGACGGGACCATCATAAAGTGTAACGCCTATAATATCCTCAAACCTCTCGTTGATATCTCCCTCATATTCTAAATAGTGATGGGAAGGTTGTGGCACAACACTATCTATTCGGTCAAGGGCAAAACAAAGGATTTTTTCGTCAGACTCTGCAGCTGCAATCAAATACCATCTGCGGTTGTACTCCTTAAGCAGGTAAGGATGTACATTTACTGACAAAATGTTGTTTGAGTCCTGAAATTTATGGTAATGCAATTCGATGACTTGCTTATGCGATATTGCAGTAAATAGCTCTCCAAGAATACTCGAATTCTCCAAAGGGTTCTTTGACAAAGATATTATCTTCCGGTCATTCCTTCTTACGCCTAACCCTATGCGCAACCCTTCGAGGGCTTCCAGGTTTGGAAGTCCTTCAAACTGACCCAGCATAGAAAGTGCTTCTCGCAATAGATATTCTTCATCATCACTCATTTCTTTCGTAAAGATAGAAAATGAAGGATTTGCATAGCGCAGACATTGCTTGTTGAATGACTTTTGCCTTTCTCTATTATATCCAGGCACAGTATATCGTTCTATCTCCACCATAAACGGTCCCTCTTTTTCAAGATAGTATATATCTTTTTCGATGGTGCGGCGAACGACCCCATTTGATTTGGAGTCCATTTCGCACAATCGATTACTGACTTCCTCCGTCAAGTCATCGAGGGAGTAATTATGATACCGAGTGCTCAAAAGCTCGTCGAGTATCTTATATCGGGTCATTGCATTCTTGTTTGCTGGCATAGTTATTTTATTGAATTGATAAGTGGACGAATTTTTGAATCATATTCTGCGTTGCCAAAATTTATGATGATGAGATTTTTTTTGCATCTAGTAAGACCTGTGTAAAGCAACTCATCAAAAAACATATTGAAGACAGTCGTTGTATTATAACGAGGCTCCAAAATAAGAAACACTACTTCGCTTTCCCATCCCTTGAATGAATTGATCGTTGAAATTTTGATGGTTCCGCTATTCATCCAGAAATGCAATTTCTTGTTGTCGCGAATGTTTTTATAATTATCACAATATACCTCTTGTTTGAATCGGGTTAGGATTCCTTTATAGTATTCTCTGAAAGCTTTGAATGCAACAAGGCTGATGCCGCATTTTACACATTCTTCTTCCAGACGTGTTTCGAATGTGTTGGTAAATTCGACGCACAAATCGTATATGGCAAAAAGAATAGCAACGTGCTGGCGAACTTTGATGATATCATTATCATACAATTGCTTCCTGTTCGGAAACATCTTCTTCTTAAATTGTTCGAATATGTTATCAAACCACCCGGAATGAAGACTGTTTTCCTTGTTCTTTCCAATGTAGTTCAAATGCGTCATGTACATGATTTCTATGGTCTCAAGCATAGAATTGGTTCTTTCTCTGCTAGCATAGCGATAGTACAAATCGAATGTACGAAGCAAGTTGGTAGTGTAGCCAAGAATAGTTATATCATTAGGAGATATATTTGAATTCTTGTTTAGTATATTGCCACGTATTATATTGTATAACGCAACGATTGGCTTGTTTTCTTGAAGATACATATAGTTGATGTATCCTTCTTTCTCTTGTTCCTGACCAAAGAAAGAATATGTACCATTTTCAGAGAAATCGTCTACGTCATATTTCTCGCCAAAGACGTTGCGTTGGAAGGATTGAGCCAAGTCCCTTACCTTAAAATCGGAACGGAAACAATATTTCAAATCATTAACACCACGTACATTGGTGACAACATCCTTTTTCTCCGTGGGTTGACCATATATGTTCTGTTTTACATCTCCAAACAAGACATAATCTCCCAGAGGGTCGCGAAAATAATTCTTGATAATATCCATCCACGGTCGATGGTAGTCTTGAATTTCATCTATGAGAACAGCATCATACTTGCGTATTTCTTGCTTATGCTCATCAAATAATTGTACGTTGCCATAGAACGTCCTTTCAAGGTATTCGCCAATTTCATCTTTCGACATTCCTTCTGGTATTTCGATTTCAATTCCCAGATTGTTAAGTTCTGCATTGATGAACTGATGATAATTCACAATGATGAAATTTTCAACAGGAAACGTTTCGTCGACTCTATTCAGTTTATCGTGAATAAAGTTCTTCAATGTTATATTGAATGTCAGTATGAGGATTCGGGGATTATTGTTCCGAACCAATGCTCTTTTATATGCTTGCACTGCACGTGCTGCCAGAACTGTTGTCTTGCCGGAACC
>CAVKBM010000287.1:0-3145 GCA_963654355.1 Bacteroidaceae bacterium | reverse complement strand
CTCTGTTTTAGAGTGCGGACAGAGAGGGTTTTGCCTATCGCTGAATAGTTACTACAAATGAAGAACCTGTTAAAAAATTCAATTGGTATGTGCGTTGAATGGTGAATCCATACAAAATATACCTACGCTGACTACCTTGGAATCTTTCTACAGTATCTATAGTTATGCCACGAAGTTGTTGGATTACATTGCCTTGTAACCCATATTCCTTGGCTTTTCGTGTAAGGACATTGCTGATTGTAGAAATCTGATTTCTATACGGCACAATGATACCGATTGTTTTATCTTTGTCGAATCCTTTCTGCTCTATAAGATAGATTTGGACGATAGTAGATGCTATCATCTCGGCTTCTACAAGATTCACTTTATCCGAAAGAGAACCATGCACAAAAGGTGTTGCGACGAACGATATATATCGTGATGTCAGCATATCTTTTATGCCATTCCCTGAGCAACATTCCATCGGGAGAATTACACCTTGATGAGGTACAATTTCTGCCCCGAGATTCTCTAGTTTATTTCCATAAAAGGCGTAATTAGGAAATTGTGCTATGTCAGGATGCATTCTACCCTGTTTTGTCAGCATATAGACAAAATCTTCATCGTAATCACCTTTGTCGTTTCTGAAATGTTCTAAAAGGCGCTCAAATAATGAAAGGCGGCAATCTTTTAATCCTATTTCTATGAGTTCTGCTTCTGTTATAGTGGATTCATTCACATCTTGCTGTACAACAGCAGGCAATTGTTTGTGGTCACCAATAAGAACGACCTTACGTATAGAGTTGGCATTTTGACATTTAATGCTGAGTAGTCCAACTAGATGTGGTTCCAAAATTTGAGAAGACTCATCGATTATTGCTAAAGAAAAGCCTTTTAATGCGAGCAGACCAATATGCGAATTAATAGACGCTGTCGTTCCACAGATAACTTTTGCAGAACAATAACGTGATAGGGCATGCTGGCGGTTTTCGCAGTCTTGCATCTGCCGATTCAGCAAAGTGGGAACATACTTTTCTCCACAACTGAGATCATTGCCAACTCTCATGAAGGGGATATTCGCTTTCTCAAGCGTACTACACATTTCATCAACAGCTCTGTTTGTAAATGACAAGAGTAGTATACGTCCTTCAGGATCAGCGAGTTCTTCTTTTAAAATATTCAACATTGCATGAGAAGTCTTACCTGTACCGGGAGGGCCGATAACAAGGAAATAGTCTTGCGCACATTTTGCACTGAGAACAAGTTTGTTCATATTTCCATAACTACCAAGTAACGACTTAGACCTATCAACCCTAGGTTCCCTTTGTAGCAATATCATATCACGTCTGTCTTTGTTCGCAGACAACATAATGTGCATATTACGATAGAGGACGGAGGTTCCAGACTCTATCATGTCAGGCTCTACGGCCCACAACATATTCTCGGCTACGTTAAAAACCTTTTTATCTGTTTGTCTATTTGTCAGGCGTATAGAAACTGTTTCCTCTGTGATATCTAAGATAGAACCACGATGTACCATCTGGGCACATGCATTTGGTTCTTTTCCAACAGTGTAACTGTACATAAAAGCTAAATCACCTTTACGGAATTTAGCCATGTCGTATTCTTGCTTCTTTGGGAAAGAAAGCACAACGGACTGTATTGTTCCATTAGTTTCTCCAAATGACTTTATCTTTAAGGAATCATAAATTGTTCCAGCTTGCTTTTTCGTTTCTATGGTATCCAACCATACAGACGAGAATCCAGACGCATCTTTAGCCTTATTGCCCATTCTGCTAAGTAGTTGTTCTGTGGCAAGAAATTGTTGAAATCGGAAATAGTAAGCTTTCTCCAAAGGAGAAGCTTGTTGAAGCGGCATCAATATTTCATTATATTTGGGTGCCTTATATCTCTCAAAGAAATCTCCTGAGGTAGCAGTTTGTTTTGGGTCTCTAAGATATTTGAGAGTTACTGACTCTAGAATCTTAAAACCACCAGGTTTTGTGTATAATATTTCACACCAAGCAAGAAGATTTCGTATCTTTATCGCTTCAAGCATCAATTCTGGACGTTGAGCTACGGATACAAGTCCCTCTGAATATTTGGAATATAACAAAAATATATGCTTTAATTCTTCGGCATACTTCTGAAATTCGTATACAAAAAGAGCTCTATAAAGAAGTAGTTGGACAACATGCTTATCTATAGGTTTTGGCACATTTGGATTGTATTGGGGGTCACTAAATCTTACGAACTGTCCCTTACCAGACTTTTGCTCTACTATTATTACGTCTTTTCCTTCTTGATAAAGGAAATCAAGACGTCCTTGTATTCCTAAAACTTCACTAAAAAAAGAAGGCTCAAGAATAACTTTTTCCCTATTGTAGTTACCGATTCTAGTTATGTCGTTTCCTATAAGTTTTTCTATATTTTGCTTTTGTTCCCAACCGTTGATTCGAAGGAAATCTTCGATATCGACATCATTTGTGGCACATATAAATTCCACAATATTGTCATGGAAAAAGTTATTATAACTGTCTGCAAAAGTTATAGTATTGTTATGTATCGTTTCGTCAAGAAGTACACCTGATAAATTACCCAATTGGATATGCTTAGAGCTTTCAATTGGCGTAACCTTATTAACGATGCCCAAAAAAGGCGTATGACGAACATTGTCCTCAAAGCATGCGGCTATTGAAGTGATGTTAATAAGATAATCTGGTTCGAAAATAATCAACTCTGGCTTACAAATATTATCTTCAAAACGGAGACGAACCAGATTTAGCTGTGCATCTTTCCATAGCATATCTTTCACATAACTCCAATCGCCTCGTCCTTCACGTGTTAAGAACTGATTCTTTTCGCTATAGCATACCTGCAATTCACGCCCCGAAGTTTCTTCTGTTACAAAGATGTAATCATTATCCCATGCATTGACTACTACACGAAGCAAGTTTTCATCATACTTTCCCCAGGTGACTTTTCTTTGTTCCTTATGGAAGAAACGACGAATACCTTCGGGTATAGTTGCATTATTCTTTACCAATGAGATAAAGGAACAGACATCTTCCAAATCATACAAGAAGCCATCTTCGCTTGGGGTTTTCGTATTATAGTACTCCCCATTTTTAGACAGGGTTCGACATTGTTTTTCCAGCCAAGAGAG
>CAVKBM010000286.1:0-3155 GCA_963654355.1 Bacteroidaceae bacterium | reverse complement strand
GAAAGACGACGATGGGACATATAACGCAAGACCATTTAAGACAAAGTACTATCGCCTTGCCACCAAATATAGATATTCCCAACAAGTTAGAAGAAAAGCTATGCCCTATATTTGACGCAATAGTAAAAAACAGTCAAGAAATAATGAATCTCACTCATCAGCGCGACGAGCTCCTCCCCCTTCTGATGAACGGTCAAGCAACGGTCAAGTTTGATATGGACTCTCAGCTGTGTCAGATCTAAGACGGCGGAATGACTTAAGAGGATGGAGGAGTGGCGATGATAAAGTAACAAACGAAGTAGACCTTGTGATAGAACACGCAAGGTCTACTTCGTATGTAGGTGCAACTTGTGTTTTAGAAGTTACTCATATTACTCCATGTTTGGTAACACTGATAGCACGATTGGATTGTTTTTGCTGCTTGATTGATGGTGTTCAGGGTGTCGACAACTCCGTTATTTTGCATGTTTTGAACAGCTACATTCTCGTTAGCATAAACATTATTCTTCACAGCTTCATAATATTGCATTCTCTCTTTTTCTTTGCAATATTCTTCAAGTTTTCGATTGCGGTAATCTTCTAATGATTCATCTCTTCTCTCTTCATAGAATACTTGCGCTTTCTCTTTTTCTTTCAGATATTCTTTTTCCCCGTTGTTTGTAGCTTTGACAAAAGTAACAATAGCCAGAATGATGGTGAAGATCAGACAAAAACCCCCTGTTGCTATGCTAAAAAAGATTGATACAAAAGTTAAAACACCCCATATTACATATGAGTTCCGATGGCTTTCGTAGTATTTTTTACGACGATCAACTTCATGTTGATTAGGTGCGACGAAGACAGAAAGATCATCCTCTTTGCACTTAGAAATGTAGTTGCTAACGATTGTGTTATATTCCTTTTCAGAGCTGTAAGGTGAAATACTGCAGAAATAGTTAAAGATTTCACTTAATGACTCTCCAAACAAGTCTCTGTATTTTTCTGTTGTGCCATTGCTGAAGAAATCAATATGGATAGGTATTGTGATCTTTAACAAATCATCAAAAAAAACCAACTGGGTTCCGTTATAGACCCATCTTGATGTGCTATCCCAAGTTGCAAACGCATAGTTCATCTTCTCCTCATAGGCGACTCTCATACAATAATCTGTTACTACTGTGTATGCTTTCTCTTTTTCATAAATTTGGGTGAAAATAACGGTTTCTTCTTTGCTAATGTTGAAATAGTCTCGTACATATTGATCAATGTTCTGCGGAATGTACGGATATACATATCGCTCACTTCCGTTATGCAATTTCTTCAAATCGTCATTGTTTTGCAGATAGTCAATCAGTTTTTGCTTCCTATCTGGTAAATTTAATAATTCTTCTCCCATAATGAATAGTAGTTCTTTTTTATTATCCTAAAAACTTGACAAATGTATTCTAAAAAAAAACTATCCAAGTTTGTTGCAAAGATTTTAGTGAGTTCCTCTATGAATTTATTCTATGTCGGTTTATGTTGTTGTTATATAGATGCTTAAGAGCATGTTTTATTATTTCAATTAAATTTGCAAAAGCTCACCGCCGAAACAAAATTTTCCCCGTCGCATCGTCCATGCCCGCAATGATGGCTATGCTCTCAACGTGGAAGCCTTTCCCCCGCAGCATGCTGCCGCCTTGCTGTTGCCCTTTCTCTATGGCTACACCCAGCCCGACGACCTCTCCGCCCGCTTGGTTGACAATGTCGATGAGCCCTGTCATCGCTTGTCCGTCTGCTAAGAAATCGTCAACTATCAGCACTTTGTCGGTCGACTGTATATAGGGCTTCGACACGAAGATGTTGTTCATTTTCTTATGGGTGAACGAGTAGGCGTGTGATATGTATTTTTCGCCGGGGCTGTTGACGGTCTCTCCTTTTTTCGCAAACACTACCGGTACGTCATACAGCTCGCCAAGTATCGTAGCAATGGCGATCCCGCTGGCTTCTATCGTAAGTACTTTCGTAACCTCTTTGCCCTCAAATCTCTTCTTTAGCTCTTGCGCTATCCGACTGATGACATCAATATCAATCTGGTGGTTGAGAAAATTGTCTACCCTCAACACGTTGCCTTGTCTCACAACGCCATCCGAAAGAATTTTCTTTTCCAAAAAGTTGAGGCTTTGGTCGTCTGCTTGCTCCTTCATCTCTTTCTTCTGCTTTTCTTCTTTAGGTAGAATAAGGTTGAGAATCACTGCAAGGATGAAGACAACGGCGACACAGTTGTCTGCGAAGACGTCTCGCACAATGTCAGGGAAGATTTTAAACATCTCGGTGGCTTGGGTGAATCCTAAGCCTACACTCAGCGACAGACTGACAATCACCATGTTGCGGTGTGAATTGCCACACCTGCTCACCATCCCAAAGCTGTTATACAGAATGCCTCCGAGCATCATCAAGATGCAACCTCCCAGCACACACTGCGGAATGGACGTCAATAGATATCCAACGATAGGGAAAATGCCTCCGATGATCATGATGACGGCCCCACATGCAATGGCGAAGCGGTTTACGACTCCCGAAATGGCTGCCAAACCAACATTTTGCGAGAATGAAGTGATCGGTGTGCACCCGAAAAGTCCGGAAACGGCACTCACATATCCGTCGCAACAAACGGCTTGCCCCATCTCTCGTGTCTCGGGGGCGCGTTTCAATGCGCTTGAACACAGTGCGCTGGTGTCTCCAATCGTCTCCGTCGCCGAAACAAGATACACTGCCGTGAACGAGAGAATCGCACCTAAATTGAACGCTGGCGTGAACGGCAAAAAGTGGGGCAGAGAAATGATGCCACAGTCTACTAATCCGTCGAGTTTGATCATCCCCATGAATCCTGCCAATATGCAGCCGACGACCAGTCCGACGAGAACGGACAACGACCTCAAAAATCCTTTCGCAAAAACCAAACAGCAAAGGCATGAAAGCAATGTCGCTGTTCCGACGATCCAGTTTTGAGGGCTGCCGAAGTCTGGCGCTCCTTGTCCGCCTGCGAATGAGTTGGCTCCGATAGGAAGAAGCGAGAACCCAATGGCGGCGACCATGGTGGCAGCCACGATAGGTGGCACGAGCTTCATCCAATACTTAGCAAAGAGACCTAATGTTCCCTCTATCAAACCGCCGATGATGACAGCCCCCATTAG
>CAVKBM010000285.1:0-3170 GCA_963654355.1 Bacteroidaceae bacterium | reverse complement strand
GTTGAAGGCTTTCCAGAGTTCAAAGCAGGGTTTCTTGAATACGTGGATAAAATCATAAAATAACCTCAAAACATAAAAGATATGACACTGTGTGAAAAAGAAGAATATCGTGGACTAACTATAAATGTCTACTACGATGATGATTGCGATAACAACCCAAGAGACTGGAGTAATGTCGCCACATTCGTTTGTGAACATGGGCAATACAACTTGGGAGACCGACAGAATATCCAGGACGCTGTAAACGAATTATACTCGTCTTATGTGTCAAGCAAAGCTGTTATCGAGCATTTCGTGAAAACACGCAACGCCAGGTTGATTTTTGGCGAAGAAGGCGATAGCTGCGACCATTACTACGAGTATAAAACTAAAATCTGTGGAGAAATCCATACGTTCTATATTAATGCCGATAGCGACATGGATGAAGACGAAATTGCAGGAGAAATGGAAGATGAGCTAAGCTTGGGCGAAAAGTTGCAGCTTGTTGAAGAAAGTGGCGAAGTGGTTATGCTTCCAATCTCAATGTACGAGCATTCTGGAATAACCATGTGGCTTGGCTCTAAAGACAGTCATTTTGACTCTCAGTGGGATTGCTCTTCTATCGGTTTTGCTTATGTCGAGAAAATCACTGCTAAAGAAGAAGGTATGCTTAACCCAGGGGAAAAGTATAATTACGACTGGAAAGAGTGGGCATACGCAATGATGGAGGGCGAAATGGAAACCTACGACCAATTTGTCCGTGGCGAAGTCTATGGATATATGATTGAAGACGAGGATGGCGAAGAAGCAACCGATAGAGATTTGTGCGGTTGCTGGGGTTTCTTTGGCGACGACGGCAAGCAAGAAATGCTATCTGAAGCGAAATCAGACATCGACTCATATCTGGAAAGAAAGCGCAAGACACGCCAGCAAAACACGGAAACGCTGGTCAAAAATATTTCGGTTATCTCTTCATTGCAATTTGTGAATGGCGATTACATGTATCGTGTTGCAAAAGATTTGTTCGGTTTTGATTACATAGAAAGAGCCAAAATCAACAAGTCTACTGTTTGTGGTTATGCGGAAATCGGATTTTCTTCCTTGGATGATGAGATTTTGGAAGATATGGTGAGTGAAATTAAAAGTAGGCAAAATGGAGCTGGTAATACGAGTAAATTGCAGTGAGGTAATGGAGCTTCCTATAGAGATGCTTGTAGCAATGACTCAATCGGGTTGGAAGACAATTTCATGCAAACGCAGAATTAATGAATTTTGCGATGAAGTTGGCTGGAGTATGCTGGATGAGGCCGTTAAAGAAGCTCATGTCTTATACGAAGCGTCCACCTATCAGAGTGAATTTGATTTTAACGTTATGAGTTGGAATCGTATTAAAGAATTGATTACCTGGGCTGCCAATATTGTTTATTATGGTACGACAGGTATAAAATGCTAAATGACATGAAAACAAAGCGATTTAGTATCAAAGAGTTACGAGAGTGGCTCTTTGAAACCGCCAACGAAATGGTGAATAATGATAGCTTGAAAACAGGCACATGCTACTATCACAACGTAGGAAACTGGTTGTGTGTTGTGATGTGTTGGTCTGAGTACGATGATATTGAGTTTCTCCCAGGAAACAAATACATGAAATTATCTGGGAAGCGCAAAGATTTCCTAAACGGCGAAGAATACGAACACGCTTATCAGTTGGAAGTGTCGCTCCGTATTCGTGAACCGATAAGTGAATGGAGCAACCTTCCCAGTGATTTCAAATACGCTGTGGGTGATGATTACATTGGTTATGAAGGCGGTCTTGGATTAGACACTGTAGATTTCGATGACAAGATGAAATCTATGGCTCACTACCTCAGCAAAGAACGCACGGAATTGATTAAGGAATACGGAAACTAAAACACAAACAAAATGAAATCAACTGGTGTAAAATTAGCATTGCGTGAATTGTTTGGGTATTCAGGTTGCAATAGCGTGGAAATTGTCACACATGATGGAATATTTACTCTTTTTCACATGGACTTTTTCAATGTTAACGAAGTAGCCGAAGTGCTTATCATTCAAAATGAAATCAAAACAATATTCGTGGATTTGGCAAGTATTCAATACATACGATGTAACTCAAATACTTGTGAGCGAAAATTTGCAGACCGCCATACCAGAGGTACAACATTCAAAGATTCTATAAGCCATGACTAAAGAAAAATTTCCAAAATACTGGTGCTATTCAGAGAACTACGGCATCGGCGGTATAGTTCGCACTTACCGTGAAATTCCAGACCAAAAGACGCTGGATAGAGTGAACAAAACAAGAGAAACGCTTCCCGACGGTTGGCATGGCTTTATAACTGACAACTATATCGAAGCAGAGTATTACGCAAACGATTGATAACTATGACAAACTTTGAAACTATCTATATACGCATTGCCGAATGTAAGGCTTGCGTAAATGATGAGGACGGCAATTTTGACGAACTCATGGAACAGGTGTTAGCCGATTCATTGCAAGTCAAGGAACTGTTGGATAAAAATGCTGAAACTCCAACGATAACGCTTGATGGCAGAGTGCTGTGCGAGGAAATGTTTGGCGTAAAAATCAGCAGTGTTTTCCTAAATGTGAATAAGATAGAAATATATGCAGAAGCTGATGAGGATGGAATTGAAGGCGTTGGTATAATTGAGTCTCCATATCGTTTTCCACGAGAAACAATGCTGGAAGTCCTGCTACAAATCGAAAAGCAACTAAAGCGTATCGAAGAGAAGTATTGGCGGGGTGTGTACAAGCGTTTCTTCAAAGATGAATTTATTGCATGGCATAAACTCGCAAAAAAAGATTGGCTCTATTCACTCCAGCACACTCTTCTTGATACACAACAATTATGTGGGCATCCATTCAAATTAGGGAAGCCTATCAATCATGCAATACTGAAAGAGTTTTGCGATGACTGGCAGCTTATCATCAACGACATTATTGAGAAGTTCAACGAAGGCGCATGTATGGATGACATTCGCATCTGTGACAATTGTGGACTTCCGATGTCTGAAGGCTACTATCTGGGTGGCGAGTTTGCGTGTGACGATAAATGCTGTCTTGACTTGTACAAAGCTGATGAAGCACAAATGAAAGAGGATTTAAGCCATGCGGAAGAAGATGATGGCGACTGCTATTACACCGAATG
>CAVKBM010000284.1:0-3182 GCA_963654355.1 Bacteroidaceae bacterium | reverse complement strand
CTGCTTCTTCTGGTTCTTCCACTTCTGGCGGCAGTGCTTCCTCTGGTTCCGCCTCAGGCTCCACCTCCGGCGGTTCGACGAGCGGCGGCAGTACGTCCGGCGGCTCGTCCTCTTCAGGCAGCAGTTCTTCCACAGAGTCGGGAGATGATAATGCGAGACTGTAGTCACTCATAAGTTGATTTGAAATGCCAGAGGGTGTGTCATGCGTTCATGACACACCCTCAATGGTAGATTTCGTTTACATCGCCTTGATGGTCTTTTCGAAGAACGCAATCGACTTCTTACATCCTTTCTTTCAAGACTAAAGCAATATTCTCTACAATGCCTGTTACCAAAGCATTGCCCATGAGAAACGCACGGCGCAAGTCTGATGAGCCAAATGTATGGTTGTCTGGGAACATATTCAAACGTTCCAATTCCACAGGGACAAGTCGACGATAACGACCACTTTCAGTTTTGATGATGTGCTTGAAACGTGAAGGGGCAGCACCACCTTCTCCTGTGATGATAGTTCTTGAAGCACGATCAAGATAATCTGGGAAAGCCATAGCTCCTTCGCTGTAATTATACTCAAACCCAGTGCTTTTATTCACGCGTTTTAAAGATTTCGACCCTTTTTGATATTCCCACTTTGGCAAGTCTTCCTTGGAAATAAAGAATTCGTTGGGTACAGTCATCTCATCCACAAGAACATCGCCTAATGTAACATAAGGCCCGTTATAGTTAGGAAGTGTGTCTATAGTATAGACTTTTCCGTCAGCCATTAAGCCAGAATTCTTGAATGGACTTTCTTTCTTGCCCTTATTGAAATTTTCCGAGACATCTGCAATATCATCGCTAATATCGAAAGAATTAGTCTTGCCTTCTTTTGCTTGGCAATTGAAAGCCTGCGGCATAATACCATCTTGGAGAATCCAATCAAACTTATTACGCAGCTTCTCAAATTGTGCAGCAAGTTGTGTTTCTTGATGATAAGCAACCATATAGGTGCGACGGCGACGTTGTGGCATCCCATAGTCTGCAGCATTGATGATGCGCCATTCCACAATGTAGCCTAGGCTTGACAAAGAAGAGAGGATGATGGCGAAGTCACGGCCACGTTGCTTGGCTGGAGAGTTGAGGAGACGGTCCACATTCTCCAACATAAGATACTTAGGGCGTTTGTCACCTTTCTCTTTCAAAATACGATAGATTTGCCACCAAAGTACACCTTTCTTTCCCTCGATGCCGCCAGACCGCTGCAAAGTTGTTGCTACAGAATAATCTTGGCAAGGGAAACCGCCACAAAGCAAATCGCTATCTGGTATTTCGTTCGTTGGCACGGTTGCAATGTCTTCATTGGAATGTCCGTCAGCCCCAAAATGTCTACAATAGATAATGCTTGCATCTTGACGTTTGGTAGATGGCTCCCATTGGTTGCTCCAAATGGTTTTAAAATGCTTAGAAGCACGTTCTAATCCTATCCTGAAGCCACCGACACCAGCAAATAACTCTACTACTTTAATGTCATTTTCCTCTATTTTGGGGTGCATAGTGTCAAATAGCCCCAGTTCTCTAACTCGCTGATGTACTGTATCTGAATATCTTGCAATTGGCTCGCATAGCATCCAATTGCCTTCCAATTCTATATCTTCAATCTTACAATTCATTTTCTATAATATTCTTTACATATTTCTGATTAAACCAATAACAATATTTCTTGACCATACCACCATTCGGATTTTCCGTCACATCATTTGCCACTCTTGCCTTGGGACGGACATGGAAGTTTTGTTTATCCTTTGCACTCCAAAAATATTGTGGAGCGATATGGTTGTTGATTACATTTTGTCGGATGTTATTCCAATACTGTTGAGCGACATTGATGTCTTCTTGTGGCATAGTCCAAAAAGCAACCTTTTCAAGTCTGTACTCTGGCTCTGTCTTTCCGTTTGGCAATAGCAGTACATTGTCTGTCTCACGGAAGATTACGAACAGGAAACGATTGGTGAAAAGTTCGTACAATCTCGAATCCGTCCATTCTTCACAATCGAAAACTTCTTGGTAATCTATGTTCTCAAAGGACATTGATTCCTTGATGCTTCCTGTTTTCTTTACTCGGATGGTCTTCATTGTTAGACCAGACTTTTCAAACTCTTCCGTTTTGTTGACGTTGCTCACAAAGCCTTTTCCTGCGATAGTGTTGGATATGATAAAGTATTTAGACTTCGAGTTAGATGGCTCAATGTTGAGCATTTTGCATATTTGGCAATAAGTCTTGTTGCAATATTTCTTGAAACGTCCTAACAGAATCTCATCAACGGATTTATTTTTCAGTTCTGCAACAGAGAACATCGTCTCCATTACAGGCTTAGGAAACTTGTAATTGCAATAAGTTCCATCTATATTGTTGCTCTTAACCTCGTCGAGCACTTTGCGCATATATGCTGTTTTCAAGCTCCAAGCACGGCGAGGCGCGCCAACTACATTGTTGTACTGTGGCATCAAGGAATCGCCTTTTTGTCCTTTTCGGCAAGCGCCAAGATACATAGTGTCACCTTCTGACAAGGTATGTGCTTGACCATTTTTTATCTTGGTGATAATCGTTTCATAGTCTTTGCGGATAATCAACAAGTCTTTCTCTGGAATCTTCCATAACACGGCGAAAAGAAATTGTAAGTCAAGTTTGGACGCTTTGGGATTATGCAGGTAAAACATAATAAGCATAATCAGGCATTTCTGATAGAAGTGAGACTCTTCAAACGTTTTATTCCAATCAAGGGTGTAATTTATCATGCTGCACACAAGTCTCTCCTTTATCAACAATTCTTTCTTGGCAGACTCTTTCAAAGGTGTACATTTCAATTCTGCATTCACGAAAGCAAAGTCGGCTTCCTGACGTGAATTGAGGTTGTACTTGAAGAATAGTTCTTCCACCAATTGTCCTAAGCTTCCCTTTCCCTTATGCTCTTCGGCATTAGGCGCAAAGTCTCTCAAGCACTTATTTACCAATTGCTTGCTATAATTGAAAATGGAAGAAATATCCTTTTCGTTGTATGGTAGTTTTGTCATCTTATTATGTTTATAAAGTAAAAAAGAAGCCTATGCCTCATGCTCATGAGCGTATTTGGCATAGTTGCCCAGTATCTGTTCGATATGGATGACTTCGGGGCAAGAGTCCCATGTGAATCCGCCGCCTATCA
>CAVKBM010000283.1:0-3184 GCA_963654355.1 Bacteroidaceae bacterium | reverse complement strand
AAATTCTGGCGCAGATTTGGCGCACTATTAAACGAAAAATCAGCGTAACTTGTTGGTTTACAACTCGTTACGCTGACTCATGCGGAGAGAGAGGGAGGTTGAGTATTATAACGAGATAAACAGTAATAGGCTGTAAGTTGTTGATAATCAGATAATATTTGCGCTCAAACATCTATTTTGGACTGCTTCATTTTATTGTGTTCGCCACAATGGGGGGACTAGTTGGAAAGCCCATTTATTCATTATATCTTTGCAAATAGTTACAGATTTAACTTCTGTAAAGACAAAGATTAAACGAATAAAATGAACGGCTATGATTAAGATTAATTTTTCGATAAGACCATTTGTCAAAACCAACGGTCAGGTGGCAGTAAGAGTAAGATGGAACTCCAAGAAGTCGGAGGTTACATTCATCACTGGCGCATACGCAGATGCGAGTAAATGGGATGATGACTTGCGCAAAGCGAAGCATGGGACTACTCATGTAGTGCGCAATATGTCGTTTACATATTATGACATCAACGGAAGAATAGCAGACTTCAAGCAAGCGATAGAAGAGGCTTTTACAAAATGTTCACTTGCCAACACAATGCCTACTGCTTCGGAACTGAAAAATATGGTAAATAAGGCTCTTGGCAGAAATGAACACGAAGAAGTCACACCTGAAGAGATAAAGAAAAAGAACATGAAGCAGATGATAGCATGGTTTCTTGATGAATGTGGTCGTGAGAAGAACTGGGATGACCAAGCAAAAGAGAAGTACACTCAGGCTTTTCAACATATCACAAAAGCCAACCCACATATCAAACCTGACAAAATCACGGTTGAACATATGTACAAATTGAAGAACTGGTATATTAAACAGGGCTTTCGTAATCGTACTATTAACAAACAGGTAACGATGCTCAAAGGTTTCTTGAAGTGGATTGACACCAAGCAGGGATATAATGTACCAAATGCCGTATTGAATTTTGAGACAAACCTGAAGGTGCTGCCTAAAACTGTCACTTTCCTTCATTATGACGAGCTGCTACGTTTCGCTCATTTTGAATTTACCAACGACAAGTCAGGACGTTTGACAAGAGCAAGAGATTTTTGGTGCTTTATGGCTTTTACTTCCCTTCGTATATCAGACTTGCTTCAGCTCAGAATCAATCATCTTGTGGACGGAAGAATTGAAATGTTTGCCCAAAAGACAGGTGAGCATCTTTACATACCATTGACAGAAGAGGCTATTGCTATTCTTGACAAATATCGTGGCAAGGGTACTGCCGATGGTCATGTATTCGACATTCCAAGTGCTCAAAAATTAAATGATGCCGTAAAAGATGCAGCCAAAGTAGCAGGACTTGACCGTATTATAACAGAGGTGTATTATATCGGGACGGAACGAAAGGAGATTAGCTACAAATTCTGCGACATAATCAGTAATCACGATGCTCGCCGTACCTTCGTATCTTGCTCTTTGGCTATGGGTATTCCTGCTGAGGTTGTGATGAAGTGTACTGGTCATAGCAACTACAACACGATGAAACCTTACATTGAAACTGCCACGGAGACTCAAACTCTTCAAATGGAGAAGTGGAACAAGAATCAATACCGTAGCCAAATCATCAATCTTTTGGAAAATGCTGACGAGGATAAACTCAAAAAGATACTGTCCTATCTGAAACGAGTTGTATAGGTATGGTAGAGGCGTATGTTTTTTACATACGCCCCTGTTGTTCTAATTTTGAATTTAATTCTTTAATAAGATAAGACAAAGATCTAGAGTTTCTTCGACCACTATCTTTTATACTGTTCCACTTTTCTTCTTTTGTCTTATTATCAGAATCTTCAGGAAAGTCAAAATGGCAACAATCGTTTGAGTGGTCAGGAATGTTTTGCCTTTTACCCTCTTTTACATCTGGGTTAAAGTTTTCTTCACGAATGAAGCGAATTATTCCATATAGAACATTCATGCCGCCTTTCTTCTTGCTTTTTCCATTCACAACGCCATGTGAGAATTTTATTTTACCTGACGGACAGCGATTGTTCATGATGTTCACGAACAAATCCTTAACGTTATCAGATATGTAGTGATGCTCAACAAGATAATCCGCTGCAACTTCTATTCGTCTTTCTTCTTTTGTCTGCTCTTGCGGAATAAGAATACCACAGAAATTTTCTCTATCATCTGTTTCTATCCATTTAGAATCTTGTTCTACAAAATACTTTAATATTACAGAAAAAGCCAACAAGCAATTACGTAAGGTCTCTTTTGCCTCCGAATTATCTATTTTTGTGTAATCCTCAATGATATTACCAAGTGTCTGATAAAATTGTTCTTCCGTACAATCCGATTTTACGGCGTATTCTAAACAAGCGAACCAAGAATAACTTTTAAACTTTGAATGATAATAAGAGTATCTAATATTCTCATCTAATACAGAATATTCATTGTCATTTGTTTGAAACATATACCAATAACAAAATACCAAAAATTTCAAAAACTTGTATGGTGATATGTCATTTGTCAGTCTATTGTCCAATTGTTGGGCATAAGACAAAAGTGTATTGTTAGATTGCTGATATTCTGGATGAGAATTAACTGTTAAATTCAAGTATCTTTTTAAAACATCGACTGTTATAAATTTACAAATAAAATCCGATAGTTCTTTGTTATGTAGAAAATCCAGCACAAGCATATAGGAAGGTAATTTTTTAAGTTCTAAAAAAGACATTACCGTTGCCGTGCGTTTCAATCTATTATCATTTAGAGTGCAAACAATATGAAACACAATATCTAATACGGATTCTACATAACGAGAAAAACAAGCCGCTTCATTTTGCTCATTATTCCAATCCGCTACTTCATCCTCACTAATGCCTCTAAAGAATAAAGACAAAATAAAATCCTTGTTATCTCGTAAGAATTTGTTTGTATATTGAAAATCTTCTTCCATAATTTTATTGTCTTATTTGTTTTTGCCTTTTCCTCCTAATAATCTCTTCTGTTCACGCTCGAAGTTCTCCAAGAAGTGAATCTCTACAGGTGAAAGGTCATTCTTGGTACGTTCCTTGAATTTGTCGTATTCTTGGTCAGCTTTCTCTTTGGCGAGTTTGGCGGATATTTTACCTACATGAGTGAGGATGTCTTTTCGGGATATACGGAGGAAGTCATCGAGAATGTTTATCCAGTCCT
>CAVKBM010000282.1:0-3188 GCA_963654355.1 Bacteroidaceae bacterium | reverse complement strand
TATAATGTTCTGTTCAAGAAGCACATCAAATTGACCAACATTAGGATTCTTCGTATGCTCTATTTGCTTATAACGGAAATATTCCTTGCCGTTGTTCAACTCGTTTTCTACCTCTATCCAAAACGTTTCACGATGTTTTATTTGCAAGCGTTGGTGTAACTTCACCAATCTCCAAGCTGCAACAACTTCGATTTTTCTTCTCTCCGCCTGTAATTCAAGCAATTCGTTTACATGGTTGACATTCAAAAACAACATTTGACTGTTTGGTGGGGTACATTGAACTGTATTTTGATAAGTCTTGAAACCGTCTTCATTGACATAGCCGTACTTTTCGACAATTTCTCGACCTGACTTCAATTTACTAATACCCCAATCTGGAGTTTGAGTAAAAAGTACATTTTTCTTACTACTTCTCTTATCTCGATGACTTTTCAATTCAATACCCTTATAATCAGGAGTTTTATCGCTATTCATGCTGATACCAAGGAAAGATTCAATAGTTCTGCCGATTCCTGTATCAGCCGTTACTTCTGACTCAAACCACTGGTCTTTAACTGCACGGAATCGTCCAAGAAGCTCCTCAGAAACAGAGTTCCCCTCTTGGTTGATTGCTTTCAATACATCCTGCATAGGTGTAATTATGGCAGAATTGTAACATTTTTCAATATCAATGTGAGTGATATTGATGCTATACAGAGTGTTTTCATGCCAAAACAGAACATGAATGTCGTTACCGTCTGTATATGAACCAAAGCCGTAAATCCACATTCGTGGGTCACCTTTCTTCGTATTAGGACGATAAAAAGATACCTTAGTAAAGAATTGAGCTGTATCCGTAAGAACACAAGCGGTTTTAATTTGCTTATGTTCTTGACCTTGAAGTTGTTCTTCGTAATTGTGAATACCATTTTCAAGGAAATAGGCTCGCATGGGAGCAGTAGAGTCGAGAATACCCTTACCTAAACCAGTAGGGGTAATCTCAACTTGCGTAAACTTCACGTTGTGGTTTACAAGAAATTTCAAGTTCTTCTGCTCAAAGGCAGTAAATGGGCGCATATTAATCATGTGACAATCCTTTTTTACTTAATATGTTTCAACAATGTATTAGCAATAGCCCTTGCCATCAGCGGTGGTACGGCATTGCCTACAAGTGTATATTGTGGTATCTCTTTTTGGCGGTTATTACCTCCTGTCTGACGTTTTCCTTGGAACACAAACGAATCGTCAAAGCTTTGGAGACGAGCCATTTCACGAACTGTCATAGGACGATACGCAGAATAGTGAATGAAGTCATCAGGCATTGTACAGACAGTTGGACTTTGTCCGAGAGGGTTCAAAACAACATAATTCCGCTTCTGAGACTCCAAACCTTTCTCTTTGAGCTCAGCTTTTGCATCATCATAATCCCCATGCTCTGCAATAATTCGCAATCGTTCACGAACTTTGTCGTTTTGCAGGCTCGTCTGGTGATTGAACAATTCCATGTGCTGATATTTTTGAGGTTTTTCCAACTCGCTCATATTCAATACATAGAAAGGTTCTTCGTTGAATGTAAATCTATGCCCTAAACGACCTATTTTAGACCATTCGGAGAACAAGAGTCCTCGCTCATCAGGCTCACCTTGAATTGCTCTTTGAATCTTGGTACTTTCATATTTAGGATTCAACTTTGTTTTTTTATATGAAGTTACTGTTTCTCCATTTCCTATCATGTTCAAATCCCAAAGTGCTTCGTAAACCTTTACCTTCTCGCTATCTGTGACGGTGGCTGGTATCTCTTTGATTACTTCTTGGTCATTTCGACAGCCTACAAACACCACACGCTCACGATTTTGAGGAACGCCATAGTTTGAAGAAAGAAGAACAAATGGCTCTTCGATGTTATAAAGTCTAATTTTATTCATCATTCTATTTAGATGATTAAGAAGGTCTTTATTATCTTTGAGCTGTTCTTGAATATATTCAATGCATTCGTCAAAAGTAGAGGTGAGTATTTCCAATGACTTTTTCAAGGACTGTGCTTCATCTGCACAATCTCCCATTTTTGCCACCTTATCGATAGCATCTAAAGTCTTTTCAAGAATTTGCTCATCTGAAATTGTCTCTATTACAGCATTGTAGCCATCCATAAAAGTGTCATTGTCAATATGGGCACTGGTTTTTAACTGAATAACCTGTTTACGGATAGAGTCTCTTTGTTGCTTCATTTTTAACAACAAAAGACCATGGCGAATAGTATTTACACTTTCGTCACTTTTGCTTATGCTGTATGACAAATGCTTTGTCACCTCCTTTAATTGTTGCTCAAGATTCTCAAAGAAAATCTCATTCTGCTTATCCCAATTATCTGTGGATGTTTCCATGCAAAGTCTAATGTATAAGGCGTAGTACAAAGAAGTTGGCATTTGTGGCTTTAATACATCTTCCAAAAAAGCATAGAGCTGATTCATTTTTGCATCATCAACGATAGATCGGATTTCACGAAGAATCCTTTCTTTAATTCGCCCTTCATCCTTAGTTAGAATACCTTTTACATTCTCCATTACAAAGTATTTCGGGCGTAAAGCCTTGATTACCTTTAGATAATGAAAAAACAAATCATCACGTTTGTCAAGCTTCTTTCTACGCCCAGCAAGACTAAACGACTGGCAACTTGGACCACCGGTTACAACATCAATTTCTTGATTGCCTATTTCTTTGAGCAGATTAGGCAAAAAAGAATCTTCCATAATGTCTTGGCACATAAATTTTGTATCAAGACCAAGCATCTTATTGTAACGTACACGATGCGTAAGTTCACAATTCTCGTTTATAGCACTTGCTAAACGAAAATCGTAATACTTGTCATCCGTATAGGCTTGCATGAAACCCTCACTGAAACCACCAGCCCCAGCGAATAAATCAAGATATGTAATGCCCTTTCGGGTTGAAATAAACTCTTTTTTTTCAGACATAATTACATTTTGCCATTTATCCAATTCTGTTATTCAACTCTTACCAACTCAGTATAATTCACTTCAAGAAGTTCTGCTATACGAAGCAAAATTTCTAATGTTGGTTGAGATTGATTTGTACACCACTTTGAAACAGTTGTGGGGTCTTTTCCTAACTGTTCAGATAACCATTTACTGGTACGATGTTTTTCCACCAGAACTATTTTTATTCTATTCAAGTCTTTTCTTTCCATC
>CAVKBM010000281.1:0-3197 GCA_963654355.1 Bacteroidaceae bacterium | reverse complement strand
CGGAGAAATCCAACACTGCGTCCGACTGTTTTGGTTTACCGCAATGACCCTTGGAAGGGATATGGTTTGCAACCCATATAGGTTTTCTGGGTGCAAAAATACAAGAAAAACGATTGAAATACATTTTTTTGCGTGTGTTTGGTTAAAGGGATAATTTGAAGGAAAATGGGTATTTTGAAAGGTTTTTGAGTGGTGTTTTGTAAAGTGCCGTAAGTTTTTTTCAAAATACTGGTCTTGTTTTGAAATCAAGGAAGTGTTTTCTCCATTATGTTGCCCTGTTTTGAGAAATGACTGGGTATTTTGAAAAACAAAAATGGATTGACCTTTTCAGACCAATCCATTTTATGAGTTTTTATAGCTTGCTTTTTTGCATTTTACATGTTTGCTCTTTGTAGCTCTCCCATAGAATCTTCGATGAAGTATGAGTTTACCACGTTCAGGAAGTCACTCTTCTTGACGTTCTGCGTTTCATCGTTCCCGGGATTTTTTGCATTCTTGCTTTTATGGTTGCTGAAGGCACTGTTTTCTTTGGGAAGGGGATATTTGGTTCCCTTGTATGTGTCTCTCAGGTATCGGAAGAAATCGGTATCTTTGCCGTCCTTCTCGCTCCACTCCATGAGCCATGCGATGAAACCACCAGGTAGCTTGTGCGTGCCCTTGGTCTTGAAGACATCCAGTTGGTCCACGATTTCTTCAAGATGACTGATGATAAAGCGCACTTGCTTGCCCTTTTGTGGATTTTTTCCCCAAAGAGTCCTTTCCAGCCCTTCCAACCCATTGTCCTTTCCCTGTATGAAAATCCTCTTGATGACATACTGCTTGAACTCCTTGTCGGTGTGCTTATGGTATTCTTGGTAGGAAAATTCTCTTAGGCTCTTGGCGTGTTCCCTGATCTTTGCAATTTCGTCTGCACTTGCCGATTTCAGTTCGATGGTTATGGCGCCGTTGCTCCAGTCTATGTTCTTCTTGACTCTTTCTTCGCTCTTGCGATATACTTCCATACATTTGTCTTTGTCTTCCTTGACGTTTCTTTCTTTTTCAAGGGTTTCTTTGCATTTCACGTTGATGGCAACAATGTCAACATAGAGCAATTCTATTTCGTCGCATAGCTCACCCACTATGGGCAGGTATTCGCTTTCGTAGAGATCATTCTCGTAGGCTGTCCCCTTGAGAAGATAGCAGGTCTTCTTCTGGATTTGCTGGCCGTCTTTGTCGTATGCCTTCTTGTGTAATTTGGGGCGGAACTTGTTGTATAGCTTTCTGCTTGCTTTGGATGTACTCCTGATTCTGTTGAGCAGACTGCTTAAAGTGTTGAAGCATTGGTTGTTTGCCGTGGCAAATTCCTCGGGGAAGTCGTCGGAGAAGCGGCTTACCGAGATATACTCTTTTTTCATCAAGAGACGGGATGCTTTTACGTCGGACAGCATGATCTCTATTTCTGTAGCTTTAAGTTGTTTGTCGTAAAGTGCGTACAGAATACGGTTTTTGTCGTAATCCTCAAATAAATCACAAATCATATCGAAGGTCTTGGTGCTGCGCCCAACTATCGTGTTGAAATCTAATGCTGCCATTGCGTTTTTTTTTTAATTAAAAACTCAGCTCTTGCTATTGATTTAACCAAGAGCCATTCATGCTACAAAGTTAGCACAAAAAAGGGAAAAATCAAAAGAAATAGCACTATTTGTTTGTTTCAAGCGTGATTTTTTCATAAAATAAGCCCCGATTGTTTGGTGGAAATTAATTAATGGATTATCTTTGCAAAAAACAACGTTTTATAGATGAAGACCAAGGAAGAATACATATCATTGATTGTCTCCCATTCGGAAGAACTGAGGTCAAGTTTTGGCATCAAGTCGCTGAGACTTTTTGGCTCCGTGTCTCGCAACGAGCATGGTGAGGGGAGCGATGTGGACGTTTGCGTGGATATGGCTCCCAAGATGTTTTTGGAGGTTCGCCTGAAAAGGTTCTTGGAGAACCTTTTGCAATGTTCTGTGGACGTGGTGAGGATGCACAAGCACATGAATCCCTTTTTGTTGAATGAAATAGAACGTGATGGAATCTACCTTATAAAAGAAGGACCGATGTGATTGGCATTCGTAACCACCATAGCCCATGGTTATTTTTGGGCAAAGACACTTTCCTATGAGGCTTTGTCCATGAGAAGGTCGTTTTTTGCGGCTTGATATTCATCTTTCATGGTTTCCTTATATTCCCAAGCACGATACAAGCGTAGTGGCGCAAACATCATGGGCCACTATTTATCGGCTATTCATTACCAACAAACTGCCTTACTCTCTTCAAAAGAATGCCATAGTTAAAGCTCTGTGTTCCTGTCATACCTGCAAAATTGACAGCAACCAACTTGCCATATTCATCTATCACAGGACTACCACTAGAACCTGGAAGAGTTGGTATCGTGTACATAATCTTGTCATTATCTGGCTTCTGAGAAATAGTTCCGCTCGTAATCTGCGCCTTGATACCCTGTGAAGTATTAGACAAAGTAAAGCCAGCGTTAAATCCTATCATATACAACTTTTGTTCCGTTTTCAACTCATCCTTATCAGAGGAAGCAAACAACAGTTTTACTTTATCCACAAATCCTTTCTCCTCTTCATCAGAAACTGCAAAGACATGTTTCCCTTCTGGAGTTTGCTTATTTTTCAGTTGAATCATCGCTAAATCCACATTCTCCTTATCAGAAACAGAAGTGACAACACAAGGAACAAAATCAGTGATCTTTGTAACAAAAGTATTATTGTAGGCAATACCCAACTCACAAACAGGTTCCACTTTCAATTCGCTCAAATCTATGTTTCTAAGACTACTCTTTATTTCCGAGTCATTATTAAAAGCCTCTTTCAACTCTGCTTGTTGCTGTTCTATCTCTTGCAACCTATCATTATCCACATAAAAGTTTCCATCATACTCATTGTAAGAATAGCATTCATGCTTTGCTTCCTCTAACTCATCGTACTTATCTGACATGGATTGCATTTCCATTTTTACCATTTCCTCCATGGTGTTCAACAACGACCTTACAGACTTCTTGGTATCTGACAAGGTAATTGCTGGAGCAGCCACATGGCGATTCGTCAGAATTTTACCATCTTTGGAAATCAAGAAACCAGTACCTGTAATCAGCTTCTTGTTCTTTTGGATTTCCGACAAGTCCATGGTCCAATTCTCTAAGTCGC
>CAVKBM010000280.1:0-3202 GCA_963654355.1 Bacteroidaceae bacterium | reverse complement strand
GAATGGTGGTGCGCAGCAATGAGGAGCGAAACTCATTGCAGGCATGCAAGATGGGCATCAATCCACCTGTAAGATATTTCAATGCCAAGACAGGAATCAAGTTGGCTGACTTCGTGAAGAACGCGGAAACGCTAAATGGAGCAACCGTCCAACGACCTTCCAACATGAAGAAGATTGCCAGTATTCTCAGTACCTTGCATCATTCACATGTGCGTTTCGGCAATGAGTTTAATGTTTTCAAGGAAATATTGAACTATGAACAATTGCTTGAAAAGGCTGGTGGAAAAATGTATGACGGTTATGAGCCTATAAGAAAGAAGGTGCTCAAGTTGGAGAATTACCTGAATGAATTAGGAGTCTCTGTAAAACCATGCCATAATGACTTGGTAGCAGAGAATTTTCTGAAAGCAGAGGATGGTGGCATCTATCTGATTGATTGGGAGTATTCGGGTATGAATGACCCAATGTGGGATATTGCTGCCCTCTTCTTGGAAAGTAACTTTACCGATGAGAGTCAGGACTATTTCCTCAATCATTACTTCGGAGGAAAAGAACCGGAGAATGCAAGACTGAAAATTCTTGTGTATCAAATCTTGATGGATTATCTATGGTCTGTTTGGACTTGTATCAAGGAGGCGCAAGGTGATGATTTCGGTACTTACGGAATGGACCGATACACGAGAGCTAAGTATAACCTTAAGAAAATCAGTCTGTCATGAAAGCGAATACATCTGCGCAGATTCGTAAAGGTTATACCGCAGGAGTCCTCTCGGGTATGACATGGGGATTGGACACCGTATTGATAGGTGTTGCTATGGCTATGGCGCCATTTGTTGAGAATCCTATACTTCTTATTGGAGGTACCTTTATATGTAGTATGCTTCATGATGCTTTTGCTGCATTATGGATGCTCATTATCATGGGATGTAAGGGACGATTGAAAGACCTATGGCCAGCCATCAAGTCTAAGGATGGATTGTTCTGCGCTTTGGGTGCATTGTTTGGCGGTCCTCTTGCCATGACCTTCTATATGCTGGCTATCGCCAAAGGTGGAGCAGCACTTACAGCTACAGTTACAGCTTGTTATCCTTTATTGGGTTCAGCTATGGCCATGGTTATTCTCAAAGAAAAAGTTCGCTTACGTGGATGGTTAGGTTTGCTGATATGCATTCTTGGCATCATCTATATCGGTTATACTCCGGAGAGCGAAGCCAACGTGAATGTCATAGGCGGCATCATGCTTGCAGCCGTTGCTGCCATTGGTTGGGCTACGGAAGGAGTAGTATGTGGATATGGCATGAAAGCAGGAAATGTGGATCCACAGATGGCTCTGCTTATTAGAGAACTAACATCAGGTATTTGCTATGTGCTTATTATCGCTCCTATTATGGTTGGTGGTTATATCGATATGGTAAACGGTACAATGGCGGTATTCTCAGATACGGTTTGTTGGCTAACCTTATTGTTTACAGCACTTATCGGAATGAGTTCGTTCTTCTGCTGGTATACGGCCATTGATTTGATAGGTGCAGCAAAGGCACTCTGCCTGAATGTTACCTATTCATTTTGGGCAGTAGTCTTCACATTCCTCATTGTAGGCAGTGCTTTGTCCATCAACATTATCGTTGGCTCTATCTTGGTTGTTGTCGGTGTAACAGTAGCAACCTTGGTTTCACGAAAGAAAAGTAAGTAGATAAATGAATGCATTTATATTGGCCGCAGGCATGGGAACACGCCTGCGCCCTTTGACAAATGACAAGCCCAAATGTTTGGTTGCAGTAAATGGCGTTCCGATGGTGGAACGTCAGATTCAATTCTTGAAGGAAAAGGGGATTGAAGACATAACCTTAGTCTCTGGTTATAAGGCAGAAGCCCTGGACTTTCTGAAAGATAAATATGGTGTTGATATCGTCTTCAATGACAGGTATGATACATGCAACAATATCAATTCTCTCTATTTGGTAAGAGACCGATTCAAAGATACATATGTATTGGAAGGCGATGTCTATATGGATAAGAATGTATTGGAATCTGAAGTTTCACAATCCACTTACTTCGCCAAGAAGAAGGAATATCAAAACGAGTGGGGCTTGGAAGTGGATGAGCATAATAACCTGACCAAGATAACCATTGGCGATGGCAATGGCTTCTTGATGAGTGGCATCTCTTATTGGAAGGCTGAAGATTGCAAGAAAATCATCCAACACATGGAAGAAGTCTATGCCAATAAGGGTTATACTGACCTCTATTGGGATAATATGGTATTGGACATCTATCCGGACTTGGATATTCATGTAAAAGAGATTGACGGCATTTATGAAATCGACACGCCCGAAGAGTTGAAGCAAGTAGAACAACAATTAATCTGTAAATAAAATGAATTTGAAAGATCTTTCTTCCTATCGCTCTGAGCTGATGGGACTTGCCATGTTGATGGTGGTATTCCACCATATGCCGTTTGACATCAACAATCCAGTTTATCACTATGTGAAAGACAATGCGGGATTCGGTGTTGACATTTTCCTGCTACTGAGTGGTATAGGATTGTATTACTCCATATCCAAAAAGGGGACGACCTTGGCAGATTTCTATAAGCACCGTGCGATAAGAATCTTTCCTATTTATGCATTGGTGATACTCGTCGTATCGCTCATAAAAGGTACGTTCAGCGTTAGTTCGTTTGCCTTGAAAGTTTCCACTATCGGATGGTGGACAACAGGCGACTGTTACGATTGGTTCATCCCTACGATTGTGATGCTGTATGCCGTATTTCCGATATATTATCATTTGATACTCAAGCGTCTGAACTATTTCGGGGGGGGCAAATAAGCGTTGCTATTCTTTATTTTGCCATAATAATCTTTGTTCCGTATGGCAGTAACTTCCAAATGCTACTGCGTTTTCCCGTCTTCTTCTTTGGAGCTGTTCTTGGGAAAATGATGAAGGAACAAACGGCAATGTGTTCAAGCAAAACCTTGATAAGGGTGCTATTCATATTGTTCGTCATAGGACTTGCATTGTCAATATACGCATACCGATTTTGCAACCCGCCATGTGGAATAACAGAATTGCCCGAAATCAAAAAGACTGGCTGGCTTTTTATTCCCTATATACTCATGGTTCCGTATTTCTGTTTGGCGGTTTGTTCGTTGTTCAAGAAGAAACTATGTGGCAAGATGCTGTCCCCACTAAGGCTTGTTGG
>CAVKBM010000279.1:0-3211 GCA_963654355.1 Bacteroidaceae bacterium | reverse complement strand
GTCATGATGAGTCTTTCAAACTGTCGTGTTAAAATTTCCAATCCGTCATGCTGAACTGTTTTTTTTTGCATCTGCAATTAAATTTTAATATAGATTCCGAAATAAATTCGGAATGACAGCGAAACAGGCTTCGTACTGAGTGCGATTCACGTCCGCGAAATCTTCTTTCGTACTCAGTTTGTTTAAAAAGTCCTTAAATCCCGAGTTTTTTAAGTATTTCTGCCGGATTTATATCGTCCGGAGTCATATTTTGCATGCTTTTACAGTCCATAAGGCCTGTGTGCTCAGCTTGATAAATGAACGTTACAACTGCGCTTTTGTGCAGACTGATTCTGCCGCATGATGATTGAACTTTCTGAAAAACGCAGTTCCGTCCGCGTTTTTTAATGAGTTTTTATTGTATTCTAAAAAATCTTTAGAACTCTATCCCGGTGGTTGAGCTCGTGCGTAAGCAACTACCGAATATAAACTGTGCGTGATTTGCACCTAAAGTGCACCAAAGTTGCACTCTTCTTAATCGGCCTGTATATCAGACTTATTAGATAGCCCCGTCAGATTTTAATTTATGCAAAAACTGAAAATGCAAAAACTGAAAATGCAAAAACTGAAAATGCAAAAACTGAAAATCACGGAGAATAATGCGATGAAAAAGAAAATCGAAAAAAAAATTAAAAAATAATCAAAATTTCTGTTTTGATGCATTGACACTTTTTTGCGATTCGTATAACATAATACTCACGTTGAGCGTTTTAAGTACTCAACGGTGATTGGGGTGTTAGCGAAGCTGGTTATCGCGCTGGCCTGTCACGCCGGAGATCGCGGGTTCGAGCCCCGTCTCTCACGAACTCAAAGACTCTTGGTTCAAACTGAGAGTCTTTTTTTATTGCTTAAATAGTGTTTTGGTAACTCAGACAACACATGTCCGACCAGCCACTTAAGCTTTAGGCATGAATACAGAACGCTACCAGCTGTGATGTTTCGCATGTGACAGCATTCAAGATGAGGCATAAGATCATGGCTTTACTAGAGCTAAAGTTTTAGGACATGTAATGGGATAATATAATTCCATGTCAGGACCAGCAACACTTCTCCATCAGCTGTAGAGAGTATATGTGACTGGCTCAGCTTTCAATGTCTGTGTTTCTAGGGGGCACATCATATTCTGGATTCTATTTTTGAATTGTCGTGTTTAGGAATTCACTTTAACATATGTATATGGAAGATATGTTACCTCAGCTGAATAACTCTGAAGACATAAGAGAAAAGATATACACAATCAGAGGAGAACAGGTAATGCTGGACTCAGATTTAGCTCAAATATATGGATATGAAACAAAGAACCTCAACCGTCAAGTAAGAAACAATACCTCAAAATTTCCGGAAGATTTTATGTTTCAGTTGACGCAGAAAGAGGTAAATGAAATATCGCGGTGCAAAAATTTCACCTCGATAATGCAGAAAAAGGAACTAAAGGTGGTCGAACCTTATTTCCTTGTAAAGAACAATATCGAGAAATTCGATGAAGAAGACTTTATGTTTCAGCTTACCTAGGAAGAATTAAACCAGCTTTCAAGGTGCAAAAATTTCACCTTGAACAGAGGAACGGGAAGAGGAAGCAACATAAAATACCTTCCACATGCATTCACCGAGCAAGGAATATACATGCTAATGACCGTTCTAAAAGGAGAACTTGCTGTCAAACAAAGCAAAATGCTTATTCGACTGTTCAAACAGATGAACAATATCTTTCCGACAATGCCTTAGTCTTCAACAGATTGGACAGAATAGAAATAAAACACCTTGAAGCAGCGTGTAATCCCTATAATCTATATAGCGAATTTGAAGCTGAAAGATATCTTTTAGCAACTTTCTTCCCAAACTTTTCCTAAAATATACGCTTCCTAACAAATTCCATCAATAATCTTATCGATCAGAGAATCTTTAATACTAAGGCATTTGCATATTTCCTTTTGGGTTTTAGTAAGCTTGTAGCGTCTCTCATACTTGCCGGAAGATAGATTCTTGTCAGCTTTTATAGCATCAAGTCTGTCTATGGCGGCTGGAGTAGTATAGTCTTTTTTGTTATTGCTCGATTCTCTAAGAGATGAAAGAGAATGAGAGATAGAGGATCTGAAAATCGAGGCAATGAACCATAGGAAAGTTTTTCCCTGCATTGATTCTTCTGTATGTACCCCTATCTTGTCCATCCCGAGGTGACTCTTGAGTGACTCGAATACTTTTTCGACAGAATCTCTCTTGCTATAACCATCTACAGCTTCCTTTACAGTCATCTCATCAGATGTAACCAGAATAAAGAATCCGCAGTAAGAAAATTCCTCAGCTATCACATCTTCGTTCTCTTTGAAGGACTTGATGACAAATGAAGGCTGCTCGGTTTTCTTCACTCCTCTGCCTTTAGCCGGAGCAATGATTACTTCTGAAGACTCAAGCTCTAAATCAAACATGAAGTATTTCTTGAGATTATCCTCAGTGAGCTTGTCCTTTCTGTCAATATGTCTCTGTATTTCAAGTCTCTGGGCATTTATCGTGTTGTGCAATGTCTCTCTGTGATCCCTTTCCAGGTCAGCATCATATATAAGATGCGCGTAGCATTCAATATTACTGTTTTTGAATAGTTTGATGCGGAAAGTCTTACCGTAAATGCCATATTCGGGAATATAACAACCGTACCTGTCTTTCACCTCCTTGGCGTGATCGGTGATCAGCTTTTTTGATGCATTTGTGTTGGACTTCAACAAAAGCAGAAAACCTAGTTCGTGCTCATTAAAGTAGGTAACATTATCCTCAGAAATATAACCTCTGTCGCAGACTGCAGTCATCTTTGTGTCTTTATTGAATTTTCCAAGGTATTTGATCATTTCCTCTGCTTCAGCAATATCGCAGATGGAACCAGGGTATTGCATATATGTAACAGGAATTCCGTCCTCCTGTCTTACTACATACTCCGTATTCACCTGATTCAATGTCTTGTCATCCTTGGCATGCCCTTTTTCTACAAGAGAGACACCTTCTGCCTGCGAGTTCACGTTCGTTGAGTCATAACAAAGAAATACCTTATCATTCTTCTTAAGGACAGTCTCAAGCCATTTATCCTTGAAAAGCTGTATTTCAGAATAACTTATCCCGTTAACAAACTTAGAAATGGTGGAATCCGATGAAATAGAATCAGAAAATGTGGCATTGTCTCTTG
>CAVKBM010000278.1:0-3231 GCA_963654355.1 Bacteroidaceae bacterium | reverse complement strand
GCATATATGACTAATTGACTATATATTTTTGATTATTCAATTTTTAAAATTTAGGTATTGACAATTTAATTATTTTGGATTATGGTATTAGCAACAAAACAAGTGAGTACTAAAAATACTTGTTATTTAAAAATTTAGCGTGGACGATGCGGAATGGGTCGCACGGAAGTAGATGTCGGTTTGCCTACATGACTTAAGCAGTTTTAAATGCTTGGTTGTGTAGGCTTTTTTGATTAAAGGATTTAAGGAGGTGCGGAGAATGGCAGCAGATCAACAGAATATTGAAGTTTACGACAATGAGATCATGGCACAACTTAACATTTTTTGCGAGGAAAATAACATCGAGGATATGAAAAAAGAATCACAGGCTGTCTGGAATAGCGCTCTTTATTTTATATATAAAAATGTTTTTAAAGGTGGGGTATTAAAAAGCACAGTTAATTATAATTTAAATAACAATAAAATTCCAAGCAATTGTAATAGTTATGATTACGATAAATGCATGAAAGTATTAAATATATATATATATGACTTATGTATGAGATATGACAAAGAGGTATCTATCATTGGATATTGCACCCTTACCGGTATACCTGATAGCATTATATATAACTGGAGAGACGGCAATAAATTAAGCTCTACGGCTTCAGACATACATAAAAAACTAGTAAAATACAGGGAGGAAAGTTTGTCTAACAAGCTCGTCACGGGCAATAAAAACCCCGTTGGAGTAATAGCGGTGCTAAATCGTCAATTTGGATGGGCAAGCCCATATACAGCCGATAGCAATAGACAAAATCAAGTAAAGACAGCGCAAGAGTTGCCACAACTAGACGCAAAAACCCCTGTCGAATTGACTGACAACTTACGTAAAAGCGTGATTGATAGTGCATGAGAGTTGATTTAAAAATTCAAACAATTACAAACCTAGTAAAATCAAGGGTTTTAGAGGTTGCGAGACAGTCAAAATTTCGCATAACATGTGTTTTGCGAATAGTTGGAGTAGAATTGTTTGATTGTTTGAACTATTAACACAATTTTAGCACTTGAAACAATAGAGCGCTGATAACAAAGGCTTTAAATGTTGGAGCAATGCAAGAGCTGAACGGTTTACCGGGTGGGGGTCTAATCATTTTCGAAAAACCGCTCCACTTAGCCCTCCAAACTCCGACAAAAACAAAAAGGCCTTATACACACCTTATATCAACTACCACCGGAGGTGCATATATGACTCAAACACTTGTATGAACAGCAATAATAGATATATGCATACTTTTGGCAATAAACCTAATACTTAGCATTTACAAAAAGATTAAGAGTATTAAGAAAATTTCAGAAATTTAGTAAACTGACAAAGAGAATGAGAGCGCGATACAATGATTAGATTTTTCTACATCCTGGCAAAGCACGGTATAAATCCGTTTTCAGAATTTGACGATGTAACGATTTCAAAAATGAGATACCGACTAAGCGAAAAAGAAAAGAGACAGCTCATTAAATACGCGAAATCTGAACAGCTCAAAGCTTTGCTAAAGAAATATTTGTTTTAGGAGATTACATATGTTTACTTTAAAAATATTTACAACAATATCACTCGCAGTGATCAGTTTCGGACTAGCCGGAAATGTGGCGTATAAGAAAAATACAGCGAAAGTCAGAATAACGGCGCTGTATACGACATTCATTCTAATACTTGCCATAGCATTTATGTGGCAATAAATCTAGGGCATTCGCCAAGCGGTAAGGCACAGGATTTTGATTCCTGCACTCGTTGGTTCAAATCCAACATGCCCTGTTCGTAGGGGTTTATGTATGTTCCCCTACGGGTTGACATCTCGAGTTCCTTTCACCCTCATAGCGGAAAGCTGTTAAGAGCCGTCACAAGGCTCGTGAGGGTTATCAAGTGTTTATCCCACTACACTTGAATGTGAAAATCAACCTACGGTCATGTAGCCGTTATAGGCGGCACGACATAAAAATCTCCTTTTGTTGAAAAACATCGGTTGTTTCGGCAACCATGGCTGGTTAGTCAAGCGGTTAAGACACTATCCTTTCACGATAGTAAAGTGAGTTCAACTCTCACACCGGTCATTCTGTCGCGAAATCCTCCTGTGACAGAAAACTATTCAGTTTTTATCCGGGGCAATTAATTTTGCCCCAAATATCTTGGCATGTAGCTCAATGGTAGAGCAGTCGGACATATTAACCGACTTGTCGTGGGTTCAATTCCTACCTTGCCAATTCATCTAGGTCATTCCTTGATAAGCAGGAGTTGCAGTAGTCCCTGCTGAAATAATCAAAATGCTTGTGTGGCTGGTTTTAACTCGAATACATAAAGAGTCGGAGCTGGTCGCACAAGAAACTGCGCAACGATTGTGAGGTGTTAGCTGTATGGTACAAAATTGCATAAATTGTGGTGCACCAATAGACACAGCGCATACAAAATGTCCGTATTGCGGTATACCATACAAACAGTTTATTGCATAGAAAAAGATTTTTGCGAAAATCTTGAAAAATATCTGAAAAATAATTAAAGCGATATTACCGACTACAGATTGATTGTAGTCGCTACCCTAGAAAAATTATAGGCAGAGGTCTATAAGCACCTTTGCTGAAAAGTGGAGGTGCTTTTCTCATGGCTAGTTCAAGCCTTATTTCCACAGTTAATAGTTACGAAAATTACATAGAGAGAAAAGGAATAGATGAACAAGTAATTAATGCCTACGCAGAAGCTTGTAATGTGGTTATAAACGGCGAAAAGGATATTGAGTATGGGTTACAGCTTACAAAGCGTTCCAAGGACATTGTAGAGCTTTTCTGCACAAATAGGACAGGCGGTACAATCTGGGATTTGGAAAAATACGCATTTGACCACAAAATCAACTATGAGCTGATAAACAAAAAATACGAGATTTTGCTACTTGAAGCTCAAAACAAGATAGTTGACAGCTATTTCCAGTACATTGAAAGAAAAAGAGAACCTAAAGATAGGTTTTACATGCCTAGAAGAAAACAGTTTTTGAAAATCGGCTTAACAGATGCATTGCAAGGCATGATAGATGATAAATACGACATACTTTGCGTGAGTCTAGTTCCAGGAGCTGGCAAGAGTACGATTGAGAAATTCTTTCATTCCGCTGTGGCAGGGTGGTTTCCTAAAGATTATAGCCTATTTTATTCGCATAGTGGTGATATTACCAGAATGTACTATGATGGAGTATACGACATTGT
>CAVKBM010000277.1:0-3234 GCA_963654355.1 Bacteroidaceae bacterium | reverse complement strand
CTGTCATAATGTGTGCCGAAGTTCTGTATGGGAATACACAATACCTTAACCAATTTGTATCTACAATAATTGGAACAGGTGGAAATTTTGACGTATCAAACTTGGCTTATTCATTTCTTGATATACTTTGTGATGAAATAGGCGCAAGCAAACTTTTGCCTTTCATTTCCAATAGCTCATGGAAAGAACATATAGGAGAAAAAGCTGTTAAGCCTCTTGTTGATAGCATACAAGAGGCAATCAACATTGCTCAAAAAACCAAAGGAAAAGGTTCAAACGCAAGGCTCAATGCAGGAGAGGCTTTAAGGAAAAATACAAGAAATTCCCTTTTGCAGTTAAAAGGTTTTCTCTCCACGAAAGATTTGCAATATCAGATGATTGCAGATAAGTTGGGACTTGAAATTCTACAATGTGGCATAGACTACTTTAATGATTCCGAAGAGCCTGATGCTGCACACAAAGCTATGAGTTTGCAGAAATATGCAAAAAGCATTGTTGTGGGACAAATGGCAAAAGACAGATGTAAAGAGAATGTCGATATTCTTCAAAAGATTATTGACAACTTGCCACCAACGGAGGTCTTCGCAGAGGATAGAGCTATTCACGAAGAGTTACGTAAATACTGTTTGTTACCAGACAAAATTTGCCATGCGGTTACTTTACTGAATAACACGAAACCACATATCCTATCTATAAAACGCAAACTTGGTGTGTCAAATGCATATTATCTAAAAATCTCAACACAGGTAGTAGGCAACGCTCTAAGTAATGTTATCGCAGAGGTAAATGAAGCACAATCTATATTTAGTGCAGACAAAGATGACCCTAACGCAGCATTAGCAGCGATTCTTGGAATTAGTCATGTAAAAACAGTTTTGGAAGAAGCATGGAAAGCCACCAAAATAATGGATGGCTTTGATATGGAAGCCGATTACAAGAACGGTAGATACAGCGAGAATCGTTCTATACTAAAAGGTTTATGTGATCAATTGGGTGTTTCTACATCTGCATACACGCCAAGACCGTCATCTTCACGAACAACTCAGAGAAATCAATCTTCTGCAACACGTCCTTATTCATCAACCCCAAATAGAACATCAGTGAATAGACAAACGGCATCAACAAGCAGTAACAGCTCGTCAAGTTCAAGTGATGACACACCATGGGGATGTTTTGCAGTCATAGCAATTGGTATAATAATATTTTTAATCTCAACATGTAGCTAAAATGAAGAAGATATTTACAATTTTAATACTGGTAGTTATTGGTTGTCAGTTTGCTAATGCTAAGTCGATAAACGATAATACAGACAAGGTTAAGGCTTTGGAGGAAAAGTGTTCTATTTTGCAGAACAAGCAAGTAAACGCAGATAAGAATTTGCGAAAACTTGTTGAGAACCAGCATGTAGCAGAGCGCAAGATACAAACACTTGTAAAGGAGAACGAAATACAGCGTTTGGCTATTGACAGTTTACAAGACAAGTGCAAGTCTTTAGAAGAAGCCCAATCTACCGACAGAGAAAAAATAAATGGAAAGATTGATGCTACAGATAATAATGTTCGTACTAATCAAGACCTACTTCAATCTCGTACTTTGTATGGATTGATAGTCGTGATAGTTGTCCTTATTGTTATAGTAGGTGTAGCATATTGGTTAACGAAGCGTATTAAATCAGGGACATCTACTATTGGTGATGTCCGTAAAGCGCAAGAGGCATTGCAAGCAGCTCAAACAAAAATGCAAGAAGAATCGGTAAAGTTAGACAATCAACTTCTTGCTATTGTACAAAAGCAACTTGATTCTTCAGTATCATCTGCAAACAAGACAACAGGAGAACCAGACCATTCGCTTGTGGTAAAGCTTGCGGATGAAATAGCAAGAATAGAGACAAACCTTTCAAAAATGGACAAATCTGTAAGAGGTTACAAACAACTTGTTCAAGCAAAAGACCGCATGATAAATAATGTACGTGCTAATGGATATGAAATCATTAGTTTGCTTGGACAGGAATACAACGATGGTATGCAATTCCAAACAAGATTTGTTCCAGACGAAAGCTTGCCAGAAGGCAAGCGTATAATCACAGGAATGATTAAGATGCAGGTTAATTATAATGGTAAGATGATACAACCTGCCGAAATTGTAGTCAGTCAAAACATTTAAAAATACTATAACTATGGCAAGAATCAAAATAGACTATGGCATAGACCTTGGTACGACGAACTCGGCTATAGCCAGAATGGAGAATGGTGAGTCTGTTATCAAGCAGACTAAAAATCTTATGGACACATTGCCTTCTTGTGTTTATTTTTCAAAGAACAAGAAGGGAGAGCGTGCCTTGCGTATTGGCATGAAAGCAAAAGATTCAGTGTATTCTGATGCTATCACTGCTTTGAGCAAAAATGAGCCTCCAAAAGAGTGTGGTTATTTGGAGTTTAAGCGTGAAATGGGCTCAGACAAGAAATATTCCAACGAGAATATGCCAAAGGAAAGCTACTCTCCAGAAGAACTTTCTGCGGAGGTATTGAAAGAGTTGAAAAGCCTTATCAATGATGAGACTGTAAATTCTGTTGTCATTACGGTACCAGCCATGTTCACTGCAATACAAAAGGATGCCACGATGAAGGCTGCATGTATTGCAGGTTTCAAACAGTGTGAATTGTTGCAAGAGCCTATAGCGGCTTGTATGGCATACGGTTTGTCAAGTGAGAAGAAAGATGGCAAATGGTTAGTATTTGACTTTGGAGGAGGTACGTTTGATGCGGCTTTAGTAAAGGTGGAAGATGGCATTCTGACAGTCTTTGATACAGAAGGAGACAACTACCTTGGTGGCAAGAACCTTGATGAAGCTGTTGTCAATAAAATTCTTATGCCAAGTTTGAAAGAAGATTATGCCCTGTCTTCATACGAGACTACAGAATGGAAGAAGAAAGCCCTAATGGATGCGCTTAAAGGTCCTGCAGAGGAGATGAGAATTGCATTGTCATTTGCAGATAGCGCAGACTATTCTACCTATGACCGCAATCTGAACCTTGGACAAGATGACAATGGTGAAGATATAGACTTGGAAATCACCGTTACCAAAGACCAACTGGTAGATGCTATCGGCGAACAGTACAAGAAAGCTGTCGGCATCTGCAAGAATCTCTTGGAACGAAATGGCATGACGGGGAAAGACCTGTCTTCACTCATTCTTGTTGGTGGTCCAACCTATTCGCCAATCATTCGTGATAT
>CAVKBM010000276.1:0-3240 GCA_963654355.1 Bacteroidaceae bacterium | reverse complement strand
CTCCTGGCTGGCAAAACAATGTAAAACCCTGTCTAAAAATGGGGAGTACTACAAAATAATACCTGTCAGCCCTTTCCAAAATAAAATAATAGCTCTTTTCATATGCACCTTATTTTAAGCTTCTACTTATTTTCCTCCTCATCAAAGGCTTCATCTGCCAATCTTCCATAGCAACCAAGACGTTCTTCCTTTGACATCGGTTCTGCACAAAAAGCAGCCTCATGTTTCATTTGAGAAAGACGAGAAAAGAAATTCATACGGGTCGTGGTGTCTTTGCGCATGGAAGCACGTGTTCCTTCTGAACTATAATCAAAATTACGAGCATTGCGGATAGACATCGACATAGCAACTTCCATTGAATCTTGATTTGCTCCCATGTAAGTGAATGTCCAGCCTTCTTTGCGAAGTGTTTCCACAAGTGTCTTGATACTACTACCATTATATTCTTTGGACGCATTCTCATAACCGTCAGTAATGATAGTAACAACAACCGCAACATCCTCAATGTATTTGATCTGCTTATGCATCGCAGTAAGGGTGAATCCCATAGCATCGTATAAAGGAGTAGAACAACATGGTTCATAGTCGTTCATGCTCAACGGATGCGCTTTACCCACAGGAACTTTGTCAAAAACATTACATGTCTCACAGCTACAAAAAGTAACCAGTGAAACGAAATGCTCCTGTGTGTCGGCAAATTTCTCTTGCGCTTTCTTGATTCCAACCAAGGTTTCGTTGAACCCATCCACTGCTGCTTGACGTATTCTCTGCATAGAACCACTACGGTCAAGGATTATCACATTGAAGATTTGAGTCTTCTGCATTGCTGTCTTGTCTTTTATATCTTCCATATTATCTGATATTTTTTGTGTTATAAACTTTATTTGTTTATGTGTATAGAGTAAAACAAGTAACCATTCCTATCATTAAAGTATATAAAAATCCCTCAGCCCATTCGATTTTATATCAAATTGAGCTGAGGGATACGATTTCCTTTATTCGGTAATTCTTTACTTTACCTACTTAATTGATGATATCTATACCATTTCTTACGCCTGGAGATATTCAAGTACACTCTCCCAATTAGGAAATTCTTCACTTCCAAAGCGAAGCCATTCTCCCTTGAATCCACTTGTTCCATGTTTTCCTCTATCATCAATGATATAGTCACCTCTGAGTAAATTCTTGTGGTGAGATAGAATTAGACGTTTACAATAATACTTGTCCAAATATCTATTTATCCATTCCACTTTGTCTGACCATGTTGTTGGATTACTCCAAGGAGAGGTTGAAAGGATATAAACATCGTATTTACCACTTTGTTGTAAGGCATACATAGCCTCGACAGCACCTTTCACAGGTGGTAGATAAGAAACGATGTTCGGCACTTCATCATATCTTCCTGCATACTCCTTGCGAAGTTCATCGCCAATCAGGTCCAATCCTGCATGAAAATCCATCAGTACTCCACCCATATCAACATAGACAATCTTCTTTGCCGTTGGTTTCTCTGAATGCAAATCTCCCAGTTCGTTGGTGACAGACTTTTCAATGAGTTCTTGAGTTTTGTCTCGCTTGTCATAGTTATCACGCAACTCCATCAACATTCCACACAGTTCCGTTGGTGTCAATATCGTCTTATATGGATTGTTCTCGCCAGTAGAATGTGCCAGTACTATCCCCCTTGTTTGCATCAAGGCAGCACGGAAACGTTCATTTTGTTCAAACATTGCCTTGTAAGCACGATGAATCAAATCTTGGTATGCTTGGCTTTGTCTGTCTATTGCCTTTCCTTTCCACCATACTATTTGGTCTGTCTGCCATGATGTTACACTCATCTTTCTTGCATTGCCACCTTTCATGCTGCATATTTGACGTTGCTTGTTGATGTCTTGTCTCTTCAACGACTGAAGGAATCCCTCCATGCTGCCACATACCATTCCATCGAGACGAAATCCATTGCTGCACAGATTGCTCAATACATTTGAAGGATAAAGACCATTTGAACGTATATCCAACGTATTGGTCTCAGGATTATACATATCCTTCAACTCATGCCCATTACGTGAGGTTGCAAAATAATTCTCTTCCATATCTTCTCTACATATAGTTCAACGTCTTTAAATCATATTGTCCTTTGTAAAAAACATCAAGGACTTCCTGAAATACATCATCCGGTGATACTGCATCAAATAGGGTCATGCAAGAGCATACTTTCATTGCATCAACTTCTCCAAAGATTTCTACCACATCAATATCAGTATGCGTCAACAAAGCCTTCGTTACAGCTCTTAACCGCTCACCTAATATCGGATGGTTGAGGTATGCTTCCGCCTCATCATACCCGCTGATGCCATAATACTTGGCATTGCGACTATGACCAAGGATTGCAAGTTGAGGAAATATGAACCATATCCAATGTGAGCGTTTCTGTCCGTCTTGAATTTCTTGCAACGCTTGTTGGTAGTAGTTTGACTGTGCGTCCAAAAAGCGTTGCAGATTGTACTTGTCTTGTTGCGTCCCATTTATAATTTCTACGAACTCTTTTGGCAAACAGATATTTTCCATTCCAATTGCGTTTTTGAATAAAGGTGCTATCTCGTAGTCCTTGAACCCGGCAATTCCACAGCCGATGCGTGTGACGAGAAATTGCAACTCTTTATGTTGCTGAGCAAAAGATAGGAATTCATTAACGTATGGGGTAATTGTTTCTACACCACCTTGCATCGTTGGTATAGCATAGCTTTTTCCTTGCAATCCTACACCTTGCCCCCATACTGCTCCAAAACGCTCTTTGGCAATCCTTGCTGCACCTCCGATGTGATATCCATCCAAATTGCTGCCAAAAACGAAGACCTCATTTTCTTCAAGAGACTCTATATAGTTTGGCGTAAATTTATCTTTCATGCGTTGTTCCTTTTTATTTTATTCTGTGCATTCTTTCCTATATGCCATCCGTCACACCAAACACATTTGTATATAGAGAAATGCACACCATGCTTCTTACCCATAGCCTCAGCAGCTCTTAATGCCACCTTCTTATTCGGATAAGGAATCTTGGGGTTTCCGCTACGACGAGAAATATGGCTATACTTGCTGAATATTCCAAAGGCATTGTGTGTGACAAAAATGTTTCGCCATGCACCCTTTCTTGTCAATTGGTTCCAAATGGCAAGAATACTATTTTTAACCTGAATAATTCATAGAGATAAAAAAGAAGCGTTGTTTTTTTTGTCACAT
>CAVKBM010000275.1:0-3268 GCA_963654355.1 Bacteroidaceae bacterium | reverse complement strand
TGAGAAGAATGAGGAAGAGAATGAGGATATGTTTTATTCATTCCATGAATTTAATGTCTGCAACGACTAATCAAATTGGGAAGAAGGCTTTTGATGGGCTTTCTTTCCTTTTTTTCGCCACTATAACTCAAATACAAAGAGGGTGCATTGCTACAGATTCAAAATGACTACGCTAATTGTAAACAGCAAATAAGAGAAGAAACTGTATGCCTTATCATCTTTTCGTATTACCACTTAAATACGCTCTCAACGCAATAGACAAAGGTCTTTCCACAGTTGGGACAGACTGCCTCTCTTTTGTTTAAATTTATGTAGTTGGAACGTATTAAATGTGTAGTTTCCTCTATTCCTCGTTGAGCTTTTGGTCCCATATATATGCCAAAAGGTTTTGCAAGTATATCCTTTGCACCAGCTAATTTCAGAGCCTCCTCAACAAGGGCTTTTGATATGCTCTCAAACGATTGATAATGTTTCGCTTCATTTTTATCAATAACAGGCATACGACATTTTATTATATGAACTTGTTTATTGCAGTATGGACATAATTGATATGTGTCTGTAGAATGTACGTTCAAACCATCTACTTTATTTTTTAGCGTATTGAACAGTCCCATTTTGTATGAATGTTTATAGGAATAGGAGGATTGGTACAAATATCCTCCTATTCCTAATATTATGGTTATTTCAAAACTTCCTTTATCAAATTTCCAGCCTCTTTACCAACCAAGGATGCCAATCTGCCATCGGTAATGTTCTTCCAATTGAAGGTTGAACGTAATGCCTCTTTTGACAGTTCGACAAGTTGTCCTGCAACTTTAGCATAGACGACTTTTTCTCTTGGAATCCAATCACCTTTTCTCCATGGTGAAGGAGCACTCGTAATGGCTGATTGAATAATTTCAGCCCATGCCTTTTCTATTTTTGCCATAATGATAAAATTTAGTTATACAAAAATGTTTAATTTATCGGGTAATCCGATTTGTTCATTTTGAGAGAGATGAAATTTGTCCCTATCTAATCAGTTATTCTTCTATTATCTTTACTTTATTAATATTCCTGCCTATAGCATTATAATAAGAGGTGATACTACCTTTCGGACAATAAACTTTGCAATTACAGACATCTGAAATGTAAAAGTCGTCAAAAGAAGGTGCAGTCATTGTAATAAAATGCAGCTCTGAATTTCCAAGCCAACAATCCTTTATATATTTCAGACTGGTTGGGAAATACAATTTTATTTGATTTATCCGTTTTGCTTGCGAACGTGCTTCCTCGTAATTACAACTCAATATTCTTGTTATTCCCTGTGGAAATTTCAACTCTTGTAAGTTGGCACAATACTCAAAGGCTTTATTCCAATCTACATAGTTTCTATATGAACTTTGTGTCTTGGGGGTAAAGTCGCATTGGCTTAAATCTACCGTTTCTATGCTATTGCACCCGTTAAAACATCTTTCACCTATTTCGTTAAGTGTCTTTGGAAACTGAATTGTTTTGAGATTAGTGCAATTCATAAAGCACTCCATTCCTATTGATTCGAGATAGAGAGGTAAAGCAACCTCTTTCAAGTTTACACAATTTGCAAACGCTCTACTGCCAATATGCGAAGCACGATAAGGTAATATAACACTTTGTAAAAAATACATGTTTGAGAAAGTGTTCGCAGGAATGACACAATTCTCATTTGATGCCTTGACATTAGATGCATCTTGCATAAGGTTGGAAAATGCTTTTGTATAAGCATAATCCAATGTACCCATTTCGTTGTTCTCATATTTAGCATCAGCCATAGCCCCTAACATTCCAAAGAGTGAGGCAAAAGCCCTCGCATTATCTCTCTGTTGTTTAATAAGTTCTGGAGAATAAGTGATAACTGTCTTTCCTAAGTCAAGATGCCTGAGCCTGACACATTTTTCAATCACATTGATGTCTGTTTCATATAAGAAGCCCGTAATCGTAAGCGAGTCAACAATTTCCAACTCATCCATAGGGAGATAAGAAAGAATTGTACCAGGCTTTTCCATCTTGATGTTGTATGATTTCTGTTTCACTCCCTGCTCAAAGCAATTGTTATTGTTTGCACGAGGACACAAGTCAAAAACCTTCTCCTTTGTTCCCTTTGGGACTTCAATGTAATACACGATGTCCTGGAATTCACAACCATACTCTCCTCCTATTGTCAAGGCAGTAGGAACCGCATTAAAGACAAAGTGGTCAAATGGCGCATCCCCTGTTGATACAGATGTAAATTTTACAGCAGATGGTTTGTCAAAGGTTAACACCATATTGTTGCCGTATCCATATCCTCCTCCGATCTTTACCGGACCGCAAAAATGAATCCCTTTCAAGTTTCTGCATTCACTGAAACACCAGTTATCAAGCTCGAGAGAGGTATTTTCTCCTGGAAACACCAAAGAGGTGACATTTGCGCATTTGTTAAAAGCGTCTATCCCAACAAACCTCAGTGAGTATGAAAACTTGACGCTCTTCATTGTGCAGTTTTTAAAATAGTCTGTCGGGATAACACGGACATCAGACAAATCCAGCTCGTCCGGAGTTGTCATTTGAGTCTTTTCAATATCGTTCAGAACAGGAAGTACATTGATGCCCTTGTAGTCTGTCCTGTTAGGTTCGTAGGCATTGAGATAAACCTCATGGGTGTTGGCATCAACAATATAGCGCGGCATAAGATAGTTGTAAGCAGTTCCCACAGAGTGATAATCACCAAGCTCTTTCCATAACACCAATGTGTCAATAGCCACCAAATCGTCTTTTGCATACCATTCAACATGGTCACCATATCCTTGATATAGGACATTTCCATAAATTTCCACCTTTTTCAAGTTCACCATGCCCTTGACATTTTTCATGACCTCTCCAGGTATGGACAGCGTGCGAATAGACTTGTTCGACATAATACAATCCGAGATATAATAATCTTCACCCTTGACTGTTCGCTTGTTGTTTTTGCAATCAGATGGAAGATAAAGCTGTTCCAAATGGGCGAAGGTGGGCAGATAGCTAAATGTGCCACTAACACCTCTCAGATCCAAAGAGGTGAGATTCACAAGGTTTTCTAACACCTTAACATCCTTGTCGTTGATTTCTCCCCTGACAGTCAAAGCGGTGATAGCCGAAAACTCTTTTTTGTCAACAACAGATTTTAGTTTGCCAGGTGTTGGAACAATCAAATCTTTTTCTATGGCTAACATATTTCCATAGAAAAAAGATACAAGCATAAATAAGAGCAAGATTTTTTTCATATCGA
>CAVKBM010000274.1:0-3303 GCA_963654355.1 Bacteroidaceae bacterium | reverse complement strand
ATCATGCCATGACCCATGCCAGTGGTTTCTATCGCGACTACTTCAAGAAGTTCAAGGGGTCATTTGCCAAGATATTCATGATGGGTGTCAGCCCTGTTACGCTAGATGACGTGACAAGTGGTTTCAATATCGGATGGCACATCTCTACCAACCCAGACTTCGACAAGATGCTGGGCTTCAGTACCGACGACGTAAGAGCGATGTTTACTCGTTATCGTGATGCTGGGCAGATTCCTGCAAATAGCGACATAGAAGCCATGATTGCCGAGATGAAACCATGGTACGATAACTATTGTTTTGCCAAGCAATGCCTTACTAAAGAAGTTAGAGTTTTCAATTGTGATATGGTATTATATTATCTCCGCAACTACATGAGTTATGGGCATTCCCCAGAGCAGATGATAGACCCGAACACGAAGACCGACTATAACAAGATGAAGCGACTACTTCAGCTAGACAAGTTGGATGGCAATCGCAAAGGTATCATCCGTAAGATTACGGAGGAAGGCAGTATCGTCTCAAACCTGTATGAAACTTTCCCTGCTAGCGATATGGTTAAGTCAGAATATTTCCCTAGCTTGTTGTTTTACTATGGCATGCTCACTATCAAAGACACGTTTGGTGATATGCTGGTGCTTGGAATACCCAATAATAATGTACGTCGCCAATATTATGGGTATCTGCAAGAGCAATACCAAGATATCAATCATATCAATCTGAACGACTTCGGTTATATGATGACTTATATGGCTTTCGAGGGAAAATGGCAAGAAGTATTGGGCTTTATGTCTAAAGCGTATGCCGAAGTAGCCTCCGTGCGTGATGGCATAGAGGCTGAGCGAAACCTACAAGGTTTCTTCATGGCCTATCTCTATATGAGCAACTACTACATCACTGCTCCCGAACTAGAGTTGAACCATGGTTACTGCGATTTTTTCCTTTTGCCAGACTTGACTCATTATCCTACCAAGCACTGTTACATCATCGAACTGAAGATGTTGCCAGCCAAAGATTTTGAGAGTAAGGCAGAAGCACAATGGCAGGAAGCCGTAGAGCAAATCAACCGTTATGCAGCAGCTCCAAGAATAGAAGTCCTTAGACAAGGTACAACCTTGCACAAAATCATCATCCAGTTCTGTGGTTGGGAAATGAAAAGGATGGAAGAGGTGTAATGCTTTCGCATATTCATCTCTTCGCATTATGTTATTCTATTCCAACATCGAGAAATACTTATCCAGCACCATAGGCGAGAGTGGTTAACTTTTTGACTTATATTTCCTTAAAAAACATTGGCTGAAAGCAAATATACAATATAATTTTGCTTCGTTAAATATAAAGTTGTACCTTTGCAAAATATTATAAACAAGCATGACAAAAGAAGAGCTAATACATAAAATAAACGAGCTAGAATGGGAAGATTTCGAGGCGAAAGAAGCAAAAAGTGAACTTCCTAAAAACATTTGGGAAACCGTGAGTGCTTTCGCTAACACTTCGGGTGGGTGGATTGTGCTTGGAATAAAACAAACAGGCAAGAAGTTTGAAATATGCGGCGTTGACAACATAGAGAAACTAGAGCAAGACTTTCTTGGCACACTAAGAGGTCAGAAATTCAACATCAAACTTTCTGCATCAGCATACAAATATGACTTAGGTGGCAAAAAAGTCTTAGCTTTCCACGTGCCTTCATCCTCTGTTAAGCCAATTTATTATAATAATCCGTCCAACACCTTTGTCCGCATGGGTAGTGGAGACCAAAGAGCTACAGAAAATGAAATTATGCAAATGTATCATGACCAATCATTTGGTGTACGGTCTGAACTGTCTATACCTCACACGGACATCAGTATGTTAAACATTGATACACTTCATAGCTATCGAGCATATCTCAATGCCGACAACTCTTTACCTCAATGTAAGAACATGAGTGATGAGGATTTCTGCAAACAACTAAATATAACAGATAAGAAAGGATTGCTCACATACGCTGGTTTGCTTATGTTTGGAAAAACTCCATTCGTAACAGCGTATGTTCCAACGTTCTGCGTTGACTACATTGAAATTCCAGCTCCTACAGTAGAATCCGCTTATACAAGATATACCTATCGTATCCCTGAGCAAGAAAACATCTGGGAGGCATATCTTATTATATATAGGCGACTGCGAACCCTGGTAGACACTCCTTTCAAACTTGATTCTTACCGAGGAGTAAACGTTGAAGACAAGCGACTATGGGACATTCTACGAGAAGCTTTGGCCAACCTCTGTATGCATACCGACCATTTTAGCCCAATCCGTTCTTGTATTCATGCCTTTACAGATAAGATAGAGTTTATGAATGCAGGAAACTTTCCTATGCAAGCGGACCAAATGGCTCGTACATTCTACTCTAGCCTACGCAATCCAACCATTGCGAAGCTCTTCCGATTCGCCAACATCTCTGAAAATGTTGGATTTGGAATGGGAAAGCTTTTCTCCTGGGAGGAGATTACGGGCAATGACGTTACTTTCGATAGCGACAGAAATGTTGTTAGAGTTTGCTTTCATCTACAGAATAATCTTAGTAAATTAGCTCCTGCTATCAAAGACACACATTCAAGTCCCGATATAAAAACGCAACAAGAAAGGTTGGGTATAAAGTTGGGTATAAAGTATGGTGTTATTGTTTTTTTGAATGAAAAGTTGGGAGAAAAGTTGGGTATAATTGAAGAAGAAGGGCAAAAACTACAGAAAAAGTTGGGTGTAAAGTTGGGTATAAAGTTGGGTATAAACCGCCAATCCATGATTCTTCTAATTCATTTCTATCCAAGAATTACAAGAAAGGAATTATCTCATTTATTAGAAGTTAGTATTACAGCTATAGAAGCCAACTTGAGCCAATTAAAAAAAGAAAATATAATAAATAGGATTGGAGCTAGGAAAAATGGCTATTGGCAAATAAATATATAAAATATTATGTACGACAACTATAAAATCATTTGCAATACAGCTGCAGGCAGAAGAAGATATATGCAGTATCTGATTCCACAAGTCATCTGTTCTGACATAGTAGACAGATACGACATCTGGGTAAACACTATGGATAAGAAAGACATTGTCTTCTTCGAGATGCTTGCAAAAAGATATGATAAGATCAATCTTGTCTGGCAACCAGACAATTTGATTGACGGCATCAACTCCATCAATGCTTTCTACAAGCAATGTGTGGATGACAACACCATTTATATCAAACTGGACGATGACATTATTTGGCTTGCCCCTAATTTCTTCGAGACTTTGGTCAAGTACCGCATTGATCATCCAGAA
>CAVKBM010000273.1:0-3314 GCA_963654355.1 Bacteroidaceae bacterium | reverse complement strand
ATGCCGTTCTTGCACTCATATAATGTGGTGAGTATAGACAGTATCTTGCGGGCACCATCTCCCATCATATTAATGGGGATGCGGTGATCCAGTCCGATATCTACCAACACTTCATTCTGTGAAAGCACAAAATCTTTAAGTTGTGGTTCTATCAGTCTCAAGGCATCAATGATAAATTTTTCATCTTTATTCTTGATGACATCAACTAATCCTTCTATAGATGTGTAAAAATCATATTTGGGGTTGAGGTAGCGACATGCCAGCTTCTCTTTATACCGTGAGTCAAGTTTCACTAGTTGTTCCAACTCGTTTTTTTCTGAGGAAGTCATGATAATGGAGGTCTCATAGTCCTTTTCGTCAATCTTGCACTTTAGTACCAGACCATATTCTTTTTGGGAGTCTGTGGAAGCTATGTTGTTGTCATCTGCCAGTAGGTTTACCTTGCTGCTTGAAGACTCAAATGCGGAAATCTGTAATTCTCTAGTTTCGTCATTGTTTGCCTTAATGGAAATAGGTGTCGTTGCATCAAGAGCATAAAAGTCCAAGAGTATATCCGACATCTCAAATCTACGATAGTTGCGCATGAGATTGATATTGAGTGGCAACTTTGGATTTGACAAGCCCGATATAAGGAAGATTGCATCAAGAAGAGAGGATTTTCCGCAATTATTCTTTCCTAGGAAAAGGTTTATTTGCTTCAAACCTTCTATCTTGGCATGCTTTATGCCTCTGAATCTTTCAATATTGATACTACTAAACATATTTCTTCTCCTTCTTTAAATTATTTTACAAATATATGGTAAAATCTACATAAGACCGAAACGCGTTAACAGTTTTATGGAAACATTTTCATAAGAGCAAATGGACTTTCTTATCTCCTTCAAGTCAACTTCTTTGATTTTTCCTTTCATCTTGTCTGCCGAAAATAACTCAGAGAAACGCTCTTAAACAAATGGATAAAGTCAGTTTCACCACATTTGTCTAAAACATATAATGTAACCGCTTTGAGCTTAGCGATATCATCCACCGACATTTTATTGACTCTTTTCATACTTGATGCTCCTTTTAATTATAATGATTTGCAAATATACACGATTTCTCCAACATAGCAAAACTTTTCTGCGAATTTAACAATGTGAATAAATTAATTAATCTCCCATTTGTTGTGAATCAAGTTTAGAATCTCAATATATGAAGGGTTTTTGACCATATACTTTAATGAAAAATGACTGTATAGGAGTGTTACACCAAAGCCCATCACAAATAAAGTCCAATATGCCAGCGGAAGATATTTCATTAAAAAGAGGATTGCGATCAATGGTAAGAATGCAATGGAATGGGAAAGGGTGTTTTTCGCCAAACTAAGTTGCAAAGGATAGTTTTTCTTGACAAAATACAGAGCCGAAGACATGACTGCAATTTCAGAGATTACCCAAATAAAGGATGTGCCCAAACCCTGCAATCGGGAAACAAACAGCAAATTTAGCAGGACACTACATGCTGCGCCAAAGACGCAATTGAGAAGCACTTGCTTGTCTGCCCCGCTCGGCATCAGGATCTGCACGATCAGTATTTGCTCTAGACCAACAACAAGCATTGCTGGCATCACAACTCTCATGAGTAAGACTGCCCCCTCATAGCCACTGCCAGCCACAATAGATACGATACCTTCCGTAAAACATTCTGTGAACGCAAGACAAGGAAAGACAAATGCAAAAAGCAAGCTGAATGAACGGTTGGTAAGACGCTCTACCCCCTCCTTGTTGTCGTTCTCCATCATTGCACTTATCCGCGGCATCAGCACCAAGGTAACCGAAGTATAGAGAGCCAATATGATTCCCTCGATTTTGATGGCTGTCGTATAGAGTCCCACCTGAATGTCTCCGCAAACCATGCCCAAATACACAACATTAAACGTTGTGTAGACTGATTGGAGGATGTTTTGGGAACCAAGATACAGGCAAGGCTTGATGTGATTGAGTATGGAGCGGAATGATTGGAACGAATATTTCACAAACTTTCGTCGGTAATTCCAGTTTATGATACCATTCAGTACGACCATTCCTGAGTATATGCTGAAATAGAAAATGTAATCTTTGCTATCGCGGACAAAAAGGAAAATGGAAAGCATGCATGCGAATCTGACAGACAATGTGCGTAATGTGATATATTTGAAATCTTCGATGCCACGAAACAACCATTCGATGGAAAATGTCCCGAAAATTAATTGTGTTACACCAATGGCCAATAACTTCTTGTATGGCGCAAGCTGTGGAATGAGCATCATGGCGGCAATGTATAGAAGTGTAGCCATGAAAGTGAACCACAAGTTCATTGTGAAGAGTTGTGAGAATGTATTGCTCAGTTTCTCTTTGTCACCATTGCATTTTGCGATTTCTCGTACTCCCAACGTTGAAATGCCGAGCCCACAAAATAAAGAGAAATACTGCACGATACTCTGTACATAGTTGCAGATGCCAATGTTGGTCACTCCAAGTACACGGGCTACGTATGGATAGGTGAGGAACTGGAATAGGTATAACGAAACTGTTAGGAAACCATTGTAAAGGATGTTCTTTTTGACACTCATCTATGATACTATTAAAAACTAGATTTATCAACCTTTATACATCTCCTCATAATACTTCTCATACTCTCCACTGGTGATGTTGTCCATCCATTCCTGGTTGTCGAGATACCAGCGGACGGTTTTCTCGATGCCTTCCTCAAACTGCAGGCTGGGCTCCCAGCCGAGTTCTTTCTGGAGCTTTGTCGAGTCGATGGCATAGCGAGCATCATGGCCGAGACGGTCTTTGACATAGGTGATGAGGCTGAGGTCTTCGCCCTCCTTGCGACCGAGCAAGCGGTCAACGATCTTGATGATGGCCCAGATGATGTCGATGTTCTTCCATTCGTTGAAACCGCCGATATTGTAAGTCTCTGCAATCTTACCCTCATGGAATATCAAGTCGATGGCTCGGGCATGGTCTTCCACATACAACCAGTCGCGCACGTTCTCGCCTTTGCCATAGACTGGAAGAGGCTTGCGATGGCGGATATTGTTGATGAAGAGCGGTATCAACTTCTCGGGAAACTGGTAGGGACCATAGTTGTTGGAGCAGTTGGTCACGATGGTTGGCATTCCGTATGTGTCGTGGAAGGCTCTGACAAAGTGGTCGCTGCTTGCCTTGGAGGCGGAGTAGGGCGAATGAGGGTTGTATTTCGTGGTCTCATAGAAAAAGTCTTCTCCGTATGCCAGATGGTGTTCCTCTGAACTCGCCTTGGTCGTGAATGGTGGCACGATGCCCTCGGGG
>CAVKBM010000272.1:0-3480 GCA_963654355.1 Bacteroidaceae bacterium | reverse complement strand
AACAGCGTCATCATTGAAGAAAAATCCTATTCAAGGTTTCTCAAGAAGTACATGGGAACATTACTAACAAAATAATTCTGATAAAAAAATGAATGACTACAAAAAAAACATAAAAGAACTTCTGAAATTCGTCCCAGAAGAGGATGTTGAGAAGTCGGTTCAAAACGTTTGCGAGCGTTACTTGCGTTCTAATCTGACAAAGAAACAAATTGAAAAAGCTGATTTGCTTCAATTACACTTAAATTTAGCGGTAGACGCAGACGGATTCTGTGGAGTTACTCCTTTTGTTTCATTATTCAAGCATAGGTTTTATAGAGAGTGCGAATTCATTATTAATACCGCATACAACAGGATTGAAGATGAACGCAGAAGGGAAATCATCGCTTGTTTTCACGAAAATGACGAGCTACAAGAGGCTTTCTTGTTCAATTTTGATGAAGATCGTCTCTATCGCTTCACACGTCATCCAGAGAATGGTTACGTCGAAGAAGAAGACAGTTATTCCCGCAGATTCAAAAAAGACATCAGATACTTCTTCGGCACTTCATTAGAAGTTACGAAAGAGTTGGAAAAGTATGTAAACGAAAACAAAGACAGCAGAGAGAATCGACGATTGTATAGTAATGAAGAGGAAAGAGAGAAAAGATATAAGGAAAAGATAGAGTTCATACAAAAACACCTTGAGACGGAGAGATACGAACAATACGCTCTTGACAACAAATTTGAGAACATCCCTGTAACAGAAGATGTACATGCTTGGTTCAGGAAAAAAATCTATGACAAACTCTCAACTGAAGTTTCGGGGGAAAGATCCTTCAAGACAGACTTTTTATACATAAACGCTCCTCTCTATTCCGACGCAGACGGCACCCTTAGATCCGATGTCACCTACTTCAAAGATGTCGTCATGCCTGAAGATGGAGGCAGTCCTACTTTCGAATATGCGTTCTGGACAATGATGATTGTCGGAGAAGAAGGATTGGAAGTAGCACGACAGAAAATGGACGACATACTCAAAAAAGTGGTTACCATAGACGAGGCCTTCCTTTTCGACCCTTCAACAAAAAAAATGACGCGTTTCTCCCGCATGGAAGACGATAGTATCCTTGTCGAAGAAAAATATTACTCTATGATCCTCAATCTGCCTATGGAAGTACTTCTTTCATAAGAATCAAAGTCAAGGAGCCAGCAAGCCTCAAGATAGCACTGCATTGTGATTTTATTCGTACCTTTGTACAATTTCAAAGCAATTTAAATTCATCAATTATGATTAAGAAGTTTACATTAAAATCATTTGCGACCGTCGTTTGTTTGTTCTTTTCGTTCGTCGTATTGGCACAAAACGACCGCCCTGTCAAATTCGGCTTCGACCTCGGCTTGGGCTATGCCAACCAGTGGGGCAACGCCTACGACGCCTACCACAAGACAGGCCTTTTCAGTTTCACATTCGGTGCGGACATTGACATTCGTGTCAGCGAGAAGCAATTCATCGAAGTGGGAGCCAATTTCAACCGTAAAGGTTGCAAAATAGAGGGCCACCAGTGGGTGAAAGACGGCGGTCCTTGGAAATTCTACACAGACAAAGACAAAGCCACAATCAATATGTTCTACTTGCAAGTTCCCGTCATGTATGGGTTGTGTCTTCCTATCGAAGACCATGTGTCGTGGAAGTTGATGGTCGGACCTTACTTCGCCTTCGGACTGACAGGAGACCGTCGCAACGAGTATGAGAGCGACTTGGCGAAAGCATACAATATATTAGTTGACAGAGAATCAACCGTCAGCACATTCAATGAAGAGCCAAAAGACTTCAGTTTCAAGCGTTTCGATGTAGGAGCGAAGATACAAACAGGAGTAACCGTCGAGAGAGTGTCGTATATGATCGCCTACGAACTCGGATTCTTCAACACCCTACGAGAAGCCGAAGATTCCGACTATGGCTATAAGGCACGCAACAACAGCATCATGGTGATTGTCTCGTTCAGATTCTGATTTACCCCCAATGAGGCTTTGCAAGCCTATCATTTGGCATGCAAAGCCGCCTCTATGAGGTCAAGCTGAACAAATAGTTCTTCTATCTTTGATACTATGCGGTGCTGCTCGGCGAGAGGGGGAAGGGGAAAAGGTATATCTTCAACTATAGACTTGCCGACTCTTTGTTGCCCAACTACGCCATTGAAAGTTCCCACACACTGCTTAATAAAGTAATCAGATTTGAAGAAATACAAACCATAGAGTTGTGTCAAACATAAGGGGCGAAAAATATGCAATTCTGTTGTACCTGCACCTATACCATTCGGTAAATTATCTAAAACCATGGACTTTCGATTTTCCAAACATGGAGAAATCTTGGCTACAGCAATATCTCCATCTGCAAAATGTGTAAATCCAGATTTTATACTTCGCCATTTTTTCTTTTCGTAGGAAAACTGATTGGAAAATCCATCGGAGATATTGGCCATAGGAACAAAACCAGCATCAATATCTTCATTTATTTTATTCTTTGGATTTATTACGAATACATCTTTAACTTTTGCAACACACCAACCCTTCGGCATATTGCCATACTGGGCGTTATCCGAAGTAATTTCTGCCTTCGGATTGATGCGGCGGAGCAGTTCGCTGGCCGGTTCGTCCGATGGGTCTTGTGGAACAAGCTTACCGTGAATGGCAATGCCAAGAATCTTAGCCTTGGCTTGCCTCACGGCAGCTTGTATCTTTACCTTGCCACTCTCAATGATATCTATCAAGTTCAACCATTGGGACAATTCTGCGACAATTTTTTTCTGCTCTTCTATGGGAGGTATGGGGATGTTTAGCTTGGATAGGATTGTTCCATTGACATTCGGCTGACCAACCCCAACAGAACCAACCCTTATTTGTTCCCAATAATAGCCTGATTCAAAGAAATATTTCACATATTCTGGTAAGAATACATTATAGGTTTGCACTCTTATCAAGTACGAAGCATAGATTGCTTTTTCTGTTATTCCTTTTACAAGGTATGATTTGCCGACAGTAGCTCCAGTCCTTGCAAACAGAATGTCGCCGTCTTTTAGTAAATATTGTTCGGCTTTAGTTTCTTCATAGTCTGTATATGGGACAGAACTCCAATTTACAAAATTGTCTTGTATGTCTGTTATACGCAACAATTTATATTTTCCTGTCGTTTTGGCTGATTCACTAACACCATACAATATTGATTTCGAGATTTCTCCCAAAGTTGTCCACTCCCAACCACTCGGCACTTCAAACGGCACGTTCTCATAATGGGCCGTATCGGAAGTTTTGGCAGACTTCTTTCCTTTTTTGATTTTCCCTTCTTTGATGAGACGTTCTTTCTCCTCACGGATGCGCTGAAGCAGTACCGATGCTGGCTCATCGTTGGGGTCTTGGGGTACGAGTTTGCCGTGAATGGCGAGGTTGAGTATCTTTTGTCTTAATGCTTTTGTGTCCATAACATTCCTTTTTACTTGCCGC
>CAVKBM010000271.1:0-3498 GCA_963654355.1 Bacteroidaceae bacterium | reverse complement strand
GAGGAGGAAAGGCTTCGTGCGGAGGGCAGTGAGGTATGGGAGGAAGGGGGAAGAAGAATTTGAGGATGATGGAATTGCCCTTGAATGTTTCATTTTTGGCAAGTTCATTTCTTCCATCACAAACTTATCCACATTATATATGGGTAAACTACCTATAATCTTTCCATACTTCTCTAAAATGACTTGTGGTACAATGTATTCATGGGACACATCTTCAAAAAGACCAACATCCTTCAAGAAACTTATAGGCTTCCAATCCTTGTACTTGTTGCAACCCGATTCTATTTCATTGGCATCAACCTGATAGTTCTTCTCCTTTATAGATTGTATTACTTGCGTATAAGAATATCCATGATTTTGAATCATTTGGATAAGATAGACATAAATCAAAGAGGTCAATTTTCCTAAGTCTATACAAGCACGCAATGCCAAACAAGGGATTTCTATATCTGACTCGCTATCAGGAATGCCGTTGTTGTTGCGACCAAAAACAGTCTGCCTCATAGATTGCAAAATTATCCGCACCATATCATCAGCTGCATCATTCATCCAAGCTTGATAGAATAATTTGCCAAGAGCCGTTATTTTTCTTCGGCTCATACTATTATCATCCTCCCAACAGATAAACCCATAGTAGGTTAGTATCTGCATCTTTTTTGTATAGCTTTGCGGTTCTTTGTCTCCAGTATCAAGTCCTGCAACTTGCAACTCTTTTCGTGCTTGCTCGATATATACAGAATTTTCCAACCAGTCATTAGCTCGGTAATAAATGCCAAGAACGACCTTTAGCGTTGCAGAATCAACGCTATGCTTAGGAGTCTTTAGATTCATATCTCTATCCATAACTTTTACAATTTACAGATTAACGATTGCATGATTTCTTTCACAAGTTTAGATGGAATTCCTTCACCGATGACCTTTCTTATGAATGACTCGGAAGCCCAATCAGGAATTGCCCAGTCGGTAGGCAATGAGGATACTATCAATAGTTCATAGATGCTCAATGCTCTCGGGTCAGAATACAAGGTTTCACCGTTCTTCTCAAAAGGACGCCCAGGATGCACACAAGCCAAAGATGAGATAACTCCATTATTCTGCGTAATGGTCCTTGCAGGTTTATCCCAATACATTCTGCGATAATGGTTATGATGAGCCACCACATGAGTACCATCCGCTTTTTGCGGATAATAAACAGGATTGTATATTGCCGATTTCCCTGTAGGCGTATGAAGCATCCATTCCACCTGTTTCCAAGAATGCTTTGGTGGATAATGCCATTTTGAGATTTCAAGTCCTTTATCCCGCTTGATTTCATAATTGGGGAATTTTTCCAATGTAAAGTCAAGACCTTCTCGCAACAAAGGATCCAAACTTGGCAAATTCCCGATAGCTTCTTGCAATGTAATATGTGGTTGAGAGTTTGGAAAAGCCCAATTTATGTCAATATCATTGCGAACAAGCAAGAATATATTTCTTTCTCGCATTTGTGGCACTCCGTGATCCATCGCCTTAACCAATGTCTCGTCATTAAAATGATAGTTTGCCAATACACCATGTAAATATTCAGGAATCAGCATGGTTTCTCCATTTACCACTATCTTTGTTCGTAAGATAGTTGGCACATTCTCTATAAAAACAAACTTAGGCTTTACCCTAAGAATTACATCTACAGCATAATATATCAGCTGGTTTCTTACATCAAATTCAGTTCTGTTTCCTGCCATACTCATTCCTTGGCAAGGCGGAGTAGCCAAAATGAAATCTATTTGCTTAGCTATAGCTTCATCTATAATTTTTGTTCGTAATTCATCGTTCGTAATGTCACCAACAATCATGTGGCTATCTGAGTAAATGTCAGAATAGAAACGAGCTCTATCTTCAACCAGTTCATTTGCAATAAGTATATCAACACCAATATCTTGTAGGTATGCCTCAGCAATACCCACATTTGCAAACAATGACAAACCCCTAAGTCTTTTATTTGTTCTCATCGAATCATGCTAAATAGTTGTTTCATAAATAGAGGAGGAATGCCTTCTCCTATAATTCTCCGCAAAAATGCCTCTTGAGTATCTGCCGGAATAGGCCATTCATCTGGCAAGCTCATTATTTTCATCAATTCATAGAGCGTCAAAGCTCTTGCATCAGAGTAAAGCATTCTACCTTTTGCATCTTTACCAATGGGTCTTCCTGGATGAACATTATTTTGAGAAGAGATTTTGCGATTGTCCATTGTTACAGTATATGCTGGAGTATCCCAATTCTGGCGCTTATAAGTATTATGATAGCCTTTCACTAAATCTCCATTGGCCTTTATAGGCTTAAACTCTTCATTGTCAAAAGCGGTGCAACCTGTTGGTGTATATTGCATGACTTGCACTTGACGGAAGATATGTGTTGGAGGCACATTCCATTTGGAAATACCTAAAGCAACCTTTCTCCGCTCTTCATAATGTGGAAAAAGTTTACAGAAGGTATCTTTGTCTAAATCTTTAACAAAAGGGTCAATAAGAGGCATATCCCCAATAACATCTCTCATAGTAACCTTTTTGCGATGCTTGTCAGGAAGTTCCCATGTCGGTTGGTCTAACCTTGACAACAATACTATGGCTCTTTCTCTCATTTGTGGAACTCCATAATCGTCAGTATTAATCACATTAAACGAAATGTGATAATGAGCAGAAAGTTTGCCTGTAATGACTTCAGGAATTAGCTTGATTTCACCATCATAAACAATACCAGTTTTGAGATAACCTGGTACATTTTCAAGAATTGCATACCGCGGAAGCAAATCAGATATCACATGAAGAGCAGGTATGGTCAAACTATTCCTTTCGTCACCTTCAATTTGCTGTCCAGCAGTACTTATACCTTGGCAAGGTGGTGTTGCCATCACAACATCCACATGGTTTTCACGGCTACAGTTTATTACTTGACGATAGATGCTATCATCAAGAATGTCACCGCAAATCATATTTGAATGAGGATAGATACACTGGTATAGATTTGCTCGTCGTTGTACCAATTCATTGGCGACAACAACCTCTACACCTTCTATCTCATTCAATCTTGCTTCTGCAACACCTATGTTTGCAAATAACGAGAGAATGTGCATTTTTTCTTTTCTAACCAAATAAGATACAATAGTGGCAAGAAAAGAATACACTTATCCGCAAGGCAACCAGTACCAAGGGATATTTACGTTTCCTTTGCCGCTATAGAATAGAGCGTCAACTTACCTTTTGGGAAAACGAGTCAAAACAACAAATGCCTAAGTATGAAGATAAAGAAGCGTGAGCTTCACTTATCAACATTCTTAGGCATTTGGCGTGGCCCGTTCATTCCGATAAGTTCCGCCCACGCTATAGCGCAGGCGTTCACTGAACTTATTTTAGGAATGATCTTCTTTTAATCGCCAAATTTCAAGAATGTTCCAAATAGTCGTAAACGCTTAAATCAATATGTCTATGTTATATTGTTCTTTCTGTTTCTTATTTC
>CAVKBM010000270.1:0-3509 GCA_963654355.1 Bacteroidaceae bacterium | reverse complement strand
GGCGACATTTGTGAGGTAGGCATATTGGACAAGATATACAATAATCGCTTGCATTTTTCAGACAACCCATATTGCAAATCTTGTTGGGCTAAGCCTCTATGTGGAGGATGTGTTGTACAAAAGTTTTATGACCAACAGAATAGAACTTTAAATAATGTACCCAATGAAGATGTATGCCAGAAGGTGAAAAAGGGCATAGAAAGTATTCTAATGGTCATATATATGATACGAAGTTGTCAAGAAACATGGAAGCGAATTTTATATAAGATAGCAAACACGGAAATGTATAATTAAAATAAAGATATTTATGAAACTGAATATTGTTTTATCATTTTTAAGTATATTGACTGTTAGTCAAGTGCATGCGCAGAATATAACAGGAAAAGTGGTGGATGCCACGGGTGCCCCTTTAGCTTTTGCCAACGTTGTGCTTTTAAATCGTCAAGACTCCGCTTTTGTCAATGGAGCTGTGAGTGGAGAGGATGGCAGTTTCTCTATAGACACCTCATGCAATGGGGGAATCATCAAGGTGACATCCGTAGGATATAAAACGATTTGTAAGGATTGCACTGGCGAAAACGTGGGCCTCATTACGATGAAAGAGGACAGCAAGATGCTCGGCGAAGTAGTGGTGAAATCATCTTTGCCAAAGACTATTTTGAAGAATGGCGGAATGACAACAACCGTAGTCGGTTCTGTACTCGAAAAGGCAGGAACGATGGAGAACTTGCTTGACCGCATCCCAAATGTATCTGCACAGAACGGCAGCATCGAGGTGTTCGGACGTGGCGAGCCTACCATCTATATTAATGGACGACAGATGAGGGAGAAAAGTGAACTCGACCGTTTGCACTCCGACAACATCAAATCTGTGGAAGTCATCACCAACCCTGGCGCTCGCTATGCAGCAAGCACCAAAGCTGTCATTCGCATCACTACAAAAAAGATGCAAGGTGAAGGCTTCGGATTTGACGCTACGACCACAGGGGAATACGACGAAAAGAAGAACTTGGGCGGATTTAGCCAATTGAACATGAGCTATCGCAAGAATGGCTGGGAATTAGGCGCATACGCTTTTGGAGCAAGACATTACCAACCAGACAACAAAGACCTGCAACAAAAGACTTACCTTAACAAGACTTGGAACCAAAAAAGCGAGATAAGACAAGTAGGTATTGTCGAAGCCATGAACTTTCGATTGGATGTTAGCTACCAGTTGGATGCCAACAACTCTATAGGAGCCAATTTTGGATTTCTTAGAAATCCTAAGCAAACATGGAACGGCAATATGAGTTCTTCGATATTGCAAGATGAAGAATTATCTGAAAGTTCCGATAGCCATATTGATTTCTTTTGGCAGAAGAACAATCTTTCGAGCAATATTTATTATGTCGGGAAACTTGGAAAATTAGGCATCGATTTCAATACAGATTGGTTATGGTCGAAGGAATACCAGAACGATGTTACCAAAGAGCAATACCAGGAAGTGGGGATGAATGCACAAAGCCAAACTGCTCATAGCTTGACTAACAAGGACTATCATCTGCTCGCTTCTAAATTGATACTATCTTATCCATTATTAGGTGGCAATTTGTCTTTGGGAGGTGAATATTCCAATACCCATCGTACATCAAAGTATCAAGTGGTGCCAACCAACTTGGTATCGGATGACAACAGCCGTATTACAGAAAGCATGGCATCTTCATTCTTGACCTATTCAAGAGATTTCGGCAATCTGAGCTTGGAGGCTGGTATGAGATACGAGTATATCGACTTCAATTATTATGAATATGGCAACTATATGCCTGAGCAAAGTAAGTCGTATGGCAATTGGTTTCCATCTATCAGCTTGTCTATGCCAGTAGGCAAAGTACAGATGCAATTGAGCTATGCCACAGACATCAAACGTCCTTCCTATCACAATTTGCGTAGTGGCATACAGTACGACAATCGTTATACATACGAAACTGGAAATCCATTATTGGTGTCAGAGATAAGCAGAAACCTCAATTATGAGTTGGGCTACAAGTGGCTTACATTCGACATGACCTACAGCCATACTTCGCATCCAATTTTATCGAATGTGGAGACTTATAAAGATGATCCAGCAATAGGGCTATTGAAAACAGTGAACGGAAATGCGTATGATGATTTGGAAGCATCCATTAACTTGCGCCCTACGTTTGGCTTTTGGCATCCTTCATTTACCGCATCCGTTGACAAGCAATGGTTCAATATGGAAGCACATGATGGGAAATCGCTCAACAATCCTATGGCTTCATTCCGTTTCAACAACACCTTCAATACAAAGTTGGCCATGTTTACGTGGATGATGTCATATATCACGAAGGGGCATAAGAGAAATCAGTATCTCTATAAGTCTATGTTCTGTACTAATATATCTGTGTACAAGGCTTGCTTAAAGAATCGTTTATCATTCCAACTCTTCGTTTACGACTTGTTCGGCACAAACGATAGCCATATGATTGCTCATTTTGGCAAAATTAAGGAAATGGTATATGATGGGCTGTCCATGAGTAAGGTATCTCTCACTATCCGATACAAGTTTAACTCCACAAGAAGCAAATATAAAGGAACAGGTGCGGGACATGAACAGAAGAACAGAATGTAATATAACAACCTTCTAAAAATGAACAAAATAACAATTACACATCAGCATGACTCTATGCAATGCGGTATAGCTTGTCTGCAAATGATTTGTAAATATTTCGGCAGAGAATATACAATAGATTCTCTGTCGAATCTCTGTTTTGCCACTACGGAAGGAGTCTCTCTGCTTGGCATCAACGAGACAGCTAATGCTCTAGGATTACATACCACATGCGCAAGAGCGACAATTACGCTGTTTAGCAAAGTGCCTCTACCATGTATTCTTCATTGGAATCAGAATCATTTTGTTGTCTTGTATAAAGTAAAGAAAGGAAAGAAGTTCTATGTTGCTGACCCAGGAAAGGGATTGGTTACTTATGGCTTAGAAGAATTTAAGCAGCATTGGATAAGCACAAAATCCAATGATGAAGACAAGGGCATTGCCATGTTCTTGGAAACCACACCTGCTTTCTTTACCTATAAGATGGAGGGCGAAGAGAATAACAAAGAGAAGCGGTCGTTCCGCTTTCTCTTCGGATATGTGAAGAAATACCGCAAGTATTTCGGGCAAATCGTTTTGGGCTTGATAGTAGGAAGCCTCCTGCAGCTTGTCTTGCCGTTCCTTACCCAGTCCATCGTGGATGTTGGTATCAAGAACCAAGACATCGGTTTTGTCTGGCTCATCTTGTTGGGGCAGTTGATGCTTACTATTAGCAGAACGATTATCGACTTTATCCGCAGATGGCTGTTGCTGCATATATCCTTGCGTATCAACATATCGTTGGTGAGCGATTTCTTTATAAAGCTCCTGAAGTTGCCGATGTCTTTCTTTGACACGAAGCTCATGGGCGACTTGATGCAGAGGATGAACGACCATAGCCGTGTGAACAACTTCCTCA
>CAVKBM010000269.1:0-3527 GCA_963654355.1 Bacteroidaceae bacterium | reverse complement strand
ATTGGCGAGCCTATACAAAACATATCAGAAAACAATTTAAAACAAAAAATAAATGGAAAAGTACGAAGATTTTGCAAAACGCAATCAATGCTGGGGTAGTTACGGCATATGGGGTAGAGATTGTAAGGACAAAGAAAACAGTCCGATGCGTAGAAATTATGCCATTGCGCAGAAAGTGTGTAAAAAGTTCTATTCAAGATATGATAAGAATAGTCCTATTCCGCAAGTCGGAGATATTGTTGAGTTCTCAGACGGTTATCGAGTGTTTAAGTACGGCATGATTGTAGAACCACATTGGAAAGACATGTCTAAATTCAATTTGCTGAATGTCTGTGAATATGGCTGCTCTCATACTAACGGAGAATATTTTTCCACAAGTGGCGGCGCGTTTCATACTATACACGCTTCACATTTCGCTCTTGTTGGATGGACTGAAAATACTGTGTGGACTTGGGGTTGTTATGGCTCCGGTGCAAATCAAGGCATTTATTTCAAGCTGAAAGTACGCAAGTGGATAATTCCATACGATGCGCCGAAACCACTAACTACGGTGCGTATTTATGGCAAAGGTTCGACAGATTGGCAAGGATTTGAAAGAAGTTATACTGTTGAAGTCCAAGACCATTACAACTCGTTTTGTGAAACTTTCAAATTCGTCCATGCTTTTCTTGCATGGGCTGAATATGTTGGGTTTGAGTATGAAAAAGTTGGTAGACTTTGTGACAGAAGAGGCTTTCAGCATTTGAAAACGATAACGGTAAACAATCCCGACCAAGTGCCAGCAGATGCAAAACCATTGAAAGCGACAGCCGGCTTGAGCATTAAAGATATTTGGACTAAAAAGATAGACGACACCATTTATTTTTACGAACCAAGTTTTTATAGTTTAGACAATGGTGCTTTTGGTGAGATGCCTAAACTGACAGAAGACGAGAAAACAAAATTGTTGCAAAAATATGTAGGAAATCCTCTTGGAGTTTAATTGAAATCTAATCTATGGCTGCTCAAATATGGGCAGCCATTTTAATACATCAATATTGATATGACAAAAGTAGATTATTACAATTTCAGCATACACTCTCCTTACAAGCTGAATGGGGAGAGTTATCCGACATTGCGCATAGCTAAAAGTGCATATAGAAAACATTTGGCGAAAGGTGATGAGTTAGGGTGTTGCATTTATGGCAAAACGCTTGAACATGACGACATTGCATTGACCTTCACTCCTTGGTTTCACGATACGCTGAGTTTCGGGCGAACCAAAATGACCATGTTGGGAAAACAAATGATGTAAAGTTTTACCATTTCAGTATAAATTAAACTATTCAAGAAATATGAAAGCAAGATTATACCATGACATCAGAAAAGCCAACTGTGATGCGGTGGACGCTTGGACTATGTATTTTCCGTGCCCTAAACACATTGTGAAAAGCGAGGGCGTTAAAGGTGTGTTTCTTGGTTGTAAGCCAACTGACACAGGAATGATACGCTGTTGTTGGGAAAATCATATGGTTGGTAACGATATGTATTTTGGGAAGCGAGTAAAGGTTGAAGAAACGTCAATCGCCTTTCAGGAGATATTCAAACATTTTGAAATGCGCTGGAACCAAGCACTGCACGAAGACACAGCAGAGGCATGGGGAGCGTGGGTGACATTATAAACTAAAAAACAAAACAACATGAGAAAATTTGAATTGTATGTAGTTGCTAACGGTAGCAGAAGACAAAAACCGATTGTTTGTAATGGCTTTGTTGAAGCTGAGAAGAAAGCCAAAGAGTTGTTTGAAGAAATCTACAAAGATTATCCAAATCGTGACGAAACTTATATCGAGTGCGTGGAAGAAAAGTTCATGCTCAGTTGCGACCACCTCGTTATGGGTAAGGATTGCTTTGGTGATATATATTGGCGTATGCTTATAATGGGAGATTATATGCCACGATATATAGACTTGCTTAGTAACGATGATAAAGAGTTACTGGAAGCGTGGCGAGAGGAAAAAGAGCTACATGTTACGGATTTGTGCGAGAAGGATTTGAAGGACTTGTACTATCAAGTTTCTTTCGGCAGCATTTATCTTTCAGACTATGAGAATGACGCTTACATTGATACTAAGGAAGTGAGCGATGTATGCGAGAATTATGAGCGGTGGATAGAGGAAAACAAGAAAGAACATTCTTCTGAAACATTCGCAGACTATGTAATGAATTATATGTAAAACAAATAACACTAACATTAAAATACAAAGATTATGGCAAGAGAAAACGCAAAACGCCCAGTAGATTACATTCCTCAGCAAGGTTCAAAAGCTATGTTGTCACTCGCTGATTTTGAGGACAGCCAGTTGTTCGCAGAGTTAAGACGACGTGGTTTTTCGGGAGAGTTGAGATATTCAAAAGTTATAACGGTGTAAGACTATGGCAATACAAAAATATACGATGTATAACCCATGCCAAGAGTGCAAGCATAATGACACGCAAAGCCGTGGTAGATGCTTGCTATATGGCTGGGATAAGCAAAGAGAGCAGTGCGCAAGGTATAGAATTTTCAGTGGTTTATATGAACTTGCAGGTACTAATCCCGATGATAAGCAACAAGTATATGAGAAAGTTGTGGAGCAAGCAGTAGACTTGCTTAAATTCTTCGGGTATAAAGGAGAACTGAGATACACAGAAGTAGTAAATATTTGAATTATGACTATCGAAGAAAATTACAAAATCGGCAACCAATATTTTGCAGATGCACATAATGTTGCCGTGCAACTGGTAAACGCAATGTATAAAGCACATGGTTACGAAGGAGACCCCACAACCTTAACGAGCTATTGCAGCGTTTTGGCGAAAGTGGAAACGCAGATAAAGAATAGTTATATGCGGTTGAGCGACAATGCTTCCGTATATGTGCAAAATAACATATACATGAACAAGAGACCCAGTAAATATTAAACCACTTAATTAAATTGAATTATGAGTTATAGAAATGCTTATACAGAAATCCGAGACAGACACAGAAAAGAAATTTATGCCATAGATATTCGATGCGCATTAACTGATAAGGCGTTTGAAGACATGTTTGCAGCGTGGGGATTGCCCCTGACAAAAGAAGGGTTTTCACAAGTCTACCGTATCGGACGAGGTTGCTATATTAAGAAAGTGGACTATCCACACTTTGAGGAAGTATCAGCACGACATGAAAAAGAGATGTCCGATTTTCTTGCTTGTGATGAAAATTTTGAGCAAGCAATGATTTATGAGTTCTGCAACCATGAAGCCATGTATTCAGAATACTCTTATGATGATGCGCTGGCAGCACTTGGAATTGATACTGAGAATATGTCAGAACGTGAGAAACGTGTTTACAAGTCAGCACGAAAGAAATTTTGGGACTTGTGTATTGAAAACGATTGGTTCTAATTAAACAATATATGCAAATGACTGATATAGTACAAGACACTCCGTTAGAGGTAATTCAGAATTACCCTAAGATGAAAGTTGATGGACTTTATTACATTGACAATGACGGAAAGAAA
>CAVKBM010000268.1:522-3535 GCA_963654355.1 Bacteroidaceae bacterium | reverse complement strand
TAGCTTCTTTTATTGTACTATTGCGCTATTACCAACGAGAAAAGCGGAAGAACCCAAAATAAATTAGACTCTGCTATTATCATAAATAACCAAGCTGCAAAATTATTCAAGAGTCATGGGTATTTAGTGGATTCTAAAATTGCTTTTGGTTGTAATTTTGAATATTATCTCAATAAGAATAGAATCAAGGAAGCCAAGAAGGCTTTTGAGGCTTACCAATCAACCAATTATAAAGGTAATTCTAATTGGAAAGATTCTTATGCCTATGTGGTTTATGAACGAGGATTATACTATTTGGCTATAGAGAAACTGGATTCGGCATATGTATGTCTAAACCAAAGCTTCGAGCAAAGTAAATCTTTTAGCAACTTGGCTGCTTCAACAAGGGGATTAGCACAATATTATACTAAAACAAACAATCCTATTTTGGCAGCTAAGTATGCTTTGCTGAGTTCTGCATATAATGATTCTGATTTAGTTGCAACAAGGCATGGGCAATTACAACAAGTACAAGCGATGTATGATTATAATAGGAATAAAGAGATAGCAAATCAAGCTCAATTGAGAGCAGAGCGTCGGATGGGAATAATCTATATAGTTGTCATTAGTGCAATCTTGGTATTTGTAGTGTCTTCTTCCATTTATAGGAGAAGAATGCAGCAAAGAAACCAACGCATAGCAATGGTGCAAAAAATGTACAATGATAGTGTACTACAGCTAAGTATTGCCCAACAAGAATTAGCTAAACTTCAGAGTTTGAAGGAGAATACGATAGCTACTCTTGTTAAGGAGAAAGAAGAGGCTATACAAAGATTACAGTTGGAAGCAAAAAAGTATGAAGAGACAAATGTGGGGTGCAATCTTGTGGAATTGGAAAAACAACTCAAACTGTCACCCATATATCACAAACTTGTTTATCTGGAGAATCATCCGCAGGAGAAGATGACAAAGTCCGATTGGGAGAATTTGGAAGAAACGGTAGAAAAACTTGTGTCAGGTTTTGTCGGCTTAAAGCAAAAACTAAAGCCCAAGGAATATCGTATTTGTTTGTTGGTAAAACTTCACTTCTCTCCTTCCACTATCAGTTCTTTTATAGGAACTTCCCTGTCTGATATATCAAATTCTCGCAGAAGAATGCTTGCTAAAGTTTGTGGAAATTCTGGTAAGGGCAAGGATTTTGATGACTATATACACCATATATTATAAGTCCAGTCTGTGCTTGTAAATTTCTGTAAATATTTTATAAGTCTCTGAAAGCTAGTTGCTTTCAGAAGACTTGTAAAGTTTTGTAAATTCTTAGAGCTTCATTTGCTTGCTATTTTTGAAAGAAACCTATAATTTTGCGGTCGAAATCAAAAATAACGTAACATGAAAAAGTACATTTTAATTTTATTCGGAGGGGCAATGCTCTTGTGGGCTAATCCGACAGAAGCGAAATCATACTACTTATATAGTAGCTTTGATTATAGTGCTCAAAAAGGTAATAATGGTAGCAAAATGCCTAAGCGTCTATTGAGTGTTGACTTGACTAACCAAGTGATAACTGTACCTGATCAGGTTCTAGGTTATACCTTAGCCTTGAAGGGTGAGAATGGAGAAGTATATACCTATATTCTTTCTAGCAATACCATCATTCTACCTGAGGATTTGGAAGGTGAGTTTGAACTTCAAGTCACCAATGGAACAGCAACCTATACAGGAACATTATATCTGTAAAACATCTACTTGATAGTAGATGCCTAATAACTATAACTAATGAACAAATTACTTTTGATTGTGTCATTGGCAATGACGATGAGCATTGCCAATGCAGGTACCCTCACCTCAGAAGGTCAGCGTTCCGACAGAAAAATCTTGGAGATTATCAAGATTGTCAAGTTGTCTAATCTGCAAGAACAGCAGATTAGAGCAGCTTACGATGCGTACAATGTCAAAATAGACTCAGCATTGTACGAAGTAACAGATGCCAAGGCTGCCGCTCGTATCAAATACGAAGCAGGAATGGAGTTTAACAAGGTGTTGATGTCAACTCTCACTGAGACACAGCGCAACAAGTACATCGAAGTAACCTCCACTCCTGAGGTAGAGGCTAAGACCGACTACAAGTTAGGCTTGCTGAAAGAGGCAAATGAGTATTCTGAGCGGGAACTTCAACTGAAGCGTAAGGCTATCTTTGCCTACTTGATGAGCGAGAAAATCGTATATGCTCGTGACAAGTATGACATCAAGAAGCAGAAAGAGAACATCAGCCGTCTGAAGAACTTGATACCTAAGGCTCTTCTCGAAAGCAACATACGAGAGAAGCAAAAAGGGCAAGGCAAGATTTCAAACGATGGTAATATTAACTGGTAAAAACGAAACGTTATGAGAAGGTTGAAGATATTTTTATTCTTGACAATGCTGATGCTGTCCTCAGCTTACGCCAATGCCGTAAGTCTGGATTCTATCAGTTCCAACAAGTTGTTGAGATATGCCCAAAAGGTTCGTTACGGTATTAATACGGACGTAAATTTGGAGCGTGCTGCTAAAATCTATAACTATCTGGCAAAGAAAGGTAATACGGCTGCACAACGAGAGTTGGGGTGTATGTTCTTGAATGGAGAAGGTGTGCCCAAAAATTATAAGGCTGCTTATTCGCTGTTAAAGAAGGCTTGTCTTGCCAATGATGCCAAGGCTATGTGCGCCATGGCGCATGTTTATCAGTATGGTGTGGGTACCAAAACCAACAAAGCTCTTGCGTTTAAGTTGTATTTACGTGCTGCTCGTCTGGGAAGTTCGCATGGCTGTTATGGTGCAGGAAACATGTTGTATAAGGGGCAAGGTGTAAAGCAAAACTATCAAAAGGCAGAGGAAATTTTGCTGAAAGGTTCTGAAAAAGGCAATGCTAAGTGTGACTTCTTGTTGGCGAACTATTATGCCTATGGATTTGGGGGTACTCCTGATTATTCAAAGGCAAGGGAGTTCTTGAACAAAGCTGTGAGAAATGGACATGGATGGACTGTCGATATGACTC
>CAVKBM010000268.1:0-512 GCA_963654355.1 Bacteroidaceae bacterium | reverse complement strand
ATGACCCTTTTCAACAAGTTGGATTCCGTTGTCAAGCAAAATAACATTGTGGCATCTAAGTCTGCTTTAGCCAAAGCACAAGGCAGAAGTACAACTGTAAAAGTTGAAGATTCTTCTGATATGCTTGGTACTTGGAAGGGCACGATGTCTCTTTATGATTGGGGTAAAACAAGAGTGTTGTCAGAAGAGCCTATAGCCATAGAAGTTTCCCAAGATACATGTCTTGTGGTGACTTACCTTCAAAATGACTCCATCATATCTGTCTTTAGGTCTGACAAACAATTGGATAATAAGTGGCAAAAAGAACATATCACTAAGGAAGACAAAGTCTATAAATGGATACCATTGTCAATCTTCTTTGAAAAGTCATCAGATAACAATACTTTGTACGCTTATGTCAACCGATTGAGCACGAGCAAACGAAGTGCCCTAAAGCCAGTTAAGTTGACTTTGCAACGTGAAGGGAACACAACCAACATCAGTAATGTATTGGTGGACGGAAAGGTAAGTGT
>CAVKBM010000267.1:0-3578 GCA_963654355.1 Bacteroidaceae bacterium | reverse complement strand
CAATTTGAGCAAGTCCGCATACCTTTGCTGGATGACAAGGGAAAGGCGATGGATGCTAGAGCCTTTGCCACCAAGTTGAGAAAGTATCTTCAGCAGCCACCTTATAGCATAACATCCAAAGTGATGGTTCGTGGTCTTGGTGAAGCCGTGTTAGTATTAGGGGAGAAATGATTATGAAGCAGTTTGTTTTGTCTATCCTTTTGCTATGCGCCTCATGTATTGGAGCGCATGCACAGCCGGCAGATGCAGACCGCATCACGATCCACGCATATGTTCCTCCATACGAATATATCACTCCTGAAGCGTCTCAACTCTTGGAAACGAAACTGCAAGAAATCATCGCCAACAATGGTGTTGCAGACAACGACGGAGTGAACCGCTTTATTTTGACGTTTAAGATCAACGTGTTGTCAAAAGACATAGTTGCGACTACACCGCAGCGTGTCAGTCAGAAGCTTGGCATTACGCTTATGATTGGCGACGTGATAGAGGACAAGGTTTATGCAACGAAGACTATCAACGCTGTGGGAATCGGTACATCGCTTGAGAAATCCTATATCGCTGCGGTCAAGAACATTAAGCCGCAAAACAAGGACATCACGGAGCTCATGCAACTTGGGAAATCGAAAATCATAGCCTACTATGAGGCACATGCCGAGGAGATCCTTGCCGAGGCAAAGACTTTGGCTGGTCAAGAAAACTATGCCGATGCACTTTCCTTGTTGTCTTCCGTGCCAGACGTTTGCCGCAATACATATAGTGCTTGTTCTGAGCTGGCTGCGACTCTATATGATAAGAAGATTAACGCTGATGGCAACTACTACTATCAGCAGGCAAAGACTGCATGGGCTAACAGTCCCAATAGAGAGGGAGCAGAGCAAGCTACGGCCTATCTCAGCAAGATAAACTTTGCGGCTCAATGCCAACCACAGGCAGAGAAACTTGCAGAAGAGATAACCGCAAAGATGAATGTCATCGACAAACGGGAGTGGGCTTTCAGCATGCAGCAATACAAGGACAACATTGAGCGGGAAAAGCGAGAATGGAGTCTGCGTGTAAAGCAGGAAGAGAACAACCATGAGCGGAACATGGCTCTTGACGCACAGCGTTATGCCACACAAAGAACCATTATCAAGGCTTGTCGTGATATAGCCGTAGAAAGAGCAAAACATCAACCACGTGTAATTAATTTCAATCGTATCATATTATGGTAAGAACAATCAAAAAGTTTTTTGTGTTCCTTATTTTTATGTTGGGAAGCACATTGTCGCTGAATGCTCAGAATCAGGAAGCGACGCTTACAGTATTTGGTGATGGTACAAACAAGGAGGAAGCCATAAAAGTGGCTCTTCGCAGTGCCATAGAACAAGCCTTTGGCGTTTTCGTTTCATCCAACACAAAGGTGATAAACGACGAGTTGGTCAAGGATGAGATTGCCACAGTGGCATCTAGCAACGTCAAGCACTTTGACGTGATATCGGAAGACTACAAAGACGGAAAGTGCTTTGTGTCGGTGTCTGCCATAGTCTCTGTCGGCAAGTTGATAAACTATTGCAAGCAGCAGGGACTTGCATCCGAGGCAACAATCGATGCAGAAAGCTTCCTTATGAACCAAAAAATAAAAGAACTCAATGAGAAGAATAGGAAACTGGCACTGCAACATAAAAAAGAACAGAAATTGAAAATCTACGAAGATATATATAACGGAAGTGCCAATTTCTTCGACTACGAACTTCAGGTAGGTGAACCTCAGGTTGTGCTTTTGGCAGGTGAGCAAGATTGCAATGAGATTTATACGGATGAAAAGTTTAAATATACACGAAAAGATGGAGTCCAGTGTATTCTTAAAAGTCCATATAAATATTACAGACTTAAATGTCGTGTCCATATCAAACTCAATCAAGATAACTTTGACAAGTTTAAGCAGTCTCTTTCCAAATTGGAAGAAAACTACAAAGGTATTGTTGATTTCGAGGCACTGGGATATGATCCTTCAGAATGGCAACAGTTACAGGAACTTATGAAAACAAATCCTGCAGCATTTGAAGATATAGCAAGAACTGACATCCGATTAGAAATCGAAGAATGCGGTTACGAAGGGAAGAAACAATACAACTATGACGTTGCTAACAACGTTCTTTCTGCAATGTATAATTTTGAACTTTCAGATGGGATACATAAATATTCCGTCAAGCCTTATAACTTGCAAGATTTCGTTAAGAATTTGGACTTTAAGAATTATCGTAGCAATTACGAAACGAATTTTGCCATTGTTGATGGTAAAGAGGATTCAAAGAAATGCCAATTGTGGGGCTTAGACAACAACCATCTAAATAGCTACAATCACATATTTGGAATGTTGTCAAAATTCTTTAGCGACACATTTAAGATAGAAGAAGCTAATGAAGCAGATGTCTTTGTTTACTTGTTTTACTCGGAGGACGAGTTTAAACAAATTAAGAGTGTCAAACTAAATCCCAAAGCGCATACTTTGGAAGACGTTAACACTGCAAATTAATAAAGAGTACAAGGACAGAAGAGATTATAGCAACATAATTATCAACATTTAAAGTACAAATAATTATGACGGATAGTATTATTACGATTATCAGCGTAGTCGTATCGATAACCGCTGTTGTGGTTTCAGTTATTTGCAATAATAGAGCCATCAAGTCTGCGCGGGAATCCTCTGAGAGACAAAACCGCTTCAATCTCTTTGTAGAGTACACCCGTAGATACCAAGAAATCATCCTCAATCTATATTCGAATCCAGGGAAAGGAACAGAGTACATTCGGTTGTATTTTGATCTTTGCAGCGAAGAGTTCTATCTGCACAAAGAGGGAATGATAGACGATTACATTTGGAACCTATGGGTAGATGGAATGAGAACTATGATGAATTGTCAACAGAATCAAACTGCTTGGAAAGAAATGGGAGGCTATTTTGATGATGAACAATTTAAGCATTTCATGGAACATGATGTAATAAAGAAAGCTAAAGAAAGACGATGAAGAGACTATTAACAATATTATTGTTTGCGGTCTGCGTAACGATCACCAGCTTTGCACAGAGCTACAATCAAGAGCAGATAGCATTGCAGAATTTCCTTGTGCGCATGTACAACAACCAACCTTTTGAAGGCGTAAAGGTTGTGTCCGACTATGACAACAATTACCTGCTGTCGGTGGTATTGGTCAAGAAAAGCTCATCTGAGAGTGTGATGAACCGACTGGCACAGGTGAAGAGCAATAGACAGGTAAGCCAATTCCTTAGCGGAATGGTGACAACGGAAAGTCAAACTGTCATCAAGACAACGGAGAATACGAAGACTGGCAAGACGTTTGAAGAGATTACAGACATCATCCGCGAACACTCTCTTGGTTACACACGCCAATTGGAAGTCTTGACAACGTTTGACAAGGATGATACTTCTAAAGTCTATATGTTCTACCGCAAGGTAGAGGAGATGAAGGAATAGGAAAGCGGTGGCAAGGTTCAAATTCCTACCACCATAGTATAATTATAAATTACAAGACAATGAAAAAGTATTTGATTTTCTTTTTTGCAATGCTGGTGG
>CAVKBM010000266.1:0-3579 GCA_963654355.1 Bacteroidaceae bacterium | reverse complement strand
CAATGATATTGTCTGGGCTAACGATATAGATTCGGACGCAGTATCTACATACAAAAAGAACATCAATGACCATATAATTCAAGAAGATATCCAAAATGTTGATATAAAGGAAATTCCCAACGCAGAAGTTGTTGTGGGCGGATTCCCATGTCAAGGATTTTCTATGGCAAATATGAAGCGTCATATAGATGACGAACGCAATGTTCTGTATAAATTTTTCTACAACGTTATTAGCCAAAAGCAACCGAAGTTTTTCATCGCTGAAAATGTAAAAGGCATATTAAGTCTTGGTAAAGGTGCTGTTGTAAAACAAATTAAGGAAGACTTTGAAAATGCAGGATACATAGTTGAAATACATAAGGTAAATATGGCCGACTACGGTGTTCCACAACACCGAGAACGAGTTTTATTTATTGGGCAAAGAAAAGACATTTCCGCGCAAATGCAGTTTCAGTTTCCCAAACCGACAAACTCCAAAGACGGCAAGGATGGATTGCCCATTTGGATTTCGATAAAAGATGCAATTGATGATTTGCCGCCAATAGGCGAACTTGATAAAGACCCCAATAATTATGGCTCTGCGTATCGATTTATTCCGAGGAATTTTACTGCACATAGAGTAACTGACCCGACCAAACCTTCTCCAACAATCTTGGCAAGAGGAAATGGAAAGGGAGGCGTTTGCGCAATACCTCACTATAATGGAGAACGAAGACTGTCAATTAGAGAAAGTGCTACAGTACAAACTTTTCCAAGAGATTTTGTGTTTTGTGGTCGCATGGGGAGTTGTTATCGCCAAATTGGTAATGCAGTACCTGTACATTTCGCTAAAATCTTAGGACAAGAATTAATACGATTAGAAAGAGTTACATTAAAATGAGAATAGTATCATTATTTAGTGGAGCAGGTGGCCTTGATTTGGGATTTATCAAGGCTGGACATACCATAGTATGGGCAAATGATTTGTACGATGATGCAGTTGCAACATATCGTAGAAATATTGGCAATCATATCATAGAAAAGGATATTAAAGAAATATCCTCAGACGAAATACCTGATTGCGATATGGTGATGGGGGGCTTTCCATGCCAAGGGTTTTCTGTTGCAAACGTTAAACGTAACACGAAAGACGAGCGTAATGTATTGTATAAAGAATTACTTAGAGTAATTAAAGACAAAAATCCAAAGTTCTTTTTAGCAGAAAATGTAAAAGGCATATTGTCTCTCAACAAGGGCGAATCATTCAAAATGATAATGAATGATTTTCGAAGCCTAAATTACAACGTACAATACCGTGTGCTTAATGCTGCCGATTACGGTGTGCCACAAACACGTGAGCGTGTTATTATTGTCGGAGTCAGGAACGATATTGATTTTTCATACGAATATCCTAGTCCAACAAATTCAAAAGACGCATCCAAGGGGCTACCTAAGTGGTTGTCCGTTGGTGAAGCCTTAAAGGATTTACCTGATCCAGACGAGCCTAATGATATTTTTAATCATACGTATTCCAAATACAAATTAAATATTAATGGATACATTGGCCATCGTTTGCTAGACCCAAATAAGCCATCTCCGACTGTTACCGCAAGAGGAGATAACAAGGGTGGAGTTGTTATTCATCCGCATCCAAATGGCTTAAGGAGAATGACTTGTAGAGAATTAGCGACAGTTCAAAGCTTCCCCATAGATTATTACTTTGAAGGAACCAACTCTTCTATCTATCGCCAAATAGGTAATGCTGTCCCTGTTCAATTAGCCTATTGTATTGCTAAGCAATTCAACTTATATAAAGGATAATATGGATTACAAAATATTAGAAAAACCATCAAAACCATTTCCTGATTTCAAATGGAAATGGGCTTGTCTCCAATGTACAGAGGGCATAAATGACCCTGTCGTATTATTGGGAGTGTTATTCCGCATGGAAAAACTTGAAGGCAGATTCAAGTACAGTTCAAAGGAATTCGCAAAAGAACTGATTGGCTTGTCACACGACTTGCAAGGAACGGGTGTCAATGTCGATTTGGAACGCCGTGTGGGTGAACGAAATATCATTAGGAATTCTGGTCAATATTGGAAGGCTTTGAATCTTATTCCTGCAAAAAGTCATGGTGGTCTGATTACTCTCACTGATTTTGGCAGAAAAGTTGCTAGACATGAAATTTCGCAGACTGAATTTGCTGCATTGTCAATAATAAATTTCAAGTTGCCAAACCCAAACATTCAAACCGAGTATGAATGCAAAGAATGGAAAGATGCTAATATAGAACTGCATCCGCTTAAATTAATTCTTGCAATTGTACGTTCTTTAGGAAATGGCTTGTTGTATGATAGCAATGCTTATATTACAGTGGAAGAACTTGTCAAAATTGTTATTCCTCTATCAGGAACACCCAATCGTCCTGTTGATAGTTATGTTGAATACATTAAAGCATACCGAAATGGAAATTTAGATTTGGGTAGTTGGGCAAGTTGTATTCCTGCGTCAAATGATGAAAGATTTGCTCGCGAATATCTTCTGTTCTTAGCTCATTATGGCTATCTGAATAGAGCAGAGGAGGGCCATACAAGGATGGAAGAATGCTACTATTATAATTTTGAGATTGATTCTGAAATTCAAGCTATACTCAATACTAAAGAGACAATTTCGTCTGAAGTTGTTTCTGATACAGAAAGAAAACTTGTAAGAGGTCAATATCGTCCAAATCAAGCACGCTTCAGAAAAGAAGTCCTTGCTGCGTATGGAAGATGTGTCATTACAAATGTGGAAATGCCTGAAGTATTAGAGGCCGCCCATATAGTTCCATTCAAGTATCATGGCGAAGACACTGCAGCAAATGGTTTTCCTATGCGAATGGACATTCACTATTTGTTCGACGCTGGTCATTTGCGTATTTCTGTGGATGGTGATGTGTTTTTGTCAGAGAAAGCACGTTGGTCATATGGAGCTTCTATTCCTCCTCGCATATTCATTCCTGACCACATAAATCGTGATTTCCTTAAATGGAGATGGGACAACTACAATGGTGTTTAACATTAAAATCGTCATCAATGCCGGATATAAAAATAGATATAACAGAGCTAATAAAATCAAATAACTTAGTCTGCTTTTCAATTGGCTTGGTCATCGGACTGCTTGTCTATGAGCAAGGGATTAATCCTTTTGATTGGGTTCATCCAACTATATGGGGGTTGATTGGTTTTATTATTTGCAAGCTCATCATATATGTATACTCTCGCATTATTCGTATACGTTATATTAATACAGTAAGCAGAGAGAAATCTTTAGCTCTTACACATAAAATACAGCAATATGCAGATAGTGCTAGAGTGTGGTTTCGTTGTCTTAATGATAGAGAACAACAGATTTTGGTAGATACCATAAAACTTCCTACCTCAAATCAAGATTATATCAACGAACGCTATGTACGAAATACGGACCTGAATTTATATGGCAGTATAGAAATCATATTAGAGAAAGCATTAACATTGTACACAAATGAAAATCCGTTTGTGTATTGTGATAATAAAATGAGCGGTGAAACAAAACACATCTTGTTTAACTCGATATTCTAT
>CAVKBM010000265.1:0-3596 GCA_963654355.1 Bacteroidaceae bacterium | reverse complement strand
TCTGTGTAACGCTCACAGCCAGCATAAGCAACAGTTTTACAGACTGCCCCGTGTCTTTAACGGAATAATCACCCTTTTGGTGCCCGAAGCCAGACTCGAACTGGCACAAGTTATTTACTCGGCAGATTTTAAATCTGCTATGTCTACCATTTCATCATTCGGGCTTGGCTGCCGAAGTAGGATTCGAACCTACGCATGATAGAGTCAAAGTCTATTGTCTTACCACTTGACTATTCGGCAATATTTTGGTAAATAAAATCGCTTTCTGAAAGAATAATGATTGCCGACCTTCGCCATACAACACTTGCCTGTTGGCATTATTAATCTAGTAGCAGTAGATACTGAGCCAAATGGAGCGACCAAATGACTTATCTAAAGGGAGATTGCTCTCCTATACTACTTCAACGCAATGATTGAAAACGTTCACCCAACGTTCAGTTTGTTCCATTTAGCAACTCGTGGAGAATCGCTTGTTTTTTGCAGATTTGGGCTACTTATCCTTATCCTTCTGTAAAAGCCTTCTTTCGAAGACGTCTCTGCATACCGATTGATTCGTGTGCGGAAGTCAAACGAGTAACGAGCTAATCTAACTTACCGTGGGGCGTATTGCTACGGAGCCGCTTATTCGGCCAGAAGTGTTAGGATTTATGTTCACAGCAGTGTGCACTGACGGCATTAAACCAGACCCATTAATCTGGATTACTATCGATGTCACCATTATAGTTTTCAACAATTTGGAATATCTCCCATTTCGTTTTATTATTGAGCCGCCATCCCGACCATCATATCAGATGCCTGCATCGGGTTGCAATCATTATTCTTTCAAAGAGCGATTGTAAGAAGAATTGGTTTCAATGGCTATGCCATTTACTTATCTATCTAGCCGCGTAAAGGTTTCTTCTGTTAGATAGAACCGCGTACGATATATCGAATGTCCAATTCGTACACGGCAGTGGTAAAAGGAATTTTATGTTTGGTATTTATTTGCTATCCAATGCTTATTTCTAAGCGTAAATATAATATCATTTAATCCAAATGGTGTCAATACCTTTTGTTAAAATCATCTACCTTCTTGTAAGCACTGATAAATATACTCATAATATCGGTTATTGTTGAATTTCCATTTTGATATGTGCTTATGATCTTTCGATTTGTAAAAATCAGACATCTCAAACAACTCTTTGATTTTGGATTTATCTTTTGTAACATTAGTATAAATCCATTTACACAAATGGTAATCTCGTTCTGATTCATCTTTCCCCGATCCTGGCGCTGGATGGAACCATAAATCAGATAATGTAGAATCAACAATCATCCAATTAAACAGTATGTTTTTTAACGTCGAAACAGATCGATTGTCAATGGTGTCTGCGGATGCTTCTTCAGATTTGATTAATGGGGTCGGACGACGCATATACATATTCAAAAACATAATGATGATATTCATATGTGTAGTGTTGCTATCAATCGGATTGTCATATAATGAAACTCCGGTTACAGTCAAAAATCTATTTGATCTTTTTTCACAATCAGTATCACTTCCGCATTGATAGTATTCAGTATGAATTGATGAATTCTTGATGTAGTAATATGTTTTATAATCATCAATGTTTTCGGCTCTAAATAAAATACGTATTCCAGTTCCACTAAAACTAAATTCTACGTACGCCCAATCCTTAAACATATTTATAATGGCTAAAGCAAAATCACTGATTGTCGATTTATCAAACGGAACATCAACACAATGATCGATATCAACACCGCAGACATTTGATGCCTGCACGGATATGCCAAGACCGTCAAATTGATCTTTGATTGGCGAGGTGGATATTTCATCCAACGAAACAAAGTCACTCATGACATTTGTTCTGGCAAATTCACCATCGTATCGCATAGGAACTTTTGTTCCTTTATCATATTTAACAAAACAATACTTTAAATCAGCATTCTTCAACGAGCTCACATTAAGTCTTTCAATAACATCCGCAACTTTCATTTTTTACCCTCTCTTAATTGTGTAATTTATTTTACTATTTATTGTTCCAAAAGTAAACAAAAGAAATATAATTTCTTTTATCAATATTTTATAGTATCATATTTATATAGAGGTATCATTATTATGGCACAGAAAGTTTATTATATTAAAGCCGACAACATGCAGGACGCCGTTAAAAAATACAAATCCATTTACAAGGTTCAAGCTAAAGACGATGAAATCAATTCAGAAGATTTCGTAAAAGGTATGCTTGATAAAATTGCCAATGAGATGACGAGAGCTGGCACAATCAAGTTAAAATTCAACGGAATGGAAAATGGCGTCATTCATGGTATTATTGCATTCGCCGATCTTTATGATTTGCAGGATGGCATCAAACAACTTGAAGACCTTTCAGCCAAAATGTTCAATAACGGCAAAAAACTAACTTCCGTTGGCGACGTAACTAAAGACCCAATTCAATGCTGGCTCAAAAATGGCGTGTTTACTGGTAAAATCGACTTCAAAATTGCTTAATTAAAAAAAGTTCTCCATTCGGAGAACTTTTTTAATGATTATTCGTCTAAATCGAATCCCATACCTTTGGCTTTGTGCCAAGACATCAACGTTGGCCACTGGCTGGAATTCTCGGCGGTCATTGGTTCACTAAGTGGAACACCTCTATTCAAACGAGTTGTCAACTGAACATAGATTCTGAAACCACCGGCAACAATACCTTGAATAGCCAAATCAAGATACTCACCATCTTGACTCATATCTTCTTTTTGTACGAATGGCACGCCTGGATTTGACGGATCTTCAAACTTGCATAAATCAGAACACATTCTCTTGTACTGATCATTATTTGTCAATGGATAGTACTTATAGATGATACGATTTGCAGTCTTTTCTGCGACGGCTCTTACTGGCTGGCCATATGAATCACTATTAACTGTAGTGCCATCCTCGACTGTTTTGAGTGTCATCTTCAACTGGTCATTTCCAGAAGATTTGGATGTCTCGAACACGGCCTCAACAACTTCACAAAGATAAACGCCATCAGGGAGTTTTGGAGCTCTTTCAGACGATTCAGCGTTGACGTCATCAATATTGGTTTCGGCAATGATGCCGTTAAGTCTACTAAAATCGAAATTGGACATAATGTTATAAATACCTTTCTATGTTTAAACTACGCATTCTGCATGGCTTTCTTTTTAGCCATCATCTCGGCAATTCTAGTTTTCAGAGCGTCTTTTTTCGGATCACCCGTACTAATTAGTGTCTCCGATATTGCTGGTGTCGACGCCACGGATGGTGTTGGTGCCGGAATCGGTTTAGATTCTTCCTTAATATCAATTCCAGTTGTATCAAACGCATCATCATCTTCATCAGATGCGGCATCCTGAACTTGTTTTACTTTATTTAGCAAGTTGATATTCACCTGGTTTGTCGGTTCAGATTTGACCTGTTTAACTGGTACAGAGGCTTCTGATACCGTTTCCGGTTGAGCGCTCGTTGCTTTTATCGGCGCCTGTTTTGGCTTTGCGGCCGTTTTTGGCGTTGCCTTTGGCTTTGCCATTATCGGACTAGATGTTGGCGCTGTCAGATGTGTTGCTTGGGC
>CAVKBM010000264.1:0-3615 GCA_963654355.1 Bacteroidaceae bacterium | reverse complement strand
GTATGTATACCCACCATTGTTAATCATGCCAATATGGTAGCCGTTGGCAAAATAGTGTTGGTATGAACCATTTTGTCAATTTCTACATTGATAATGTTATAAACGCATTTCGAGTTTATAACGACTCTCTGTTTAATGTCAATATCCAGGGATTGGGTCTATTTGCTAACAAAGAAGATAAGACATTTGCTTATTTGTTGTCACAATTAGCGAATTATGGTTTAACCGTGAATCTAAATTCAGATGAAGAAGAAGAAGAATGCTTCTGCGTTCTAACAATTATTGGTGAGAATCAAAAGACAGGTGAAGTTTATAATTTTTGTTACAATGTACAGGATCTTTTGTGTCTAATTGATTTATCAAGTAAGACAAAAGTGTCTGTAGTGTGTATAATGGTGATGAAAATTATAGCTATGTTTATCTGCCGTTTTAAGACACTTTACAAAGCGATTGTATTGGATCTTGATGACACATTGTGGAACGGAACATTGTCAGAAGAAGGAATAGACAAAATCATAGCCAACCAGAAAACTACAATTGGTACACAGTATATACGATTTGCGAACTTTGTTAAAGTGTTATCAGATAGCTTGGGCATATACGTTGCTGTTTGTTCAAGAAATGACTCTAAAATGGTTTCAAAGGCAATGGATATCCTCGATGAAGAAATCTTTCCTTTGAAAAATAGTATAGACTGCATTGTTGCTAATGATAATGATAAAAGTTCAAATGTCAAGGAAATTGCAGCAAGTCTGTCAATATTGCCTAAATCAATTGTTTTTATCGATGACAATGAACTCATTAGAGATGAAGTTAGAAATAACATACCAGGCATTTGCGTACCAAACTGGAATTTTCATGAGGAGTTGATAACATTACTGTCTGTTGGATGTGTTTTCGACAGATATGAACTATCCTTGAATGCGCAGAACAGAAGAAAACAATATAAGATGATTCAGGTGCTGAGAAGCAATAATCATCTTCCTGTATTGCATGTAAAGGCAATTAGAGACACGAACCAGTTCACAGCTGAAAAATTATACAAGAAGACTAACCAGTTCAATATGTCTCAACAAAACAGTCTTTTTGCCAAAGGTGTTATTTCGGTTTATTTTGAGATGTACAGACCAACTGGTGAAAGCCTTGGCATTTGTTCTGCAATATCATATATTATTGACGATGATATGGTCGCAGTCGAAAATTGGGCCATTAGCTGCCGTTTCTTTGAAATCGGCTTAGAGGATTTAATTCTTATGTATCTTGTGGAAAAGGCTGATGGGAAACGCATAATGTTTAAGTACTGCAAGAATGAATACAATGGGAAAGCGACTTCCATGATTGCAAGTAATGAAGAATTCAAATGTGTGGGTGAAAACACATATATAGAATATTCATATACGCTATCAACCAAGGAAAAATTACGTTCAAAAACAAATTTAGAGATAAACTATGACGAAAAATAACATATACACCATAGGTTACACACTATTCCAAAGAGAAAGCAATTTTGATTTGGAAGGGATGTATAAAACCTTACACCAATTTGGTGTGACACATTTAGTAGATGTTCGTTCTGTACCCTTCTCCAAACAATATCCTCTATGCAATGAGGGTAGTCTAAGAATGGCAGGCAAAACTTATGGTATTCCATACATCCATATGCCAGAGTTGGGCGCAAAAGCGTTGCCGGATCAAGGTGTTTTTTCAAAAGCATCAGACATTTTCTTTGAGGACATTTTCCCTATTCCCAAAAGTAATAGGCCAGAAAGAACAGAGCTAAATGCCAATGACGAGATTGTTGACTTTACAAAATTTAGAAACAACGAATTGCTTTTAGATGGTCTGAAGCGAATAGAAAACGCTTATGACCAAGGGTTTACATTGGCTTTAATGTGTAGCGAGAAAAATCCCATAGATTGCCATCGATACTTTCTTGTCAGCAAAAAGGTTGAACAGCAATTTGGTACTTGGCTTGAAGTGAAACATATAGTAAGCAATTCCATAGGTGACATCACAACGCAAACAAACAGCACATTGAACAAGCTGTTAGCTGATATTATACTGAAAAAGGCAGAAATAAAGAAACTTGACATTCTCAACAGTTCTCTGTTTGGCGACCAACCTGTAATAGATAATTATTATGGCAATAACAGAGAAGAAAAAATCAATGATTTCTGCGATAGATATTGGAATTTGATGCACGGTTGGAAGAAAACGTATAACACTAATGTCAATGACTATGATTAAATTATTTAACATCGGCTTTACCCAAAAAACATCCGAACAGTTTTTTGGGATACTAAAAGCAAACAAGATTGATTGTCTTGTTGATGTTCGGCTTAATCCCAATGGGCAATTGTCACGCTTTGCCTTTGAGAAAGATTTGCCATATTTCTTGGAGAACTTGGCAAATGGATGCAAGTATGTTCATCGTATTGACTTGGCTCCCAAGAAGGAACTTCTAAAAGAAGTACGCACTAAAGGGACAATGATGTCAAAAGACTACAAAGTCTTTGAGAAAGCCTTTTTCAAGCAGTTGGAAGAGGAATCAAACATAGATAATTTTGTTGATACTTTTTGCAAGTATCAGAATGTTGTCTTGTTGTGTTCCGAACCCACACCAGAAAAGTGTCATCGAAGACTGGTAAGCGAAATGCTTCTTAAGAAGTTTGGAGACAAGATTAAATTCGGAGGAAACTTATGAAGAAGAGAGTATTACTGTTAGCAGTTAGCTGCAAGACAGGTGGACTATGTCCTGGTGGTATAGATTTGGATAACCCCAAAGAGTGGATTCGTATTGTCAAAGACGATGGACATTCTGGTGCGGTGCAAGGCACAGACATTGATTTTGCAAAGCCGCTTGATGTTATAGAATTCGATGGTTCGTACAAACCACAAGGCAAGCAAAAAGAGAATTGGGTTATAAACAACAATTCTTGCAAAGTCGTAAAGCACTGCAGCACAGACATTGTTGAAGCTGCCTACAACAAATACGGCTATCATGGATTTTGGAATAACTATAAGGCATATTTGACAGATGTTGAATTTGCTAATGTAAGCCAACCATCAGAATCAATTATGAAGGTTACCAATGTTGAAATATACAAGACGGAATATGGTAAAGCTAAAATCGATTTTGATTGGTCTGGTTCACGATATAGAATCAAGTGGGTCTCTATGACAGACCAAACTTTCTATGACCAAATTGATGATGGGTCTGTAAAATTTGATGGAGCATATATCGTTATTTCCATACCTAAAGAGATTGACGATTGGGTAGATCCCATGACTGGTGAAAGGCGAGCTTATAAATTTGTTAGCAAAATCTTTGAAACTTGAGGGGCACAATTCGCATAAATCTCATTCTTTGCACAGCTCGCATAGCTCACACTTGTCTCACTATTCAAGTTATTATTAATTCCGCTTTGAGAGAGATTTTTGGTTAGAAAATGATTGGGGAGGGCAACATGTCCTCCCTTTTAATTCCATAAAAACGCTATTGCCACAACACCTCTTCCTGCCAACCTGTAGGGAATCCCATGGCATGCAAATCTATATTGGGATATTCTGCGAACAATTTGAACAGAGAACCTTTCAAGTCCATGCAAGGAGTGA
>CAVKBM010000263.1:0-3634 GCA_963654355.1 Bacteroidaceae bacterium | reverse complement strand
AAGGAACGCCCAAGCGTGATGCAATGGAAGCAAAGCTCAAAGCGGAGGTGAACTCACATTACTTGGGTGAAGCCATTCGCAATACACGTCTCGCCCAGAAACTCACCCAGGAAGAACTTGGCGAGCGCATTGGTGTGCAGAGAGCGCAAATATCCAGACTGGAAAAAGGTCGGACACCTATTTCCCTACAGACCATGAGCCGAGTGTTCCAAGCTCTTGGAGTAGCAACTGCTACGCTTGATTTGGGCGTTGCAGGGAAAGTTGCGTTGTGGTAATAGAACACACAAAGAACTAGAAGCTTCTCCAAATATAATATGGTTATTTGCCTCGCTGCTTTATGGCTGAATCGTATCTATATTAAAACAGACAAAACACTGTTCAAGCTTGCAAGGTCAGTTGGCGGTAACCCAAACGGAAAAACAGGCAACGAACGGTTACACGTCTATTTACGTAAATAAAATATACTAGTATGAAATTTACCCATTTTTACAAAAGATTAATTCTTGTGCTTTTGGCATGTTTGCCAATTAGCATAATGGCTCAGACTGTCATTAATAGTGATGGTATCCGTTATTTAATAGAGAATGGCCACGCATTAATAGGAAGACAAGATAAAGATTTGTCTGGGGCTGTTGTTGTTCCATCCAGTATTTCATACGATGGAAAAAGTTATAATGTAACAGGCTTTGTTGATCCTACAAATTTGACTTCGTGGTCATCAAATATGGTAACTTGTGAAGGTGGTGCATTTCAAGATTGCAAAATAACCTCTATAGTTTTGCCAAACACCATAACTTCTATAAATGCGGGAGCTTTTAACGGATGCCAAAACTTAAATAAAGTAGTGTTACCAGAACAACTTACAAACATAGGAGCAGCATCGTTTGCAAATTGCACCGCATTGCAAGATTTATCATTGCCTTCAACTGTCACATCTTTTGGAAGTTCTTCTCGATATGGTTTTGTTTCTTACACATTTGGCAACTGTACCAATCTCAAAAATATAAACATTCCTAACGGTATAAATGCGTTATGTGCAGGTTGTTTCATGGGATGCGGTATAGACAGCTTATATATTCCAGAAGGAATGAAAACTCTTGCAGATAATTCCCTTGCGGTAAGGGATTTGAAAGCTCTAAAAATTGGTGTTAAGGACTTGACTAAGTTATCCTATTCTTTGAACACTTTTGGATCTGTGGATAATGCAAAGTTGTATGTGCCCAAAGGAAGTATAAGTGTATATCAAGAATATGAACCATGGTCGAATTTCAATACAATTCAAGAATTTGGGGAAGGCTCTGAGATTTTCAAACCAGAACAAATCAATATAACAGACAATGGCATTAAGTATATATTGAAAGATGGATTTGCTACTGTTGGACGACAGAACAAATCACTAAAAGGATGCATTACTATACCTTCTTCAATACAATATGAAGGAGTATCATACACTGTATCAAGCATTATTACTCCAAAAGATTTAACTTGTTACTCAAGCAGTCGTATAACAATTGTAGGAGGAGCATTCCAAGAGACAAAAATAGAATCTATAGAATTGCCAAATAGTATTGCTACAATTCCTGCAGGAGCATTCTATGGATGTAACAAACTCAGAGAAGTGAAACTTCCTTCTAATGTCAAGCAGCTTGGGGCTGCATCTTTTGCATATTGTTCACAATTAGCCAATATAGAGATACCTTCGACCGTTACGGACTTAGCAAGTCAGACAACATATGGGTATTGCTCATTTACTTTTGGTGGATGTACGAAACTTAAAAGCATAAACATACCAGCAGGTGTTAATAAATTAGCATCTGGTTGTTTTATGTGGTCAGGGCTAGAGGAAATTACACTAGGGACTAACATCCGAGAAATCGCAGAAAAAAGTCTTGCAACAAATTCCCTGAAAACGTTAAAGATTTGCATAAAAGATCCAGATAAATTAGAATACATGGATGCAAGTTTTGGAAATGTTCAAGAGACTGACCTGATTGTTCCTAAAGGTAGTAAGTGTATATACCAAGAATATTATCCTTGGATAGATTTCAAATCTATTTCAGAGTATAATGATGGAACAGAACCTGTCAAACCAAACAAAATAATAACAAGAATAGATGGAATCCGATATATTCTTGCAAATCAACATGCCACTATAGCAAGACAAAACAAGGATTTGGATGGTGATATTGTTATACCGGAAACTGTTACTTTTGAAGGTATTGCATATACTGTTACAAAATTTATTGAACCAACAAATATTATTTCATGGAGTTCTAACTATGTTACTTGTGAGAATGGAGCTTTTCAAGATTGTAAAATCAAATCAATAAAGTTACCAAATACTATAAGCGTTATTGGAGCAGGCGCTTTCTATGGCTGCGACAGTTTGAACCATGTTGATTTGCCTAATTCAATAAGCCAAATTGGTACAGCAGCTTTTGCCAACTGTGGAAACATTTCGGAAATATACCTTCCTGAGACTATCAAAAATTTAGGTAGCAGTACACGATATGGATTTAGAAGTTATGTTTTCGGAAACTGTTCTGCACTTAAAAAAGTCAATATTCCTAAAGGTGTAACAAAAATAGGTGAAGCATGTTTCAAAGGGGCTGGTATAGAAACGTTTATAGTATCACCAAAAGTCAATTCTCTGGAAGAGGATTGTTTCAGTTCAAATAAACTGAGATACTTCAAAGTATGTCACCAGAATCTTGCAGACCTTTCATATACAGAATCGTGTTTTAAGGATGTGAGTAACATTATACTCTTAGTTCCACAAGGAACAAGTTCACTATACAAGGAGTTCTATCCTTGGAAAGAGTTTAAATCCATTCAAGAATACAAAGACGAAAATGACGAATCTTATTTTAACGCTTACAAGATTTCATACGAAGCAAAGAATGTCACTCCAAATAAAAGCAGGGCATCCACTTATAATATGACTTCTGTAAATAATTACACAACCTGCGACTATATGCCATCTGGTATTGAAATCGAGAATTTACCCGAGCCAAATATAGAAGGATATAAATTCCTAAAATGGGAAAACATACCTAGTTCTATGCCTTCGTATGATATTGTCATAACAGCTATCTTTGAAGGAACAAACACAGGAATAAAAAATGTTGTTACCGAGAATTTTTCTGACGGAGCCATATATACAATAGAAGGCGTTAAGGTGAAAAATTCCCAAGTAATAGGTGAACTAAACCCAGGCATATATATTAGGAATGGGAAAAAGTTTGTTGTAAAGTAATTGCAATAAAAGACAAATATTTACATAATGATGTTGCAATTGATGGCTGTTTGTTGAATTGTACAACGTGGATTGTGAAAGAAGAGTAATGCTAATACGTTATTGGTGTGAATTCCAAATTTTACAAAATGAACGCAAAGAACAAAGACATATTACTTGCCTTGTTACATCAGCATGAAGAGTTGGGTATTTCGCAACAGATAGACTACGACAAGTTCTATCTGTACTCCATCATTACGCACTCTACTGCCATTGAGGGCAGTACCGTGACGGAAGTGGAGGCACAACTGCTCTTCGATGAAGGCATCACTTCTTCGAAGCGCACCATGATGGAGCAGATGATGAACCTTGACTTGAAGGTTGCATATGAGTATGGCA
>CAVKBM010000262.1:0-3645 GCA_963654355.1 Bacteroidaceae bacterium | reverse complement strand
ATGTGGAACACTCAGCACTTCAAAAGAGCGGAATAGAAATCTCGGCTACTGATACTACAGAATTGCCAATCGAAGAAGGAAATGATGAAAAGTCATCGATGTATGAATATCGTAAAGATTTTGACAATCAAGAGCAGATAAAGAAAATACGCCTTGCCTGCATGGACATATTTTCCATGATTGAGGACAAACAATCTCAAGGGGAATATATTCGTCGATATTTCCTAAGTTGCAGTTATGAAGATTATCTAAGTCTTGCTGGAGATTATGCTCCTAACAACTCAGATATCCTGTCAGAAATTTCAGAAGAGGCTCTGAAAGTAGAAGAGAGTAGACTTGAAAACAATCTGGAGCAAAAGGGCATCTACGAAGAACCAAAGAACCACAATATAAATGTACTTGCTGGTCCTGGGGCAGGAAAGACGCATGTCCTAACACTTAGGTGTGCTCGTCTGATATATAAGGAGCACATAGACCCTACGCATATTTTGGTTTTAGCATATAATCGTGCTGTTGTGGTAGAATTACGCAACAGATTAAATGCGCTATTTATAAAATTGGGTATGAGCAGAATTGCCAATCAGATTCATGTGTACACATTCCATGCTTTGGCAAAGAAATGCCTTGGGCAACAATTGAGTTCCATGCCTACCGAATTGTGGGAAGATTCATTCCTTTATTATATAAAGACAAATCCAGCAGATTTTATGGCACATTTCAGAAGCCTCGAATTTGTGCTTGTAGATGAATTTCAAGACATAACACGACTTCGTCTCAATACTCTCTGTTGTATTCATGAGATTTTTAAGAACTTAAAATTTTTTACTATTGGCGATATAAATCAAAGTATTTATGGCTTCGACCGTATTCCAAGAGATCAATTTGGCAATAAACGGACTCTTTCTCCACAGGATTATGCACTCGCATTAAAACCGCAACCCTATTATGAAGAATGGAATAAATTAATTAGTCCGAAGCAGATGTCAATGTTTACAAACTATAGGTCTTATCAGAAGATATTGGATAAAGCATCTAAGTTTATCACTGAAGACAGAGTTCCTCATTCTGCAGAATCTCTCATGCAGTATGAGCCAAAAGACCCGTATGTTTTTGAAGTTGACAATACCATTAGAGGAACCAAGCCATGGTTTTGTGAACTTCCCTCTATTGTCAACTGGGCTATTCAAGAGAATAAAGAAGCTATAAACATTGATGATTATATTCAAAAGAAACAACGGCATATTGATACGATAGCAGTGTTTTTTAGAACGAATAATGAGGTATATCGTGGTTATTCCAAGATCAAAGATATTGTGCCTTCTGGTGTTCGTATCCGAATCCAAGGAGAGAGCATAGGTGAATTTTGGCGCGAACGAGAAATTTATTATCTTATTGATTCATTATTGAAGCACCCAAATCAGAATATCGTCTTGAAGAACGATAAAACACTTCATGGTATCAAGAAATTTCTTACTAAAAAAATGACCGATTCGCCTAATTGGGATACTTTCTTACTTGATGTGGCCTTCTGTTTGGTATTGAACTATATTGAGTCGATACGTTCTGATTCAGAGACACATACGTGGCGAGAATTGGCTGATTATATAAAAGAGGTTGCAAACCGTGATGATGCAGGGCAAGTTTACAAAATCTATGAAAACCATAGAAATGAAAGAATACTACAAGAATCTGTTATTAATGTTGTTCTCACAACAATGCACAAGGTGAAAGGTCTTGAATTTGATGTTGTAATTACGACACCCTCATTTGCTAATCTTCCATTATGTAAACGACGTGAATACAAAAATGGAGAACCACCATGTGTTGATGACATGGCTGATTTGGAAGAAGAACGCAGACTTATGTATGTGGCGTATACACGAGCCAAGAAACGCTTGTATATATTTAAAGGTGAAAGAGAAAATGCCCTCGATGAGGGACGAATATACCTTGCTCCTGACTACGATGAACTCAGATACACGGAAGTTGATCCAGGACTTGATAAGTATTTCCTTTCATTCACAGCACAAAGAGGGTTGTTCGAACAGATTAATCCATATGTTTATAGTCGCATTAAGAAAGATGATTTTGTATCTGTCTGTATGGATTCTTGCGGAAATTATTACCTTTGGCATAATGGAATGTTAATTGGCCGTCTCTCTAAGAATAGCACAATAGCTAAAAGGGCTTTTGGAAAAAACATTACACAATTAACAGATTTCTATATCAGCAGTGTTTTTGTATGGACATATGAGGATACCATCAATAGTGATACGGCACACCATACAGACTTCGCTAAAAAATGGACAGAAGAAGCAAAAAAACAAGGTTATATCAATGTCGTGCAAATAGCAGGTTTTGGTAAACCATCAAAATAATTTTTACAATGGAACAAACAAAAGAACGCTTAATACACGATTACAACTTAGCTGTTGCATCGTATAATAAGGCTGACTATTCTTCGTTTTTCAGGAATGTTAGACCCACTATCGAAAACTTATGCCAGTATCTGATTTTTGATATATGGGGTGAAGAAGAACAAGTGATAAATTTGATAAATGGAGATTCTTCAATAATCAAAGATCGCTCCGTAAACAGATTTGTATACTGTGAACGCCCTGCAAAATATAAGCCGACAGGGCGAGCTCTCCCAGAATTGTTTTTAAAAGTTTACTATTGCAAACATTCTGATATAGCATCATCTAAAGTTGATGAAGAAAAGAAAAGACTCAAAAGGGCTTTGGATAGTTGCTGTGCGGAACTTTGTAGATATTACTCCATCGCCAGTGAAATAGGTGCACATGCAGGCAGAACAAATCTGGATGTAGGGAAACAAGCATGTAGTTGTGCTGCGTTTATTGTGGGGTTCTTAGATTTTGCAAAAAGCTATGAGGTTGTGAGTAAGTCGGCAATGAATTTTGTTGACACATTGATACCATTTGCTTTTGGAAAATCCATTCATGAAAATGACTTGGAGAATCCAATTAGTCAATCAGTCAAAGAATGCCAAGTCAAAGAATTGGAGCTTGGGGATGTCCCGAAATTACAGAAGCCGGAGGACGATAAAGCATCAGATTCTCAACAAAAGGAAGAAAATTCTTTTGTTCATGATTACATAACGTCTGATATGGAATTCGTAACAAAAAGAAATAATAACTCTCTTCGTGATTCATTATCAGGTAATTCGGGATGGGATGTTTCCGAGGAAACTATGGATGACGACCAACTGGACTTAATAGAATATACAAATGATAAGTCTATGTTGGTAGCAGGATGTGCTGGTAGTGGAAAGTCTGTCATCGCAATGCATAAAGCAGAACAGTTGTTTGCTGCAGGACATGATGTCATTTTGATAGCATATACTAAGTCTCTGAATCGTTTTATGGAGAATGGTAGTGCGCATTCTAACTTCAAATTCTTCTATTACCACCAATGGAAGAAACTGAACATGCCTATGGCAGATTACGTCATTGTGGATGAAATTCAAGATTTCACACAAATAGAAGTGAAGGAATTCATTCATGCTGCCAAGAAACATTTCTTGTTTTTTGGGGATACAGCTCAATCAATTTATGGTTCATACGGCAAAAAAAACAATGAGCATGGAGGACATTTCTAAGATGACAGGACTAAATGTACTACAAC
>CAVKBM010000261.1:0-3655 GCA_963654355.1 Bacteroidaceae bacterium | reverse complement strand
GAATATATACTAAGCTTTAGAAATGACCAAGCTATTAGGAATGACTACAAACTCAAATTGGCCAACGTGATGACAGATCAAAATGATCCTCTTGTCATTAACGGACTTGTGTTAAGTTATTCAGACGAGATTGATGTTAATAGCTTTTTCACATCTTCACTTATCCGTCTGCCATATCGCATTTCAAGGGAAAGATACAAATCCGTAACCTATCAGAATGACAGTTCAGACAGAAATTATGATTTTCTTCTTCCATTTAAGCCTGAAGTCATGGAATTGTTTGAGAGTAATGATGTAGATTCTGATATTCATGTAAATCGAAACTCGGTTACTGTCTATTTGCGTTATAATGGGAAGGTATATCAGAAAGAATATGCAGATGACCCTTTCAGAGCAGGCATGGGAAAAATTGTAGAAATGAAAGATGCTAAAATAAATTTTGACCTAGGTGTTTTCCCGAATATACTTTCATGCAAAGAACAGGAAAATAATTATTTCAAAATTTTGGTTGTTGCAGCCGATGAGGATTCTGAAGCTCCCACTTTCAACATTGACCAAATATCTCTTTCATTTTTCAAGAACAATGCAGAAGGGTTCTCACCAATAAAAGAATTGGACCCATCATTAACAGGAGCTCAGTATGGAGTACTTCCTGTCGTTGTGCGCTCTCGTCAAATGCCTGGTAAATCAGTCGGAGGAACAAAATTCTATGAGTTGTTCAACTCATCTTTTGATGTTATAGAGATTAGTGTCTTAGGTGATACAGGTCTCGTTATTCCTGTATGGGAGAAGAGCCAGCCGTCAAATGACACTTATACATATGCAGTCGACCTTGGTACTTCCAACACTTTTATGTCTCGATGCAAAAACAATGCTGATGGAACTCCTAATCTTGCCAAGAAACCTGAATTGTTTAAGATGGAAAGGCCAATGGTTAGCTATCTTCACGAGACACCAAGCGACAATCAATTTTCGCTCTCTAAGCGTATTGAAAATTCGATATTCGAGAAAGCTAAAAATAAGATAAAAACAGAATTCCTTCCCGCCATCATTGATGGCTTGGACTATAAATTTCCTATACGTACTGCGCTCTGTGGTATATCTAATCGTTTTGATGACCCTAAGTTGTTTGACAATCACAACATCGCTTTCTTCTATGAGAAACAGATGGCCAATGATGACCAACAAATACATACGGATATCAAATGGGAAAAGAATGAAGCATTGCTTCGTGTTTTCATACGTGAATTGCTACTCATTATCAAATGTAACATTCTTCAAAGGAATGGAGACTTGGATCGTACTAGGTTGGTATGGTTTCGTCCTCTTAGTTTTATGGGTAACACACGTGCTACATATAAAGAATTATGGACTTCTGAATCTGAAAAAATTCTATCAATTCAAGCCTCACAGATTAACTGCTTCTCTGAATCCGAAGCTCCATATTATTACTTTGATAAAAATGATGACATTAAGGATTCCTCTGCAGTATCCGTCATAGACATAGGTGGTGGTTCAACTGATTTCGTCTATTTTATTGAGAATAAGCCTCAAATGGCGAATTCTATTCATTTTGGTTGTGATGTTTTGTGGGAGAATGGATTCAATCAATATGGTACAACAAGGGATAACGGTATATATAATAAATATGCAGAAACCCTACGTTTTAAGCGTCCAGACCTTGAAGATTTGAATCAATGTTTTAAAAATGTTGACAATACAACGACCAAGGATATAATAAACTTTTGGTTGAGTAATTCTGAGTTTTGTGACATTAGAAAGTTTTTGAATTCAGATTTTAAACCAGTGTTCGTATACCATTTAACTTCCATTCTCTTTTATATGGCAAATATGTACAAAGATAATGGGCTAAAAGCACCACGGACAATTGTTTTCAGCGGTAATGGTAGCAAGTATATTGATAGCTTTATTTGTGACGCACTAGTTCTTAAACAAGTAATAGACCTTGTCTTTTTACAAGTTTTCGGAGGTAATCATAATGTCAATCTCAAATTGCTAAAGGAACGTAAGGAGTCTACTTGCTACGGAGGATTATATCGTAACCCTAATGCACCAGATGTACCAGAGAAAATATATCAAGGAGACGTTTCTAAAGAATACAAGACTGTAGGTGATATCAATAATAATTTTTCTACACTTGTAACTTCTTTAAAGGGAAAATATGAACAATTCAATTCCCTCTACAAAGAGGTTCTTGACTTGCTTAAGAAAGAGCATATAATAGACAACACGGCAGACATGTGTAAATACGTCAAGGCTGCGTCCGATGATATGATTACTCCTCTCAATACTTACTACACCAAGGAAGTAAAACAAAAGTATCAAGACGATGTTGAATTATATGACTCAGTATTCTTCCTTCCTATTATTGACAGAGTTTTTGAATTAACTAAGATTTAGAATGAATACATTATTATCTACTATAGCTATTTCTGTTGTAGTTTTTGGAGTGTTTACTTATCTTCAAATAAGGTATTTTTTAGATACTAAAAAGTATCGTGAAATTTTTAGAAACTTTTTTGAAAAGAAATCCTCTTACGAGTCTTTGCTTGTCAATGCCGAAGGCAACCAATATCCACAAATAAAGGAAGTTGGTGCGGAAAACTCAGATCTTAATAACCTTATTAAAGAAATAAACATCTACCTATATAAGACAAAAGGAACTTCTGATTATGAATTTCTTCGAAATAAGGTTGAAAGAAAGCTTAACATGCGTTACGATCAATCTATAGTGCATTTGGCTTTTCCCACATATCTTGGTTTGATGGGAACCTTTATGGGAGTATTCATCGGAATTTTTACATTCTTGTGTGGTTTTGATGGTAATGACAATGTCAGTGATATTTCTATCCGCAATCTATTAATTGGTGTTCTTGTATCAATGAGTACTAGTCTTATTGGTCTTTTGCTTACAACAATAAACAATCATTTTGCAGGCGAGGCACGTAAGAAGATTGAGGATGACAAAAATGATTTTTATGACTTTATTCAGACTGATGTAACAAAAACAGCAAGCGCAAGCCTAGTATCCGCAATCAGTAAACTACATGATACTGTTGACAAATTTGAACCTGCATTTTCTACAATAATAGATGGATTTAAGCAAGCATTCAATGATTGTACTAGAGCTTTTGGAGATGACTTCAAACAAAATGTTAATGCTGTTACCGAGGCCGTAGAGGTTATGGGGCTGAATATGGACAGAGTCAACAAGAATATTGTACTTCAAGAGAAATTGCTTGCGACCATAAAAAGTGGTGAACTTATCCGTGGACTTGATAAATACATTGAGGCTTCCAATCACTTTGTCAGTATCACGCAGTCTCTTAATAAATTCGAAGAGGCTCGTCGCATGATGCTTGCCGCTGCACAGGAAGCTATTGCCCTCCAGAATAAATACAATGAAGACTTGAAGTATCCACGTGAAGTTGCAGTACGTATCAATCAAATTCTTGATCGTATAAAAGATTTCGAAAAGAACGTTAATGAAGCAGGGCATGCGTTAACAAGAAGAGATATACTTGGAAATGATGTCATTGAGATTATTCGTGACCAAATTAGGGGCATTTCAAAGAAAGGGAAAATCGCTGACAAATACCTCCAAATGGCAGATGGAAAGCTTGAAGACTTATAC
>CAVKBM010000260.1:0-3660 GCA_963654355.1 Bacteroidaceae bacterium | reverse complement strand
CCTACATTGTTGAATAAAGAGGACTCCTCATATTCGACTGTTAAAGACTTGGACAATGTTCTTAATCATGCAGAAAAACTCAATGTTAGGAACATTGCCATTACTGGTCCATTTGGGTCTGGTAAGAGTTCTGTATTACATACTCTAATGCATGATTTCAAAGATGACAAACGTGTTTATCTTCCTATTTCGCTAGCAACTTTACAAGCGAATGAGGGCTTTTCCAAAACATCGGACGATGATGAAAGCATATCTCGCAATGAGCAATATATTGAAAATCTCAACAGAAAAATCGAGCAAAGCATCCTTCAGCAATTGATATACAAAGAAAAGGCTGAAGATGTACCCAACTCTCGATTTAGGAGAATTGTACACTTATCAAAGGAGAAACTCAACAAATATTCATTGGGATTTTTGGCTACGATAGTGGCTTTTCTTGTCGTATTTGAACCAGCTTTTGCTCGAATTGACACCATCTGCAGTCTACTAGATTTCGGTTATAAAATAAACCGTATCTTTGATGTAGTTGGTGCTTTGTGGCTCTTGTTCGCCATTGTCTTTGTATTTCGATATATTATCAAATCCTACAGCAATTCAAAGTTGAACAAACTAAATCTGAAGGATGGAGAAATAGAAGTAGCTGAGGATAATTCCATCTTCAATAAGCACCTTGATGAAATCCTATATTTCTTTCAAGTCACCGATTACAATGTTGTGACTATCGAGGGCCTCGACAGATTCGGAACCTCAAACATATTCTTGAAATTAAGAGAATTATGTCAACTTATAAACGAGTCGAAAATTGTCGGCAGACACATCACCTTTATATATGCCATAAAAGACGATGTTTTTGAAGACGAAGAGCGCACTAAATTTTTTGATTATATCACGACTGTCATACCTGTGATTAATCCATCAAACTCTAAAGACAAACTTAAAAGCGCATTGATAGAGCAAGGCTTTGGTGAAAATGAAATCCCAGATGATGACTTATCAGAAATGGCTTTCTTCATACAAGATATGCGTATCTTGACCAATATTGTAAACGAGTACAAACAATATAGGGAAAAACTATGTGGAAATAATGGGCAAAAATTGGATTACACAAAGTTACTGGCAATGATTGTGTACAAAAATTATCACCCACAGGATTTTGCAGAACTACATCGTCGAAAAGGTAAAGCATATAGTTGCATAAGCCAAAAACGCGCCTTTGTCGATATTGCTCTAAAAGGAATCACAAAAACCGAAAATGAACTTAAAGAGCAAGAAGATCTGTCTACAAAAAATGCACATTTAGCAACTTATGATTTGCGTATACTTTTCTTGTGTAAGATTCAGTCTGCATGTAACAGTTGCTTCGAATCATTCAGCATTGATGGAACATCCTATAACGCAGAAGCTATTGCCAAGAATGACGAAGTATTTTCCAAGCTCTTAAATGCAAATAGTGTGTCATATCGATATTTCAATGCTAATACTTATAGATATCAATCATATAACACCTCTATTAACATCGCAGATATAAAGAAGGAATTTAATATTAACAAACGGTTGGAAGCGGTTAAGCATAACAAAAAGTATTTTGACGAACAATACAAAACTATTATAATGCAAAAAAGAGAAGTCAAGAGCCTAAAATTATCTATGCTTCTCTCAAAATATGATTTGCAAAATACTGATGAATATCAGAAGTTGGATTTGCCAGATATACTTAGCTTATTCATTCAACGAGGATATATCGACGAAGACTACTATGACTATATTTCTTATTTCTATGAAGGTATGGTTACACAGTCTGACAGGAATTTGCTGTTGGACATAAAGCTTCGTAGAAAAAATCCATATGATTACCACATAGGCAAAATAGATAATGTAGTCAAGGATCTACGAATGGACATGTTTGAGCATGATGCCATTCTAAACAACGATTTGTTAGATTATCTTGCAAGCCATACAAGTACATCTGATTATTTCAACCTATTTATGGATAGATTGGAACGCAAAGACATGTGTCCGTTAGATTTTCTTTCACAATATTACCTTTATGGAAAACAACAGAATGTTGTCTTCGAACATTTCATACAATGGAATAATTCCAAAGTATGGGAGATGATACGTAATTGGGCTAACAATGAGGAAAGAGATATTCTTACTCTAGCATATCTTCAATATTGTAAGGAATTGAACGAAGAGCAAGTTCAGTGGTTAAACAACGAATATGCTTTCTTGATAAACCACATAGAAGACATTGGACTCGAAAAAGTGCTGATGATTTCCTCCAACTGCCTCTTTGAGTCAATAAACGCAGACGACACAGACGTTCTTGATTGCGTTATTGATCATGATGCTTACGCCCTCAATAATGGCAATCTCCACACAATAATTGAACATTTATGCTCTACTGAAATGGATGTTACACAATTGAACTACACCCGAATTAAAAGCACCCAAAATAAGAATGTTGTTCAATATGTCGGAATGAACATAGAACAAGTTATGTCAAGCATGAAGGATTCTGCAAAAGACGAAGATGTCGATTCGATGTTATTTATAATCAACAATGAACAACTGACAAAACAATTCAAACTTAAATATTTGAAGGGTCAGAGGAATAAAATAGATTCTATCATAGATATTGAGGATAAAGACAACTATGTAGTTGCCATTTCAGACAACATAGTTGTTCCTTCCTGGGGTAATCTTGTGCATTACTTCAATAGTCTACAACAAAAACTCGACAATGAGATAATCACTTTTATCGAAAATGAGAAAGAATGCTTAATAGACAGCTTACCTGATGCTGAAAAAAGAGAAGAAAGTTACTCTTTGATAGCACATCTTATATGTTCAAATACTCTACCTATTGATACATATAAAAGATTGATTGAGGCAACAACTCTATGCTTGGATGAGTCTGACCCCATGTTACAATTGGACAAAGAAAGGTTGCTTTTAGTAATTAATAAGGGATTGCTGCCTTTTGAAGATAAAATGATTACCATTGTAAAAAGTACAAATGCTTTTGCTGAATACTTGATATATCATCACGTTGAATTTATGCAAAGTATAGAAAAAGAATACGAATTCGATGCTAGTACTGCAATGGTATTATTGCAAAGCAATGCATTCTCATATTCAGAGAAGAAGAAAATCGTTCGCAAATTCTCTGAAGACATCCTTACTCAACCATCTTTAGCCAATGACTTAGCTAGGATATTGGTTAAAACTAAAGATATAGAGGGTATTAAAGGCGAAGTAGTTTTAGGGATTATCAATAATGCAAGATTGCAGGAAGATCAAGTCTATTTAGCTCTAATGTATATGGAGACTAACGATAATGACAAAACGACAATTTCTGAAGCATTGAATGTGTTGGGTGATTCATATAGCGAGATAAATGACAGAAGCAAAAGGGCTTTGTTAGCAAGGAATGATACAAACAAAGAACTGCTTAACTATTTGCAGAGCATAGGCTATATATCAACATTCAAAGAAGAGACAAGTAAGAAGAATAATGCTTCTTATCGTGTATATCACAAGTCAAAATAGTTCGATTTTCGACAGATATGTAAATTGTTATTCAATGGAAAAAAAAACAAAACTTCAAGAGATACTAAGGCTGCATCGAGACTGCTCAGCACGTTTCGGTGGTCATGT